>NZ_JBJGYO010000024.1:0-68336 GCF_054050035.1 Geodermatophilus sp. SYSU D00815 | reverse complement strand
CCGGCCGGCCACCGCCCCGGCCCCCCCCCCCCCGCGCCGGCCTGGCCGTCCCGAAAGCCCCCGGGAGGCGACCGAGATGACCTCCGGCACCGAGGCCGGGACCGACCGGCTGGCCGGGCTGCTCGCCGAGCACGCCTCGCTGGAGGCCGAGCTCGCCGACCCGGCCGTGCACGCCGACCAGTCCCGGGCCCGCCGGCTGGGGCGGCGCTACGCCCAGCTGGCCCCGGTCGTCGAGACCGCGCGCGCCCTCGACACCGCCCGCGACGACCTCGAGGCCGCGCGCGAGCTGGCCGCCGAGGACCCGTCGTTCGCCGCCGAGGCCACCGCGCTCGAGGGCCGGATCGACGCGCTCTCCGACCGCCTCCGCGAGCAGCTGCTGCCCAAGGACCCCGACGACGACAAGGACGTCATCCTCGAGATCAAGGCGGGGGAGGGCGGCGCCGAGTCGGCGCTGTTCGCCGGCGACCTGCTGCGCATGTACCTCCGCTACGCGGAGCGGCGCGGCTGGGCGGCCGAGGTCATCGACGCCGTCGACGCCGAGCTCGGCGGGTACAAGGACGTCTCCGTGGCGATCAAGGCCCGCGGTGACGAGGGCATCTGGTCGCGGCTGAAGTTCGAGGGCGGCGTGCACCGCGTGCAGCGGGTGCCGGTCACCGAGTCGCAGGGCCGCATCCACACCTCCGCCGCCGGTGTGCTGGTGCTCCCCGAGGCCGAGGAGGTCGACGTCACCGTCGACCCGAACGACCTGCGCATCGACGTCTTCCGCTCCTCCGGCCCGGGCGGGCAGAGCGTGAACACCACCGACTCCGCGGTGCGGATCACCCACCTGCCCACCGGCATCGTCGTCTCCTGCCAGAACGAGAAGAGCCAGCTGCAGAACCGGGAGTCGGCGCTGCGCATCCTGCGCGCCCGGCTGCTGGCCGCGGCCCGCGAGGAGGCCGCCGCGGCGGCCAGCGACCAGCGGCGCAGCCAGGTGCGCACCGTCGACCGCAGCGAGCGGGTGCGCACCTACAACTTCCCGGAGAACCGGATCTCCGACCACCGGGTCGGCTACAAGGCCTACAACCTCGACCAGATGCTCGACGGCGACCTCGACGCGGTCATCGACGCGCTGGACAGGGCGCACACCGCCGAGCTGCTGGCGGCCGGCTCCTGAATCCCCGCGGCCTGCTCACCGACGCGGCGCGCCGGCTCGCCGAGGCGGGGGTCGAGTCCCCGCGGGTGGACGCCGAGCTGCTGCTCGCGCACGTGCTCGGCACCTCCCGCACCGGGCTGCTCACCCTCGCCGAGGTCCCCGACGACGTCGCCGCCCGCTTCGCCGCACTGCTGGACCAGCGGGCCGACCGCGTGCCGCTGCAGCACCTCACCGGCCGGGCGCCGTTCCGCCACCTGGAGCTCGCCGTGGGTCCCGGCGTCTTCGTGCCCCGGCCAGAGACCGAGGCGCTGGTCGGCTGGGCGCTGGAGCGGCTGGCCGGCCTGCCCGAGCCGGTCGTCGTCGACCTCGGCGCCGGCTCCGGCGCGATCGCGCTGTCGCTGGCGCACGAGCACCCCGGTGCCCGCGTCGTCGCCGTCGAGCGCGATCCCGTGGCCATCGAGTGGACCCGCACCAACGCCGCCGGCTCGACCGTCGACGTGCTGGCCGGCGACATGACCGACCCCGCACTGCTCACCGACCTCGACGGCACGGTCGACCTGGTCGTCTCCAACCCGCCCTACGTGCCCGACGGCGCCCGGGTGCCGCGCGAGGTCGCCGACCACGACCCGCCGCTGGCGCTGTGGGGCGGCCCCGACGGGCTCGACGTCGTCCGCGGGCTGCTGGGCACCGCGGCCCGGCTGCTGCGACCCGGCGGGTGGCTGGGCATCGAGCACGCCGACCAGCAGGGGAGCGCGCTGCCCGCGCTGGTGCGGGCGCACGGCGGCTGGACCGACGTCGAGGACCACGTCGACCTCACCGCCCGACCCCGGTACACCACCGCGCGGCGCCGCTGACCGTTCACCCGGGCGAGCGCACGGGTGCATGCCGCGGGCGCTCCCGTGGCACCCACGAGCCCCAGGAGGTGGCATGGACACCGGACCCCGGCTCCTCGCGGGCCGCTACGAGCTGCACGCGCTCGTCGCCGGCGGCGGCATGGGGCAGGTCTGGCGCGGGCGCGACACCCTGCTCGACCGCCCCGTGGCCGTCAAGCTGCTCCGCGACGACGTCGCCGCGGACGCCGCCTTCCTCGCCCGGTTCCGCCGCGAGGCGCAGCACGCCGCCGTCCTCACCCACCCGCACATCGCCGCGGTCTTCGACTACGGCGAGGCCGCGACGCCGGGGGGAGCGCCGCTGGCCTACCTGGTGATGGAGCTGGTCGAGGGGGAGTCGCTGGCCGCCCTGCTGGCCCGGCAGCCCCGCCCGGGGACCCCCCGCGCCCTGGACGTGGTGCGGCAGGCCGCCGACGGGCTGGCCGCGGCGCACGCCGCGGGGGTGGTGCACCGCGACGTGAAGCCGGCGAACCTGCTCGTCCGGCGGGACGGCGTCGTGAAGATCACCGACTTCGGCATCGCCCGCTCGGCGGCGAGCGTGCCGGTGACGGCCACCGGGCAGGTGATGGGGACCGCGCACTACCTGTCGCCGGAGCAGGCCGCCGGGCAGCCGTCGACGCCCGCGAGCGACGTCTACTCGCTGGGCGTGGTGGCCTACGAGTGCCTGGCCGGGCGCCGCCCCTTCGACGGGGAGCACCCGGTGCAGGTCGCGGTGAAGCACCTGCGCGAGGAACCGCCGCCGCTGCCCGCCGAGGTCCCGCCCGCCGTCCGCGACCTCGTCGCGCGCGCGATGGCCAAGGACCCCGCGGCGCGCTTCCCCGACGGCGCGGCGCTGCGGGACGCGGTCGACCGGCTGGTCGCGGGCGCGCCGACCACGCCCGTCGGGCCGGCCCGCACCGCCGTGCTGCCGGTGGCCGCACCCCTCACGACGCCCCTCGCGCCTGCGCCGGCGCCGGCCCGTGACGCCCGACGACGGCGTGCGCTCCCGCTGCTGGCCGGGCTGGCGGTCCTCGCGGTCGCCGCCGTCGTCCTCGTCGCCGTCCTCGCCGGGCGGACGGGACCGAGCGGCGCCGGGGAGAGCCCGGCGAGCACGACGTCCGCGCCGGCCGGCATCGACGTCGTCGCCGAGGAGCTCGTCGGTCGCCCGGTCGCCGACGTCCGGTCGGACCTGATCGCCCGCGGGCTCGCGGTCGAGCTGGTGCCGGTCGAGACCGCCGACGTCGCGGCCGGGCAGGTGACGGCGGTGGAGCCGACCGGGACGCTCGCGCCCGGCGACGCCGTGCGGGTGTCCTACGCGGTGCCGCCGGTGCCCGTCCCCACCACCCCGCCGCCCGCCCCGGGCGAGGACGGCGACGGGAACGGCAACGGGAACGGCAACGGCAACGGGAACGGCAACGGGAACGGCAACGGCAACGGGGGTGGCGGCAACGGGGACGAGGGCGGCGGCAACGGGGACGAGGGGAACGAGGGCGGCGGCGACGGCGGGGACGGCGACGGCTGAGCCCGCCCCGCGGCTCACCGGATGACAGACTGGCGCCTCGTGGCCGACGTCTTCGACTGCTCCGACCCCGACGCCCGGGCTGCCGGCCTGGAGGCCGCGGCGGCCGCGATCGCCGACGGCAAGCTGGTGCTGCTGCCCACCGACACCGTGTACGGCGTCGCCGCCGACGCCTTCAACCCGGCGGCCGTCACCGGTCTGCTCGCCGCGAAGAACCGCGGCCGCGCCATGCCGGTCCCGGTGCTCATCGGCGACTCGTCCACCCTCTCCGGGCTCGTCCTCCGCCTCCCGCCCCTCGCCCACGACCTGGCGGCGGCGTTCTGGCCCGGCGGGCTGACCCTGGTGGTGGAGCACGCCCCGTCGCTGGCCTGGGACCTGGGCGACGCCGAGGGCACGGTCGCCGTCCGCCTCCCGGACGACGACATCGCCCGGGACCTGCTGCGCCGCACCGGCCCGCTCGCCGTCTCCAGCGCCAACCGGTCCGGTCGGCCGGCCGCCACCACCGCGCAGAAGGCGCTCGAGCAGCTCGGCACCCACGCGGCCGTCGTCCTCGACGGCGGCCCGCGCGCCGGCACCGCCGCCAGCACGATCGTCGACTGCACCGCCCCCGCCCCGCGGGTGCTGCGCGTCGGCGCGATCCCGGTCGACCGCCTGCGCGAGGTCGTGCCGGACATCACCGACTGAGGGCTGCGCCGGAGGCCCGGCGCGGGTGAGGACGGCAACAGGCCGCGGTGCAGTCCGGAGGAACCGTGTCGTGGCAGTACCGTGGGGCGACAGCCCCCGCCCCCTCGTTCTGGAGCGCGCCGCGATGAGCACCCCCTACTGGGGCCCCGACTTCGACGCCCTGGCCGCCTTCGACCCCGACATCGCCGGCGTCGTCGTCGACGAGCTCGACCGCCTGCGCGGCGGACTGCAGCTGATCGCCAGCGAGAACTTCACCAGCCCGGCCGTGCTGGCCGCGCTGGGCAGCACGCTGTCGAACAAGTACGCGGAGGGGTACCCCGGCCGCCGCTACTACGGCGGCTGCGAGGTCGTCGACCGGGCCGAGGAGATCGGCATCGCCCGCGCCAAGGAGCTCTTCGGCGCCGACCACGCCAACCTGCAGCCCCACTCCGGCGCCAACGCCAACCTCGCCGCGTACGGCGCCTTCCTGCAGCCCGGGGACACCCTGCTGGCCATGGCCCTGCCGCACGGCGGCCACCTCACCCACGGCGCGAAGGTGTCGTTCAGCGGCAAGTGGTTCAACGCCGTCCAGTACGGCGTGCACCCGCAGACCGAGCACATCGACTACGACCAGGTCCGCGACCTCGCCCGCGAGCACCGGCCCAAGATGATCATCTGCGGCGGCTCGGCCATCCCGCGGCTGATCGACTTCGCGGCGTTCCGGGAGATCTGCGACGAGGTCGGCGCGATCATGATGGTCGACGCCGCGCACTTCATCGGCCTGGTCGCCGGCAAGGCCATCCCCAGCCCGGTGCCCTACGCCGACGTCGTCACCTTCACCACGCACAAGGTGCTCCGCGGGCCCCGCGGCGGCGCGATCGTCTGCAAGGCCGAGCACGCCAAGGCCATCGACAAGGCCGCCTTCCCGATGATGCAGGGCGGTCCGCTGATGCACGCGGTCGCCGCCAAGGCGGTGAACCTCAAGGAGTGCCTGCAGCCGGAGTACCAGGCCTACGCCCGGCAGGTCATCGCCAACGCCCAGGCGCTGACCGACGGCCTCGCGGCCGAGGGGCTGCGCCCGGTCGCCGGCGGCACCGACACCCACCTCGCGCTGCTCGACCTGCGGGAGACCGGGGTGACCGGTGCGGAGGCCGAGGCCCGCTGCGACGCCGCCGGCATCGTGCTCAACAAGAACGCGATCCCGTTCGACCCCCAGCCCGCGTCGGTCGCCTCCGGCATCCGCGTCGGCAGCCCCGCGGTCACCACCCAGGGCATGACCGAGACCGACATGAAGGAGATCGCCTCGCTCATCGGGACGGCGATCCGCGACGCCGACGGCAGCCGCAGCGGCGAGGTCGCCACCGCCGTCCGGGAGCTCGTCGCGGCCCACCCCGCCTACCCCGAGCCGCAGCGCGCCGGCTGAGAGCGACGCTCCGTGCGCGAGTACGCCGTCGTCCTGCTCACCGCCGGTCTGGTCACCTTCCTGGCCACGCCGGTGGTGCGGATGGCGGCGGTCCGGCTGCGCATGATGGCCGCGCCGCGCGAGCGCGACGTGCACGTCATCCCGACGCCGCGGGGCGGCGGGGTGGCCATGTACCTCGGGGTCGCGGCGGCGGTGCTCGTGGCCACCCGGCTGCCCGCGCTGCAGCGGACGTTCGACGACTCGCAGACCGCCGCGGTGCTCGTCGCCGGCGGCCTGATCTGCCTGCTCGGCGTGCTCGACGACAAGTTCGGGCTCGACGCGCTGACCAAGCTGACCGGGCAGATCGCCGCGGCGGGCGTGATGGTGCTGCTCGGCGTCCAGCTGGCGTTCGTCTTCCTGCCGGTCGCCGACATCGGCACGCTCTCGCTGGGGCCCGACGTCGGGGTGCCGCTGACGATCCTGCTCACCGTCCTCACGGTGAACGCGCTGAACTTCATCGACGGTCTCGACGGCCTGGCCGCCGGGGTGTCGGCGATCGCGGCGCTGGCCTTCTTCGCCTACAGCTACAACCTCGGCCTGGTCGGCTACGACGACGTCGCCAGCGCTCCCGCGCTGATCACCGCCGTGCTGGCCGGCGCCTGCCTGGGCTTCCTGCCGCACAACTTCCGCCCGGCCCGCATCTTCATGGGGGACTCCGGCTCCATGCTGGTGGGGCTGATGCTGGCGGCGGCGGCGGTGACGGCGACCGGGGGAGTGGACCCCCAGTCCTTCGACTCGGCGGCCAGCCTGCTGCCGCTGACCCTGCCGCTGCTGGTGCCGATCGCGATCCTGCTCATCCCGTTCGTCGACCTGCTGATGGCCGTCGTCCGGCGCAGCCTGCGCGGCAGGTCGCCGTTCGCGCCGGACAAGATGCACCTGCACCACCGGCTGCTGTCCATCGGCCACTCCCACCGCCGGGCGGTGCTGGTCATGTACTTCTGGGCCGCGCTGCTCTCGTTCGGCGCCGTGACCCTGTCGATCACCGGCGGCCGGGCCGAGCTGCTCGTCGCCATCGGCGTCCTGCTGGTCGTCGGCGTGGTCGTCGTCCTGAGCCCGCGGGCCCGCCGCGCCGCCCGCGAGGCCCGGGCCGCGGAGCTCCTCGCCCAGAAGGAGCGCAGCCGCGCCGACCACCCGACCGCCCGCGCGGCGCGGGCCGCGGCGCTGCAGACGGCCCTCGAGCCGGCCGCCGCGGAGCGGGAACCGCGCGACCAGGGCGTGCGGCAGGTGGTCCGGTGACCCCGCCGACCCGCTCCGACACCCCGTGGGACCTGTCGTTCCTGCGCGTGGGCGCCCTCGTCTGCGCCGGTGCCACCGCCGTCGCGGCACCCGTCGTGGGCCTCGCCGCCGGGTGGGGGGACGCCGTGAGCGTGGTCGTCGGCGCCGCCGTCGTCACCGCCTTCTTCTGCGTCTCGGGCCTGGTCGTGGCCCGGGCCGGGCGGCGGTCGGACTCCTACACCCTCCCCGCGGCGCTGGGCATGTTCCTGGTCAAGGCGCTCCTGCTGTTCGCCCTGCTCGCCGCGCTGCCCGCCGACGGGTGGCTCGACCAGGTCACGCTCGGCTGGACCGTCGTCGCCGGTGCCCTGCTGTGGTCCTGCGTGCAGCTGCGGTGGGTGTGGACCCGGCCGCTGTACTACGTCCAGCCGCCCGCGCCGCCGGGCCGCTCCACCACCCCTGCGGGTGACGAGAGGGCGTGACCAGCGGCCTCCCGGGGAGGCCCCGACACGCGGCTGATAGTGTCCGACGCGATGGCCGAGGACCTTCCCCCTCCGGGGGAGCCCCGGCCTCGACCTGCGGGCCCGACCAAGCAGGGCAGCGGCGCGGAGACCGGCTACGCGGTCATCGGCACGCTGATCTCCGGGATGGCCGTGTGGGGCGGGGCCGGCTGGTTGCTCGACCGGTGGCTGGACACCAAGGTGTTCGCCCCGGTCGGGATCCTCCTCGGCATCTCGGTCGCCATCTACATCGTGGTGGCCAGGTACGGAGCGGTACCCCCGCCGACGGGGGGCACGGACAGCACCACCCCGGGCGGACGACGGAGCCGGCCCAGGACGCAGAAGGGACAACGGTGACCTCGAGCGCCCACGCGCTAGGCAACGTGCTCGCCGCCGCCGAAGGTGGCGGTGGCGACGGGTTCCAGGCTCCCAGCATCGCGGAGTTCTACCCGGAGCCGCTGGTCTCGTTCTCCCTCCTGGGCGTGGACTTCGAGATCACCCGGATCACCGTCTGGCTGTGGATCGCCACCGCCGCGATGCTGGCGTTCCTCGTCCTCGCCGTGCGCAAGCCCTCGATCGTGCCCGGCAAGCTGCAGTTCATCGGCGAGAGCGGCTACTCGCTGGTGCGCGACGGCATCGCCCGCGACGTGGTCGGCCCCCGGGGCCTGCCGTTCGCGCCGTTCCTCGCGTCGCTGTTCTTCTTCATCCTGGCGAACAACATCCTGTCGATCGTGCCGCTGGCGCAGATCTCGCCGATGTCGAAGTTCGCCTTCCCGCTGGTCCTCGCGCTCATCTGCTGGGTCATCTACATCTACATCGGGATCCGCGAGCAGGGCGCCGGCCGCTACTTCAAGGACATCCTGTTCCTGCCCGGCGTGCCCAAGCCGATGTACATCCTGGTCACGCCGATCGAGATCCTGCAGAACTTCATCGTCCGGCCGTTCACCCTCGCCGTCCGGCTCTTCGCGAACATGTTCGCCGGCCACATGCTGCTGGTCGTCTTCTCGCTGGGTGCGGTCTACCTCTTCAGCCGCGACAACTTCTCGTTCGTCTTCGGCCCGGTCTCGGCGCTGCTGGCGATCGTGATGACCTTCTTCGAGCTGCTGGTCGCCTTCCTGCAGGCCTACGTCTTCACCGTGCTGATGGGGACGTACCTCAACGGCTCGATCGAGGCCGAGCACTGACCGGCGAGCACTGACCGGCGAGCACCGACCAGCGGGCGCCGCCCCAGGACTGCACCACCGCACGACCCCGCCAGCCGCCCGGACTCCACCGGGCGACGACACAGGAGGAACACCCCCCATGATCGAGCTTCTCGCTGAACTCGAGGGCAACATCGGCACCGTGGGCTACGGCCTCGCCGCCATCGGCCCCGGCATCGGTGTGGGCATCGTCTGGGCCGCCTACATCCAGGCCACGGCCCGTCAGCCCGAGTCGGCCGGTCTCACCCGTACCTACGCCTTCCTCGGGTTCGCCCTCTCCGAGGCGCTCGCGCTGATCGGCTTCGTCGTCCCCTTCATCTTCTGATCCGGGCTCCTGAGTACGGGCGCCGACTCGAGACAGGGACACTGAGAGCATGAGCATCCTCGCTGCGGAGGAACACAACCCGCTGCTGCCGCCGGTCGGCGAGATCATCATCGGCCTGATCGCGTTCGCGGTCGTGCTGCTGGTGCTCTTCAAGTTCGTCGCGCCGCGCTTCGAGCAGGTCTTCCGGGCCCGCCGCGAGGCGATCGAGGGCGGGATCGAGCGGGCCGAGGCTATGCAGGCCGAGGCCAAGGCCGCGCTGGAGCAGTACCGCGCGCAGCTGGCCGAGGCCCGCACCGAGGCCGCCCAGATCCGCGACGCCGCCCGCGCCGAGGGGCAGCAGATCCTCGAGGAGCTGCGCGCCCAGGCCCAGGAGGAGTCGGCCCGCATCGTCGCCCGCGGCGAGGAGCAGCTGGCCGCCAACCGGCAGTCGGTCGTCAACGAGCTGCGCGGTCAGCTCGGGGCGCTGGCCGTCGAGCTCGCCGGCAGGGTCGTCGGCGAGTCGCTCGCCGACGAGGCGCGGCGGCGCGGCACGGTCGACCGCTTCCTCGACCAGCTCGACGGCATGGCGGCCAGCGCCGACGGCCGCGGCGGCAGCACCGTCGCCGCCCGGGACGGCGGCCGCTGATGGAGGCCTCCAGCCGGGAGGCGCTCGCCGCCGTCCGGGAGCAGCTCGTCGAGCAGACCCGCGGCGCGTCGGGCCTGCTCGAGAAGGCGCGCGAGCGGGTCACCGGCACGCCGCGCGCCGCCTCCGACGCCGACCTGCTGCAGCTCGGCGACGAGCTGTTCGCGGTCGCGCGGCTGCTCGGCGGGCAGCCGACCCTCCGGCGCGCGCTGTCCGACCCGGCGGCGCGTCCCGACGACCGCGCCGGCCTGGCCGCGCGGCTGCTCGCGGGCAAGGTGTCCGACCGCACCACCGAGCTGGTCCAGGCCGTCGCCCGGCAGCGCTGGTCGCGTCCGCTCGACCTCGTCGAGGCCCTGGAGACGCTGGGCACCGACGCCTCGCTGTCCGCGGCCGAGGCCCGCGGCGAGCTCGACAGCGTCGAGGACGAGCTGTTCCGGTTCGGCCGGATCGTCGCCGGCGACACCGAGCTGTCCCGCGTGCTGGGCGACCGCACGGCGCCGGCCAAGGGCAAGGCGGAGCTGCTCGACCGGCTCCTGGGCCGCCGGGTCAGCCCGGTCTCCGCGCAGCTGCTCCGCAACGTCCTGTCCGGCTCGCACGTCGTCCACGCCGAGACCGCGATCGAGCGCCTGTCGGAGGCGGCGAGCGCGCGGCGCGGTCAGTCGGTCGCGTACGTGACGACGGCGGTGCCGCTGACGGCGACGCAGGAGCAGCGGCTCACCCAGGTCCTCGGCCGCCTGTACGGGCGGACGATCGGCCTGCAGGTGACCGTCGACCCCGACGTCCTCGGTGGCCTCGTCATCCGCGTCGGCGACGAGGTCATCGACGGCAGCATCGCCCACCGGCTCGAGACCGCCGGCCGGCGGCTGATCGGCTGACCGCCCACCCCACGCAAGCCTCCAGAACCACGAAGAGCAGGGAAGAGGACGCCGCCATGGCCGAGCTCACCATCTCCGCGGACGAGATCCGCAGCGCCATCCAGAGCTACGTCTCCGAGTACGCCCCCGACGTCTCCCGGGAGGAGGTCGGGATCGTCACCGAGTCCGGTGACGGCATCGCCCGCGTCGAGGGCCTGCCCTCGGTCATGACCAACGAGCTGCTCGAGTTCGAGAGCGGCGTCCGCGGCCTGGCGCTCAACCTCGACACCCGCGAGGTCGGCGTCGTCGTCCTCGGCGACTTCGCCGGCATCGAGGAGGGCCAGCAGGTCCGCCGCACCGGCGAGGTGCTCTCGGTACCGGTCGGCGAGGGGTACCTGGGCCGGGTCGTCGACCCGCTCGGCAACCCGATCGACGGCGGCGGCCCGATCCAGACCAGCGGCCGCCGCGCCCTGGAGCTGCAGGCGCCCACCGTCGTCCAGCGCCAGTCGGTCAAGGAGCCGCTGCAGACCGGCATCAAGGCCATCGACGCCATGACGCCGATCGGCCGCGGCCAGCGCCAGCTGGTCATCGGCGACCGCCAGACCGGCAAGACGGCGATCGTCGTGGACACGATCATCAACCAGAAGGAGGCCTGGGCCACCGGCGACCCGAAGCAGCAGGTCCGCTGCATCTACGTCGCGGTCGGCCAGAAGGGCTCCACGATCGCCGGCATCCGCGCCGCGCTCGAGGACGCCGGGGCGATGGAGTACACGACCATCGTCGCCGCCCCCGCCTCCGAGGCCGCCGGCTTCAAGTACATCGCCCCCTACACCGGCTCGGCCATCGGCCAGCACTGGATGTACGAGGGCAAGCACGTCCTGATCGTCTTCGACGACCTGTCCAAGCAGGCCGAGGCCTACCGCGCGGTGTCGCTGCTGCTGCGCCGCCCGCCGGGCCGCGAGGCCTACCCGGGCGACGTCTTCTACCTCCACTCCCGGCTGCTGGAGCGCTGCGCGAAGCTCTCCGACGAGCTGGGCGCGGGCTCGATGACCGGCCTGCCGCTGATCGAGACCAAGGGCAACGACGTGTCGGCCTACATCCCGACCAACGTCATCTCGATCACCGACGGCCAGATCTTCCTCGAGACCGGTCTGTTCAACTCCGGCGTCCGCCCGGCCATCAACGTCGGCATCTCGGTGTCGCGGGTCGGCGGCTCGGCGCAGATCAAGGCGATGCGCTCGGTCGCCGGCCGCCTGCGGCTGGACCTGGCGCAGTACCGCGAGCTCGAGGCGTTCGCCTCGTTCTCCTCCGACCTCGACGCCGCCAGCCGGGCCACCCTGGAGCGCGGCCAGCGGCTGGTGGAGCTGCTCAAGCAGGGCCAGTACCAGCCGTACCCGGTCGAGCGCGAGGTCGTCTCCATCTGGCTGGGCACGACCGGCAAGCTGGACAAGGTGCCGGTCAGCGAGGTGCGCCGGTTCGAGAACGAGTTCCTCGACTTCGTGGCCCGCAGCCACGCGGGGGTCTACGACGAGATCCGCACCTCCAAGGTGCTCGGCGACGACGCCGTCTCGACCCTGGAGCGCGCCGTCGAGCAGTTTTACGGCCAGTTCCAGACCGCCGAGGGCGGCACGCTGCAGATCAACGAGCCCGAGGCCGAGGCCATGGACGCGTCGCAGCGGGGCCAGGAGACCGTCCAGGTCAAGCGGAGCGCCTGACGTGGCCGGTTCCCTCCGCGCGCTGCGGCGCCGCATCCGCTCCACGCAGTCGACGAAGAAGATCTTCTCGGCGCAGGAGCTGATCGCCGGTGCCCGTATCGTGCGCGCCCAGGCGCGGGTGGAGGCGTCCAAGCCGTACGCCCGGGAGATCACCCGGGTGCTCTCGGCGCTGGCGTCGTCCGCCTCGCTGGACCACCCGCTGCTCACCGAGCGGCAGAACCCGCGCCGCGCGGCGGTCCTGGTGATCACCTCCGACCGCGGGTTCGCCGGCTCGTACAACGTCAACGTCCTGCGCCGCACCGAGGAGCTGCTCTCCCTGCTGCGGCAGGAGGGCAAGGAGCCGGTGCTCTACGTCGTCGGCCGGAAGGGGGAGACCTACTACTCCTTCCGCAACCGGCCGTTCGAGCAGTCGTTCACCGGCTTCTCCGAGCAGCCCGGCTACGTCAACGCCCAGGACGTCGGCCGCGTCCTCATCGACGCCTTCACCGCCGGTGAGGACGACGAGGACGGCGGCCCCGGGGCCGACAACGTGCTCGGCGTCGACGAGCTGCACATCGTCTACACCGAGTTCCGGTCGCTGCTGTCCCAGGTCCCGGTCGCCAAGCGGATGGCCCCGCTGGAGGTCGAGGAGGTCGAGGAGTTCGACTACGAGCGCGAGGACCGGGAGGCCGGGCGCACGGGCGACTCCGGCGTCCCGACGTCCTACGAGTTCGAGCCCTCGGCCGAGGCGCTGCTCGACGCGCTGCTGCCGAAGTACATCACCACCCGGATCTACGCGGCGATGCTCGAGGCGGCCGCCTCGGAGTCCGCGTCGCGGCGCCGGGCGATGAAGTCGGCGTCCGACAACGCCGAGGAGCTGGCGAAGAACCTCTCGCGGCAGGCCAACCAGGCCCGCCAGGCCGAGATCACCCAGGAGATCAGCGAGATCGTCGGCGGTGCCGACGCGCTCGTGTCGGCCGGCGCCGACGACTGACCCCATCCGAACCGCACCACACAGCCGCAGGGCAGGAGAGCAGTACAGATGACCGTCACCGAGGACCGCTCGACCACCTCGCAGACCCGGGGCGCCACCGGCCGGGTCGTGCGGGTCACCGGGCCGGTCGTCGACGTCGAGTTCCCGCGCGACGCGATGCCCGACCTGTTCAACGCCCTGAAGGTCGACGTCACCCTGGCCGACCTGGGCAAGACGCTGACCCTCGAGGTCGCCCAGCACCTGGGCGACAACGTCGTCCGCACCATCTCCATGCAGCCGACCGACGGCCTGGTGCGCGGCGCGCCGGTCAGCGACACCGGCTCGGCGATCTCGGTGCCGGTCGGCGACGTCACCAAGGGGCACGTGTTCAACGCCCTGGGCGACTGCCTCGACCAGCCCGGCTGGGGCACCGACGCCCCGCACTGGGAGATCCACCGGCACGCGCCGCGCTTCGACCAGCTCGAGGGCCGCACCGAGATGCTGGAGACCGGCATCAAGGTCATCGACCTGCTGACGCCGTACGTGGCCGGCGGCAAGATCGGCCTGTTCGGCGGCGCCGGCGTGGGCAAGACCGTGCTGATCCAGGAGATGATCCGCCGGGTCGCCCAGGAGTTCGGTGGCGTGTCGGTGTTCGCCGGCGTCGGTGAGCGCACCCGCGAGGGCAACGACCTCATCACCGAGATGACCGAGTCGGGCGTCATCGAGTCCACCGCGCTGGTGTTCGGCCAGATGGACGAGCCGCCGGGCACCCGCCTGCGGGTGGCGCTGTCGGCGCTGACGATGGCGGAGTACTTCCGCGACGAGCAGAACCAGGACGTGCTGCTCTTCATCGACAACATCTTCCGGTTCACCCAGGCCGGGTCCGAGGTGTCGACGCTGCTCGGCCGCATGCCCTCGGCCGTGGGCTACCAGCCCACCCTCGCCGACGAGATGGGCGAGCTGCAGGAGCGGATCACCTCGACCCGCGGTCACTCCATCACCTCGATGCAGGCGATCTACGTGCCCGCCGACGACATCACCGACCCGGCGCCGCACACCACGTTCGCCCACCTCGACGCGACGACCGTGCTCTCCCGGCCGATCTCGGAGAAGGGCATCTACCCGGCCGTGGACCCGCTGGACTCCTCCAGCCGGATCCTCGACCCGCAGTACATCGGGCAGGAGCACTACAACGTCGCCCGCGAGGTGCAGCGCATCCTGCAGCGCTACGTCGAGCTGCAGGACATCATCGCCATCCTCGGCATCGACGAGCTCGGTGAGGAGGACAAGGTCACCGTCCAGCGGGCGCGGCGCATCGAGCGCTTCCTCTCGCAGAACATGTTCGTGGCCGAGGCCTTCACCGGGCAGCCGGGCTCCTTCGTGCCGCTGTCGGAGACCCTCGAGGCGTTCAAGGCGCTCACCGAGGGCCAGTACGACCACGTGCCGGAGCAGGCCTTCTTCATGTGCGGTGGCCTCGAGGACCTCGAGCGCAACGCGGAGAAGCTCAAGCGCGGCTGAACGCCGACCCCGCCGCCGCGCGCGGCCGGGGCCTCCCGGTGGCCGGACTCCCTCGAAGGGGTCCGGCCACCGGCGTTTCCGGGTCCCGCCCGTCCGTCCGTGCGGCACGATCGCCAGCGCCGGCCGCCGGAGCCGGCCGGGACGACGGGGAGCGGGCGTGGACGGGGTCGTGGGCGACGGGGGAACGCGGTCCGGGCCGGAGCCGCAGGTCGGCGCGATGCCGCCGCAGCACGCGGGTCCGCCCCCCACCGCGTGGGCGGCGCCGGCCGCCGACCCGCGGGTGACGGTCTCCTGGACCGCGCCCGCCGTTCCGGCGGCGCCGTCGCCCGGCGCGCGGCGGACGCGGGCGCGGCTCGTGGCGCTCGTCGCCGCAGCGCTGCTCGCGGGCCTCGTGCTCGGCGCCGCCGGCGGTGTCGTGGGTGCCGACGACCAGGACCGGGTGGACGCGCTCGACGGCCAGGTCGCGGGGCTCGAGCAGCAGGTCGCCGACCTGCGGCAGGAGGTCGACGACACCCGGGACGCCGCGGCGGCGGACGTCGCCGCGGCGCGCGACGAGGCGGAGGCGGAGGTGGCGGCCGACAACGCCGCCCGGCAGGCGGAGCTCGACGCCCGCGCGGCCGAGCTGGACCAGCGCGAGGCGGCGGTGGCCGGGCGGGAGTCGGCGGTGACGGTGCTCGAGCAGCAGGCCGCCGACGGCAGCATCCCCGGCGACGGGCTCTACCTCGTCCCCGACGAGGTCGCTCCGGGGACGTACCGGGCCCGCAACCCCGGCGAGCACTGCTACTGGGAGCGCCTGTCGGGCCTGTCCGGCACCTTCGAGGACCTCATCGTCAACGGCCTCGGCCCGGCCGACGCCACGGTGGCGATCCCCGCGTCGGACGCCGCCTTCTCCACCGAGGGCTGCGGGACCTGGCAGCGCATCGGCTGAGCCGCCACCCGCACGAGTCACCCCGATCGGGTGATTCCCCGCGGCAGGGCTTCTTCCACCGTGGACCTCTGCCGAGCATCCTCAGTGGAGGCGCCCAGCCCGTGGGCGCCGTGGGAGACGATCGTGGAACCGCAGGACACGAGGACCGCCACCGCCGAGCCGGGCTGGAGCTGGCCCGCCTACGCGCCGTGGGAGTCACTCGACGAGGCCCGGTACGCGCTCGACGAGTGGGCTCCGGCCTCCACCGTGCGGCACCCGTGGGTGCGGGTCGGTCGCTGGACCCTGCTCTACCGCCGCGCGGCCTGAAGCCCCCCAGGGTCTCCTCGCGGGCCTGCGGGCAGAGGGCGGCGGGGGCTCCTTATAGAGTGGGCAGGACTCGTCGTCGCGCTCGCCCGAGCCGGCGACCCCGTACCGCCATCGTCGGTGGACCCCGAGGAGTGTCGTGGCGACCCTGCAGGTCGAGTTGGTGGCCGTCGAGCGCAGGCTCTGGTCGGGCGAGGCCCGCATGGTCATCGCCCGCACCACCGAGGGCGAGCTCGGCATCCTGCCCGGGCACGCCCCCCTGCTCGGGCAGCTGGCGGAGGGTGGCGTGGTCACCATCCGCACCGAGAACGGCGACGACGTCGTCGTCGCCGCGCACGGCGGCTTCCTGTCGGTGACCGACAAGGGGGTCTCCATCCTCGCCGAGACCGCGGAGCTCTCCGGCGACATCGACGTCGAGCGCGCCCGCGAGGCGCTGCGGCGGGCCCAGGCCGAGGACGACCCCGAGTCGACCGCCGCCGCCCGGCGGGCGATCGGCCGGCTGCGGGCCGCCGGTCAGGACGTCTGACCCGATCCGACCCGGCTCCCCCCGCCTACCGTCGGACGCGCGATGACGACCGTCCTGCTGGTGCTCCTGGGGGTGCTGCTCGTCGCGGTCGTCGTGGCGTTCCTGCTCCGCCGCCGCTTCCTGCTCACCGGCCTGGGCGCGGTCACCATGTGGCTGCGCCCCGCGCACTCCGCGCGCTGGTCGGTCGGCGTCGCCTGGTTCGGCGACGACAGCCTGCTCTGGTACCGCGCCCTGTCGCTGGCCGTGCGCCCGCAGCGCCGGCTGCCCCGGGCCACGCTCAGCGTCGAGGGCCGCCGGGGGGTGACCGCCGAGGACGTCGCGCTGCCCGGCGACGTCGTGGTGCTCACCTGCCGCAGCGACGACGGGCCGCAGGAGCTGGCCATGGAGCCCTCGACGCTGACCGGCTTCCTCTCCTGGGTGGAGTCCGCCCCCGGGGTCCGCTGACCGGCCCCGCTGCGGGCGGCCGTTCCCTCAGGTGTCCCGACGGGCGGCGCGCTGGGCGTGGACGCCGCTGTGCGCGCCCGGCTCCCACAGCACGTCGCCGCCGGGGTTGGCGACCCGCGCGAGGATGAACAGCAGGTCCGAGAGCCGGTTGAGGTAGCGCGCCGTCTCGGGGTTGGTGCGCACGGCGTCCACGGCCAGCAGCGCCCACACGCTGCGCTCGGCCCGCCGCACCACCACCCGCGCCTGGTGCAGCAGCGCGGCCGCCGGGGTGCCGCCGGGCAGGACGAAGCTGGCGAGCTTGGGCAGGTCGGCGTTCCAGGTGTCGCAGGCCGTCTCGAGCCGCTCGGTGTAGGCGGCGGTGACCCGCAGGGGCGGGTGCTGCGGGTCCGGGGTGATCGGGGTGGAGAGGTCGGCGCCGACGTCGAACAGGTCGTTCTGGATGCTGCGCAGCAGCTCGGCGACCGCCTCGGGCGGAGCGCCGAGCGCCAGCGCGACCCCCAGCACGCTGTTGGCCTCGTCGACGTCGGCGTAGGCGATCAGCCGCGGGTCGGTCTTGGCCACCCGGCTCATGTCGCCCAGGTGGGTCTGGCCGGCGTCGCCGGTCTTCGTGTAGATGCGGGTGAGCCGGACCGTCACGGCCGCGAGCGTAGCCGTGCGTGCGCTCGCCGTAGGGTGGACCGGTGGAGTGCTTCCAGGTGACCGGGGGGACGGCCCTGCGCGGGCGGGTCCGGGTCACGGGCGCGAAGAACAGCGCCCTCAAGCTCATGGCCGCGGCGCTGCTCGCCCCGGGCACGACGACCCTCGACGAGGTCCCCGACATCCTCGACGTCGCGATCATGAGCGAGGTGCTGCGCCGGCTCGGCTGCGGGGTGACCTACGAGCGCACGCCGGGCAGCGGCGGGGGCGGCCGGGTCACCATCGACGTGCCGGAGGCGCCGTCGACCGAGACCGACTACGACCTGGTGCGCCGGATGCGCGCCTCGATCAGCGTCCTGGGCCCGCTGGTGGCCCGGTGCGGCAGCGCGCGGGTGGCCCTGCCCGGCGGCGACGCGATCGGCTCCCGCGGCCTCGACATGCACATCTCCGGCCTGGAGAAGCTCGGCGCCACGATCACCAGCGAGCACGGCTTCCTGGTGGCCAGCGCGCCGTCGCTGACCGGCACGTCGATCTGGCTCGACTTCCCCTCGGTCGGGGCCACCGAGAACCTCGTCATGGCCGCCGTGCTGGCCGAGGGGACGACGGTGATCGACAACGCCGCCCGCGAACCCGAGATCGTCGACCTCTGCTCGATGCTCGCGCTCATGGGCGCCAAGCTCGACGGCGCGGGCACCTCCACGATCACCGTCGAGGGCGTGGCCTCGCTGTCGCCGGTGACGTACTCGACGGTGCCCGACCGGATCGTCGCCGGCACGTGGGCCATCGGCGCGGTCATGAGCCGCGGCGACGTCGTCATCGAGCGGGCGGTGGCCGACCACCTCACCGTCGCGCTGGACAAGCTGCGCGCCGCGGGCGCGGTCGTCGAGCCGCGGCCCGACGGCATCCGGGTGGCCATGGACGAGCGGCCGCGAGGCGTCGACGTCGTCACGCTGCCCTACCCGGGGTTCCCCACCGACCTGCAGCCGATGGCGGTCGCGCTCGCCGCGGTGTCCACCGGCACGGCGCTGATCACCGAGAACGTGTTCGAGGGCCGGTTCATGTTCGTCAACGAGCTGGTCCGGCTGGGGGCCTCGGTGCGCACCGACGGCCACCACGCCGTCGTCCGCGGCCGCGAGCGGCTCTCCAGCGCGCCGGTCGTGGCCACCGACATCCGGGCCGGCGCCGGGCTGGTCCTCGCCGGCCTGGTCTCCGACGGCGTCACCGAGGTGCAGGAGGTGCACCACGTCGACCGCGGCTACCCCGACTTCGTCCAGCAGCTGCGCGGCCTGGGCGCCGAGATCGAGCGCGTGCAGCGGGAGTTCTGAAGAAGAGCTTCCCGCCCCGCCGCTCGCGAGCTCGCGGCGGGGCCCCGCGAGGGGGCCTCAGGTGTCGAACGAGGCCGCCAGCGCGCGGGCGCGCTCGGCGTCCTCGGGGAACACGAGGACCACCGCGCGGTGGGCCTCGGGGAAGCGGATCGTCGAGCGGATGCCGGCGTCGGACAGCACGGCCCGCAGGGCCAGGGCCGACTCCCGCCGCGACAGCGTCGCCACCTTGGTGAGCAGGCCGTCGTCGGTCGGGCTCGGCCGCGAGCGCTGCGGGGCCGAGCCGAAGGCCCAGCGCAGGAACAGGCCGATGGCCAGCACGACCGCGATCGCGATGACCGGGCCCACCAGGAAGTGCAGGCTGCCCGCCTCGATCGGCACGCAGGACCTCCTCCGGTCGCCGTCCTCCCGCCGAGTGTGCCACCCGTCACGGTGCCCCGTCCGGGGCTGCTACTGGCCGGTAACCACCCCTAGACTCCCGCCATGCCGTTCCCTTCAACGCCGAAGGATCGCGACCGCCCCTGGGTGATGCGCACCTACGCGGGCCACTCCTCGCCGGAGGAGTCCAACGCGCTGTACCGGCGCAACCTGGCCAAGGGCCAGACCGGGCTGTCGGTGGCCTTCGACCTGCCCACGCAGACCGGCTACGACCCCGACGACGAGCTCGCCGCCGGCGAGGTGGGCAAGGTCGGCGTCCCGGTCACCTCGCTGGCCGACATGCGGCAGCTCTTCGACGGCATCCCGCTCGACGGGATGAACACGTCGATGACGATCAACGCCACGGCGATGTGGCTGCTCGCGCTCTACCAGGTGGTCGCCGAGGAGCAGGGGTGCGACGTGGCCGCGCTGAGCGGCACGACGCAGAACGACATCATCAAGGAGTACCTGTCGCGCGGGACGTACGTGTTCCCGCCCGGGCCCTCGATGCGGCTGATCACCGACATGGTCGCCTACACGGTGACGGCCATGCCGAGGTGGAACCCCATCAACATCTGCAGCTACCACCTGCAGGAGGCCGGCGCGACGCCGGTCCAGGAGATCGCCTACGCGCTGTCGACGGCGATCGCCGTCCTCGACGCCGTCCGCGACGCCGGGCAGGTGCCCCAGGAGCGCTTCGGCGAGGTGGTCGCGCGCATCTCCTTCTTCGTCAACGCGGGCGTGCGCTTCGTCGAGGAGATGTGCAAGATGCGCGCCTTCACCCGGCTCTGGGACGAGCTGACGAGGGAGCGCTACGGCGTCGAGGACCCCCGGCACCGCCGGTTCCGCTACGGCGTGCAGGTCAACTCGCTCGGCCTGACCGAGGCGCAGCCGGAGAACAACGTCCAGCGGATCGTGCTGGAGATGCTCGCGGTCACGCTGTCGAGGGACGCCCGCGCCCGAGCCGTGCAGCTGCCGGCGTGGAACGAGGCGCTGGGCCTGCCGCGCCCCTGGGACCAGCAGTGGTCGCTGCGGCTGCAGCAGGTGCTGGCGTACGAGACCGACCTGCTCGAGTACGACGACCTGTTCACCGGCTCCGTCGTGGTGGAGCGGAAGGTCGCCGAGCTGGTCGACGGGGCCCGCGCGGAGATCGCCCGGGTGCAGGAGCTGGGCGGCGCGGTCGCCGCGGTCGAGAGCGGCTACATGAAGGGTCGGCTGGTCGCCTCGCTGGCCGAACGGCGGCGGCGCATCGAGAGCGGCGAGGACGTCGTCGTCGGCGTCAACCGGTTCGAGACCACCGAGCCCAACCCGCTGCTGGCCGACCTCGACACCGCCATCCAGACCGTGGACCCGGCCGTGGAGGCCGCGGCCTGCGAGTCGGTGCAGAGGTGGCGCGCCGAGCGCGACCCCGCGCCGGTGCGGGGGGCGCTGGACCGGCTGCGCGAGGCGGCCGGGACGTCGGAGAACCTCATGGCCGCCACCCTCGAGTGCGCCCGCGCCGGCGTGACGACGGGGGAGTGGGCCGGGGTGCTGCGCGAGGCGTTCGGGGAGTACCGGGCGCCCACCGGCGTCGCGGCCGCCACCGGTGGCGGCGAGGCCGACGAGTCGCTGGCGGCGGTGCGCGAGCGGGTGCGGGCCACCGGCGAGGAGCTGGGCGGCCGGCTGCGCTTCCTGGTCGGCAAGCCGGGCCTCGACGGGCACTCCAACGGCGCCGAGCAGATCGCCGTCCGCGCCCGCGACGCCGGCTTCGAGGTGGTCTACCAGGGCATCCGGCTGACCCCGGCGCAGATCGTGTCGGCCGCGGTCGAGGAGGACGTCGACGTCGTCGGGCTGTCGGTGCTCTCGGGCTCGCACCTGCAGGTGGTCCCCGCGGTGCTGCGGGGACTGCGAGAGGCCGGGCTGGACGACGTCCCGGTGGTGGTCGGCGGGATCATCCCCGACAGCGACGCCCGCCGGCTGCGCGAGCAGGGCGTGGCCCGGGTGTTCACGCCCAAGGACTTCGGGCTGACCGACATCATGGGCCAGGTCGTCGACGTGGTCCGCGAGGCCCACGGCCTCGGCGCGCCGGTCCCGGCGTGAGCGGAGGCTGAGCGCCCAGGAATCCTGCGCTCTCAGCCTCCGCTCGGCGGGCCGAAGCGGGCGTCGTCGACGCCGGGGGAGAACAGCACGCTCACCGGCGGCCCCTGCGCCGCGGGGAGGCCGGCGGGCGCCAGCGGATCGCCCTCCACGGTGGTGAGCTCCGCGGCGCGCAGCGGCCAGGGCCGGTGCGCCAGGGGCAGGTGCACCGTCCGCCCCGCGACCCGGGTGTGCAGCCCCCACCGGGCGGTGAGGAACCGCTCCAGCGGGCCGGCGTCCACCGGCTCGCCGATCCGCAGCCCGATCCGCCGCGCACCGGCCACGGCCTCGTAGCGGTCGCCGTCGCGGCGCACCCGGGTGCGCGACCAGACGTAGGGCAGCCGCAGGACCGCCCGGGCGGCGAGGGCGGGCACCAGGCGGCCGGCGTCCATGCGCAGGAAGACGACGGCCCGCCGACCCTCCGCGTCCACCGAGTAGAGCCGCACGTTGACCTCGTCGAACCGGCCCAGGTACGGCACCCGCGGCACCGGCGCCGACCCGGGCGCGGTGCGGGCGATGCGCAGCGCGACCACGCCGGCGTAGGTGGTGCCGTCCAGGACGTCGGGCCGGGTGCCCGGCGGCAGGTGCGGCGCCGCCAGGGCCGGGTCCAGCGGCCAGTGCAGGAACGCCACGTCGCGCAGCGCCTGCCGCAGCAGCACCGGCCGGACCTCCTCCGGCGGCGTCGCTCGCGGCAGCCCGGTGTCCACGCCGGTCAGAGCCCGACGACGACGCCCTCGGTGGCGCTGCGCCGGGCCGCGTCGAGCACCGCGGCGGTGGCGACGGCGTCGCGGGCGGGCACCGGCACGTCGCCGTCCCCGCGGACCGCCGCGGCGAAGGCGGGGTAGAAGGTGTCCCAGGCCCCGTTCGACGTGGGCACCACCTCGCCGCCGTCGCCGCGGCGCAGCCGGCCCCACCGCTCCTCGGGCTCGGCGCCCCAGCCGGCGCCCTCGGTGGCGGGCGTGCGGCCGGCGAGCAGGGCCGCCTCCTGGCCGTCCATCGGCCCGCCCACGGTGTAGGCGCCCTCGGTGCCGCTCACCCGGAACCGGTCGCCGGGCGCGCCCTGGCTCCAGCTGCCCCACAGGTGCGAGCGGGCGCCGTTCTCGTGGCTGAGCGCCACGAAGACGTCGTCGTCCAGGCCGCTGTCGCGCAGCCGCCACTCGGCGTAGACCGAGCGCACCGGGCCGAGCAGCACCAGCGCCTGGTCCACCAGGTGGCTGTGGAAGTCGCGCAGCGTGCCGCCGCCCGCGGCCGGGGGGCCCGGCTCGGGCTCGAAGCGCTCGAACCGCGACTCGAACCGCGTCACGGTGCCCAGCCGGCCGGCGTCGACCAGCGCGCGGACGGTCAGGAAGTCGGAGTCCCAGCGCCGGTTCTGGTACGGCGCCAGCGGGAGGCCGAGCCGTTCGGCGCGCTCGACCGAGCCGCGCGCGGCCTCGGCGTCCAGGGCGAACGGCTTGTCGCAGACGACGGCGAGGCCGAGGTCGAGGGCGCGGTCGGTGAGGGCGGTGTGGGTGTCGGCGGGCGTGGAGATCGCCACCGCCTCCGCGCCGGCCTCGGCCAGCGCCTCGAGCGAGTCGAACGCCCTCGCCCCGGGGTGCTCCCGGCCCACCAGCTCCCGGCGCTGCGGGGAGGTGGTGACCACGCCGAGGAAGTCGCACTCGGGCGCGGCGGCGAGCAGCGGCGCGTGGAAGTACCGGCCGCCGAAGCCGTACCCCACCAGGCCGAACCGGACGGGCTCCATGGGGCGATCTTGCCCGGTCGGCCACGCGGTGGTGGAGTCGGCCCATGACCGAGGACGGCGCCCCGAGGGTCGAGCGCGACGGCGGCACGATCTGCATCACGATGACCCGTGGCGCGCGGCGCAACGCGCTCTCCCGCGACCACCTCGAGCAGCTGCTCGCCGCGTTCACGCGGGCCGGCGGCACCGACGCCACGGGCATCGTCCTGGCGGGGGAGGGGCCGGTGTTCAGCGCCGGGCACGACTTCCGCGACGTCGCCGGCCGCCCGGTGACCGAGGTGCGCAGCCTGCTGGCCCTGTGCACCGAGCTGATGCAGACCATCCAGGAGGTGCCGCAGGTCGTCCTCGCCCGGGTGCACGCGCTGGCGACGGCGGCCGGCTGCCAGCTGGTGGCCTCGTGCGACCTCGCCGTGGCGGCGGAGTCGGCCGGGTTCGCCGCGCCCGGCGGCAAGGCCGGCTGGTTCTGCCACACGCCGATGGTCGCGATCGCCCGCAACGTCGGCCGGAAGCGGGCGATGGAGCTCGCGCTCACCGGCGACGTCATCGACGCCCGGACGGCGCTGGACTGGGGGCTGGTCAACCGGGTCGTGCCCGACGACGGGCTCGACGCCGCCGTCCGCGACCTGCTGGGCCGGGCCACCCGGGGCTCGCGGGCCAGCAAGGCCTGGGGCAAGCAGACGATGTACGCCCAGCTCGACCGGCCGGAGCGGGACGCCTACGCGGTCGCCGTCGAGGTCATGGCCTCGGCCAGCCAGCTGCCGGGCGCCCGCGAGGGCATGGCGTCCTTCCTCGAGAAGCGCCCGCCGGTCTGGCCGGACTGAGCCGGCGCTCCGGCCGCCGCCGCCGGGTCGGGAACCGGCGGGGTGGCAGGGCGGGGCGTGAGCGTGCCCACACCCGGGATGGTTGCGCGGCGGTACGGCATTGACCCTCCCGTGCAGAACCTCTGGGGGCTCACGCGGCGGCGTGCGCTCGACTTCGGCCGGGTGACGACCGCCGGCTGTTGACGCCGAGCGACGTCCCCCTCCCCGAAGCTCCTCCCCGAAAGGCCCTCCTCTCGTGCTCGCACGTCTCCGTCGCGTCCCGTTCGCGGCGCAGGTCCTCCTCGCGCTCGTCGTCGGCGTCGCCCTCGGCCTGGTCGCCCGGGACCTCGGTCCGGTCGCCGACGGCACCCCCAACTGGCTGACCAGCACCCTGCAGACCATGGGCAGCACCTTCGTCACGCTGCTCAAGGCGCTCGTCCCGCCGCTCATCGTCACCGCGGTGATCGTCAGCATCGCCAACCTCAAGCAGGTCTCCAACGCCGCCCGGCTGGCCGGCCAGACCCTGCTCTGGTTCGCGATCACCGCGCTCATCGCCGTCTCGATCGGCATCGGCCTCGGCCTGCTCACCGAGCCCGGCCGCAACAGCTCCGTGGACGCCGCCGCGCAGCAGGCGCCCGAGAGCACCGGCTCGTGGTGGGACTTCCTCACCGGCCTGGTGCCCGGCAACGTCCTCGGCCTGCAGGGCTCGGCGGGCGACGACGGGTCCATCGGCCTGTCGTTCAACGTCCTGCAGCTGATCGTGATCGCCGCCGCGATCGGCGTCGCGGTGCTCAAGGTCGGCGAGCCGGCCGAGCCCTTCCTGGCCGTCGTCCGCTCGGCGCTGGCGATCGTGCAGAAGGTGCTGTGGTGGGTCATCCTGCTGGCGCCCATCGGCACCGTCGGCCTGATCGGCAACGCCGTGGCCAGCTACGGCTGGGAGTCCCTCGGCTCGCTCGGCGTCTTCGCCGGCTCGGTCTACGCCGGCCTGGCGCTGGTGCTCCTCGTGGTCTACCCGGTGCTGCTGCGGCTGCACGGACTGTCGCCGCTGCGGTACTTCGCCGGGGCCTGGCCGGCCATCCAGCTCGCGTTCGTCTCCCGCTCCTCGATCGGCACCCTGCCCGTGACCGAGCGGGTGACCGAGCAGAACCTGGGCGTGCCGCGCTCCTACGCCTCCTTCGCCGTCCCGCTCGGCGCGACGACCAAGATGGACGGCTGCGCCGCGATCTACCCGGCGCTGGCGGCGATCTTCGTGGCCCAGTTCTTCGGCGTCGACCTGTCGGTCACCGACTACCTGCTCATCGCGCTGGTCTCGGTGGTCGGCTCCGCGGCCACGGCCGGCGTCACCGGCGCCGTCGTCATGCTGACGCTGACCCTGTCCACCCTCGGGCTGCCGCTGGCCGGCGTCGGCCTGCTGCTGGCGATCGACCCGATCCTCGACATGGGCCGGACGGCGGTGAACGTCGCGGGCCAGGCCCTCGTGCCCACGATCGTGGCGAAGCGCGAGGGCATCCTCGACGTCGAGCGCTACCGGTCGACCTCCACGGTCGACCCGCTCGCCCGGGTCGAGGAGCGCGGTGGCGTGGACGCCGACCTGCGCGCGCCCGTCCCCGCCTGAGCCGCTGCGGCGACGGGCCCGGTCCTCCCAGGAGGGCCGGGCCCGTCGCCGTGTCAGCCGTCGCGCAGGTCGGCGCAGCCGGCCTCGTGCGGCAGGAGCGGCCGGAACGTCACCGACCACCGTGCCCCGTCGGGCGACAGCCACGGGGTGAGCTGGTCGGCGGCGCGGGCGGCCTCGAGCACCGGCGCCGCCTGATCGCCCTCGGCGACCACGCAGGTCATCTGGAACACCGCCTCGAAGGGCTCGCCCGGCAGCGCCGGGCCCGGCCAGGCGACCTCCGGCCGGGGGAACTCCGGCTCGGCCGCGTACGGGGTGACGAGCGCGGCCACGCCTGCCGGCCGGTACGGCTCGGTGGCGCGCGCCCCCAGCCCGGTCAGCTCGTCGAGGAACGCGCGCAGCTCCGCCCGGGCGGCCACCTGCTCCTCGGTGAGGCCGTCGTCGACGCCCTCCACCAGCGCGTAGACCTCGCGGACGATGGTCTCGAGCCCGGTCGAGACGGTGAAGCGGGTGCTGGGCACGTCCGCGATCGGCGGCATGCCCAGGTCGGTGGTCTCGCCGACGCCGGCGTCGAGCGCGGCGTCGACCAGCTCCTGCACCCGCTCCCGGTCGATGCGCGCCTCCAGCACGTTGGGCAGGGCCGGGCCGGGGTAGATCGCCGGCACGGGGCCGTCGGTGAGCACCCGGCCGTCGCCGTACACGCTGACGAGCGGCAGCCGGCCCGCGGCCGCCTCCGGCGCCACGAACCCGCCGGTCCACGCCACCTGCAGCACGAGGTCGTCCGCGGCGTAGGGGTAGGGGTCGTCCCCGGCGTCGTCGCCGCCCCCGGGCGCGGCGCACGCCGTCAGCGCGAGCAGCAGCGCCGCCGCCGTCGCCGTCCTGGTGGTCACGGACCTACGACGCCCGGCGCCGCGCGCCGGTTCCGACCCGTGCCGGCGACGAGGAAGAAGGTCGCCGGCACGACGGCGGCTGCGCTCCACACCGGCGACCTTGGCCGACGGCCGGCGACACGGGCCCGCGACACGCTGCGACGGAACCTGGAGAGGTAGCGTCGGGCACCGTGCGCCTGGTCATCGCCCGCTGCTCCGTCGACTACATCGGGCGGCTGACCGCCCACCTCCCCATGGCGACCCGGCTGCTGCTGGTCAAGGCCGACGGCTCGGTCTCGATCCACGCCGACGACCGCGCGTACAAGCCGCTCAACTGGATGAGCCCGCCCTGCACCCTCAAGGACGAGCTGGTCGACGGCGCCGGCACGTGGACGGTCACCAACAAGGCCGGCGAGCAGCTGATCATCACCGTCGAGGCCGTCGAGCACGACTCCTCGCACGACCTGGGCGTCGACCCCGGCCTGCAGAAGGACGGCGTCGAGGCGGAGCTGCAGCGGCTGCTCGCCCTGCACGTGGAGACCTTCGGCGCCGGGTGGTCGCTGGTCCGGCGGGAGTACCCCACCGCGATCGGGCCGGTGGACCTCCTCTGCCGCGACGCCGGCGGGACCACGGTGGCCGTCGAGGTGAAGCGGCGCGGCGAGATCGACGGCGTGGAGCAGCTCACCCGCTACTTGGAGCTGCTCAACCGCGACCCGCTGCTGGCGCCGGTCAAGGGCGTGTTCGCCGCGCAGGAGATCAGGCCGCAGGCGCGGGTGCTCGCGCAGGACCGCGGCATCGACTGCGTCACCGTCGACTACGCCGTCCTCAAGGGCACCGACGACCCCACCCAGCGCCTCTTCTGACGCCGGCGGGGCTCGCCCGAGCGCGGGAACCGCGCACGGGGGAGCCCGGTTACCCGCGAGTAGCCCAGGGCGCGGCGCGGTTCGCGCGGGTGAGAGACTTCCCTGCGTTCTTCCGACGGCAGGAGGGGTTGGCAGCGTGGCCAGAGAACTGACCGAGGTCGGCGTCGTCGGGCTGGGCACCATGGGTGCCGGCATCACCGAGGTGCTCGCCCGCGCGGGCCTGCACGTCACCGCCGTCGAGGTGGGCGAGGAGGCGCTGGCCCGCGGCCGCGGACACCTGGAGAACTCCACGGACCGCGCCGTCCGCCGCGGCAAGCTCGACCCGGCCGAGCGCGACGCCATCTTCGAGCGGATCCGGTTCAGCACCTCGCTGGAGGACCTCGCGCAGGCGGAGCTGGTCATCGAGGCCGTGCCGGAGCGCATGGAGCTGAAGACCGAGATCTTCGCCGCGCTGGACAAGATCTGCCCGCCGGACACGATCCTGGCGACCAACACCTCCAGCCTGTCGGTCACCCAGATCTCCGTCGCCACGGGCCGCCCGAGCAAGGTCATCGGGATGCACTTCTTCAACCCGGCGCCGGTCATGAAGCTGGTCGAGGTGGTGCGCACCGTCGTCACCGAACCGTCGGTCGTCGAGGACGTCGAGGCGCTGGCCGAGCGGCTGGGCAAGGTCGACGTGACCATCGGCGACAAGGCGGGCTTCATCGCCAACGCGCTGCTGTTCGGCTACCTCAACCACGCGGTCTCGATGTACGAGAACAGGTACGCCAGCCGCGAGGACATCGACGCGGCGATGCGGCTGGGCTGCGGCCTGCCGATGGGCCCGCTGGCGCTGATGGACCTCATCGGCATCGACACCGCCTACGAGATCCTCGACACGATGTACAAGCAGTCGCGCGACCGGCTGCACGCACCGAGCCCGATCATCAAGCAGATGATGACCGCCGGCCTGCTCGGCCGGAAGTCGGGGCGCGGCTTCTACACCTACGCCGGGCGCGACTCCGCCGAGGTGGTCCCCGACGCCCTGACCCCCGCCGCCGGGGGCGCCGCCGAGGGCGCCCGCCCGGTGGCGGAGGTCGGCGTCGTCGGGTCGGGCACCATGGCCACCGGGATCATCGAGGTCGTCGCCCGGGGCGGCTACGAGGTCACCTACGTCGCCCGCACCCTCGACAAGGTCGAGGCGGTGCACGGCGCGCTGACCAGGTCGCTGGACAAGCAGGTCGCGCGCGGCCGGCTGGCGGAGTCGGAGCGCGACGAGGTGCTCGGCCGGATCCGCGGGACGACGTCGCTGGACGACCTCGCCGACGTCGACCTGGTCATCGAGGCGGTCGTCGAGCACCTGGCCACCAAGCAGGCCCTGTTCGCCAACCTCGGCGAGATCTGCAAGCCCGGCGCGGTGCTGGCCACCACCACCTCCAGCCTGCCGGTCATCGAGTGCGCCAAGGCCAGCGAGCGGCCCGCCGACGTCGTCGGCATGCACTTCTTCAACCCGGCCCAGGTCATGAAGCTCGTCGAGGTGGTCTCGACCATCGCGACCGCCCCCGACGTCGCGGCGACCGCGCACGCGGTCAGCGCGCAGCTGGGCAAGCACGCGGTCTCCTGCACCGACCGCGCCGGGTTCATCGTCAACGCGCTGCTGTTCCCGTACCTCAACGACGCGGTGAAGATGCTCGAGGCCCACTACGCGACCGCCGACGACATCGACGCCGCGATGAAGGTCGGCTGCGGCTACCCGATGGGCCCGTTCGAGCTGCTCGACGTCGTCGGCCTGGACGTCTCCCTGGCCATCGAGCGGGAGCTGTACACCGAGTTCCGCGAGCCGGGCTTCGCGCCGGCGCCGCTGCTCGAGCACCTGGTCACCGCGGGGTACCTCGGTCGCAAGACCGGGCGCGGGTTCCGGGACTACGCGAGCCGCTGAGCTCCCGTGCCGCGGCGCAGGAGGGGCGGGCCGCCGGCGGCGTCCCGGCGGTCGGGACCCCCGCCGCCCCGGCGGGAGACCGTCGAGGAGGCGCCGGACGGCGACTGGGTGGTGCGGGCGCTGACCGGGGCCGCCTCGACCAAGGCCTACCGCTGCCCCGGCTGCGACCAGCAGATCCGGCCGGCGACGCCGCACCTGGTCACCTGGCCGGCCTACGCCCGCGACTCCGACCTCGACCCGTGGGACACCGACTCGGCCGCCGACCGGCGCCGGCACTGGCACACCGCCTGCTGGCGCGCCCGCGACCGGCGGCGGTGACCGCGCAGACATCGGCGCGGGGGCCGGTCGGTCAGGTGGCGCGGGCCGAGACGACCACGTTGTCGAGGTAGCTGCGCGCCTCCCGGTCGAACGCGCCGCCGCAGGTGATCAGCCGCAGCTGCGCGTCGGGCGTCGGCGCGTAGACCTCCGCGGCGGGGAAGGCCGCCTTGGGGTGGCGGGCCACCGCGGTCACGACGAACCGCGCCGTCGTGCCGTCGGCCCGGTCGACCAGCACCTCGTCGCCCGGCGCCAGCTCCCGGAGGCGGAAGAAGACCGCCGGTCCGCGGGAGGAGTCGACGTGGCCGGCGAGCACGGCCGGCCCCGGCTCGCCCGGGGCCGGACCCGACGCGAACCACCCGGCCAGGGCCGGGTCGGCCGACGGCACCAGCGCCCCGGACGGGTCGGTGCCGAGCCTGGCGAGCGGGCTGTCGACGCCGATCGCCGGCACCCGCACCCGGACCGGCGCGGCCGGGGCCGGGACCGCGGTCGCCGGCGGGGCGCCGCCGTGGACCGCCGCCGCGACCAGCGCCAGCAGGCTCCCGAGCGGTGACGGCGCGGCCGTCCCGCCCGCGCCGGCCTCCACCCCGCCGACCGGCACCACCGGCGCCGTCGTGGCGTCGCGCACGGGTCGCACGTCGAGGCCGCCGCCCTCCCGGTCGAGCACGAGCAGGCTGGACACCGTGCCGGCCGCGAGGTCGAGCGGCACCTCGACCGGCGGGCCGCCCGCCGGCGCCACCCGCAGCGTGGTGCGCCCGCCGGGGACGTCGACGTAGCCACCGCCGGCGCCGAACGCCAGGTCGGCGGCGAGCGGCGGCGCACCCGGCACCGCGGCGTCCAGTGCCGGCGCGCCGGCCGCCGCGGCGAGCAGGCGGACCCGTGCGGTGCCGGGAGGCGGCAGCGAGAGGTCGTCGGGCAGGACGGCGAGGTCGAGGTCGGCGAAGGCGCCCACCCCCGCCACGGTGCGCGCCGTGCCGGGCCGCACGTCGACGGTGGTGGAGAGCACCGGCGGTCCGGCGGGGTCGGCCCCGGCGGCCCGCAGGCTCACCGTCCAGGTGCCGGGGGCCACCGGCAGGTGGTCGGTCACCGTGCCGTAGCCGAGGCCGGTCAGGGTCACCGGTGCCGCCGCGCCGCCCGGGGCGTCGAGGGTGACGTCGACCGCGGGCGAGTCCGGCGACAGGTGCGCCACGCGCAGCAGTCCCTCCTCCGCCGCGCCCGCCGGGGCGGCGGGCAGGAGGAGCGCCGCCAGCGCGAGCCCGACGGCGAGCAGCAGGACGAGAAGGGGTCTCGTACCCGGCCCCGTCCCCGGGCCCACCCCGAGCCCGCGAAGGGTGGGGAGGACGGGGTCCTCGTTCAGCGGCGGCCCTGCCCGGACGGCGACTCGATGACCTGCGTGGGCGGGGACTGGGCCGGCGTCGCGCCGGTCGAGGAGCTGCCCGACGGCGCCGGCGCGGGCCGCGGCGGCACCGGCACCCGGGCGCCGGCGGCGGGCTCGGGCTGCACCTGCGGCTGCGGCTTCGTCGCGGGCCGGCGCTCGGTCGGCTGGTCGGCGTTGACCACCGGCTGGACGGCGGTGGGCGGTCCGGCCGGTGCAGGTGCCGGCGCCGGCGCGGGTGCCTCCTGCCGGATGGGCTGGCGGGCGGCCGCCGACTCGCCCTCCGCGGTGCGGACGGTGAGCTGGTTGGTCGTCGGGCCGGTGGGCTGCGGCCGGCGGTCCTCGGCGGCGGGCCGGTCGGCGGGGGCCTGCGCCCGCTCGCCCTGCGGGCGGTCGCCGAGGTCGGGCAGGCTGCTGAGCAGCTGGCGCGCCTGCAGCAGGCGGGAGGTCAGCTCGTCGCGCACCTCGCGGATCGCCGCCGCCCTCGCCTCGGCCTCGGCGACGATCTGCGCGGCGTGCTGCTCGGCGGCCGCGACGCGCTGGCGGGCGGCCTGCGTGGAGACCCGCTCGCGCTCCTCCTCCTGCCGGGCGGCCTCGGCGCGCTTGGTGCGCAGCGCGATCTCGAAGTCCTCCTCGGCCTTGGCGCGGCGGGCCTGCGACTCGGCGTCGAGGCGGGCCACCCGCTCCTGCGCCTTCTGCACCAGCTCGTCGGCGCGGATCTGCGCCTTCGAGGCGATCTGCTCGGCGTTCTGGCGCGCCTCGGCGAGCATCCGCTCGACCTCGGCCTGACCGGCCGCGTGGCGCTCGGCCATGGCGCGCTCCTCGGCCGCGGTCTGCTCCCGCACGGCCAGGGCGTCGCGCTCGGCGGCCGCCCGGATGTCGGCGGCCTCCTCCTCGGCCAGCCGGAGCATGTGCGAGATGCGCTCGCTCATGTTCTCGAAGGTCGGCGCGGCGGCGGTGGCGGCCTTGCGGCGCAGCTGCTCGATCTCCGCGTGCATGGCGGAGAGCTGGCCGGCGAGGTCGGAGGACCGGGCCACCGCGGCGTCCCGGTCGGCGATCGCGATGCGGAAGTCCGCCTCGAGGCGCTCGATCGTCTCCGCGACCTGGTGCCGGTCGTAGCCGCGCAACACCACGTCGAAGGAGTGCTGAGCCTCGTGCATCGGCATCATGTCGCGGTGCGGGTCGCTCATGCGCCCATCCTCTCAGACGACGAGCCGCCGCACGGCGTGTCGGCGGGACGACGTCGCGGTTCGCAGCCGGCAGCCCGGAACCCCTCGCCCCGTGCGGACGTCGTCCTCAGACCCCGCGGAAGCGGTTGATCTGCTGCTCGAAGCGCGCCCGCTTCTCCCGGTCGCGGACGCCCAGGCCCTCCTCGGGGGCCAGGGTGAGCACGCCGACCTTGCCCTGGTGCGCGTTGTTCTTCACGTCGCAGGCCGCCTGGCCGACGTCCTCCATCGCATAGGTCTTCGACAGGGTCGGGTGGACCAGCCCCTTGTCGATGAGCCGGTTGGCCTCCCACGCCTCCTTGTAGTTGGCGAAGTGCGAGCCGATGATCCGCTTGAGGTTCATCCACAGGTACCGGTTGTCGTACTGGTGCAGGTACCCGCTGGTCGAGGCGCAGGTGACGATCGTGCCGCCCTTCCTGGCGACGTAGACGCTCGCGCCGAAGGTCTCCCGGCCGGGGTGCTCGAAGACGATGTCGACGTCGTCGCCGCCGGTCAGCTCGCGGATCCGCTTGCCGAACCGCTGCCACTCCCGGGGGTCCTGGGTGTCCTCGTCCTTCCAGAACCGGTAGCCCTCGGCGGTGCGGTCGATGATCAGCTCCGCGCCCATCGACCGGCAGATCTCGGCCTTCTCCGGGCTGGAGACCACGCACACCGGGATCGCGCCCCCGTTGAGCGCCATCTGGGTGGCGTAGGAGCCCAGCCCGCCCGAGGCGCCCCAGATGAGCACGACGTCGCCCTGCTTCATCTGGGCGCCGTTGCGGCTGACCAGCTGCCGGTAGGCGGTGGAGTTGACGAGCCCCGGGGCGGCCGCCTCCTCCCAGGACAGGTGGGCCGGCTTGGGCATCAGCTGGTTGCTCTTGACCAGGGCCAGCTCGGCCAGGCCGCCGAAGTTGGTCTCGAAGCCCCAGATCCGCTGCTGCGGGTCGAGCATCGTGTCGTCGTGCCCGGCGGCGTCCTCCAGCTCCACCGACAGGCAGTGGGCGACCACCTCGTCGCCGGGCTGCCACCGGGTCACGCCGGGGCCCACCCGCAGGACGACGCCGGCCAGGTCGGAGCCGACCACGTGGTAGGGCAGGTCGTGCCGCTTGGTCAGCTCGTTCTGCCGCCCGTAGCGCTCGAGGAACCCGAAGGTCGACACCGGCTCGAAGATCGACGTCCAGACGGTGTTGTAGTTCACCGACGACGCCATCACCGCGACGATCGCCTCGCCCGGGGCGAGCTCCGGCGTGGCCACCTCCTCGACGTGCAGGGACTTGCGCGGGTCCTTGTCCTTGGTGGCCAGGCCCTCGAACATGTCCTGCTCGTCCTTGCGCACCAGGACGGCGCGGTAGGACTCGGGCACCGGCAGCCCGGCCACGGCGTCCAGCTGGTCGGCGAGGATCGCGTCCCTGATCTCGTTCACGGCGTCTCCCGGTCTTCGTCGGCTGCGGGGGGCGGTGCGGGCGGGGAAGGGGCAGTGGGTGCGACCGGCCGGATGTTACCGATGAGTAACCGGTACCGCGAGTCCTGGGATCAGTGCCCGGTCGCGGCCGGCTGCACCAGCTCGACCAGGACGCCGCCGGCGTCCTTGGGGTGCACGAAGTTGACCCGGCTGCCGGCCGTGCCGCGCTTGGGGACGTCGTAGAGCAGCCGCAGCCCGCGCTCGCGGAGGGTCCGGCCGGCCGCCTCGACGTCGTCCACGCGGAAGGCCAGCTGCTGCAGGCCGGGGCCGCTGCGGCCGATGAACTTCGCGATCGTCGACTCGGGGGTCAGCGGGGCCAGCAGCTGGATCCGCGTCTCGCCGTCCCCGACCGCGAGCATCGCCTCGTGCACGCCCTGCTCCTCGTTGACCTCCTCGTGCACCGAGGTGATGCCGAAGGCGAGCTCGTAGAACGCGATCGCCTCCCGGAGGTCGGGGACCGCGATGCCGACGTGGTCGATGGTCGTGAACAGGTCGGCGGGCAGACCCGGGCGCGCGTCGGAGGTCATGGCGGCATCCTGGCGCAAGACGTCTCAGACGACATCGGGGTGTGGTGGGCATCACCTCCCGGCCGCAGACCTGGGACCGGGGAGGGCCGCCGCCTATCCTGAGCTGCAGCCCGACGCGGCGCGCTCTGCGCGGTCCGCCCACGACACGGCCGCCAACGACGGCGGCCCGGCACTGGAGGTCCCCATGCCCCGATCGGTCATCGTCAGCGGCGCCCGGACCCCGATGGGCCGCCTGCTCGGCTCGCTCAAGGACTTCTCCGCCGCCGACCTCGGCGGCGTCGCGATCAAGGCGGCGCTGGAGCGGGCCGGCCTCTCCGGCGACCAGGTCGACTACGTGATCATGGGCCAGGTCATCCAGGCCGGCGCCGGCCAGAACCCGGCCCGCCCGGCCGCGGTGGCCGCCGGCATCCCGATGTCGGTCCCGTCCTTCACGCTCAACAAGGTGTGCCTCTCGGGCATCGACGCCATCGCCCTGGCCGACCAGCTCATCCGCGCCGGCGAGTTCGAGGTCGTCGTGGCCGGCGGCATGGAGTCGATGACCCAGGCGCCGCACCTGCTGATGAACTCGCGCACCGGCACCAAGTACGGCGACACCGCGCTGGTCGACTCCATGGCCCACGACGGCCTGTCCGACACCTTCGACCAGATCGCCATGGGCGCGCTCACCGAGCGGGCGAACGCCTCCTACCAGCTCACCCGCGAGGAGCAGGACGCCTTCGCCGCCGCCTCGCACCAGCGGGCCGCGGCCGCGCAGAAGAACGGCCTGTTCGACGACGAGATCGCCCCGGTGCTCATCCCGCAGCGCAAGGGCGACCCCATCGAGTTCCGCGAGGACGAGGGCATCCGCGCCGACACGACGGTGGAGACCCTGTCGAGGCTGAAGCCGGCCTTCGCCAAGGACGGCACGATCACCGCCGGCACCGCCTCGCAGATCTCCGACGGCGCCTGCGCGGTCGTGGTCATGAGCGCCGAGAAGGCGGCCGAGCTCGGCCTCACCCCGCTCGCCGAGATCGGCGCCCACGGCGTCGTCGCCGGCCCCGACGCGACCCTGCAGACCCAGCCGTCGCGGGCGATCGCCAAGGCCTGCGCGCGCGAGGGCATCGACCCGGCCGATCTCGACCTGGTCGAGATCAACGAGGCGTTCGCCGCGGTGGGCATCGTCTCCACCCGCGAGCTCGGCCTCGACCCGGAGAAGGTCAACGTCAACGGCGGCGCGATCGCGCTCGGCCACCCGGTCGGCATGAGCGGCGCCCGCATCGTGCTGCACCTGGCCCTCGAGCTCCGCCGGCGCGGCGGCGGCGTGGGCGCGGCGGCGCTGTGCGGTGGCGGCGGGCAGGGCGACGCGCTCGTCCTGCACGTGCCCGCCGGGGCGTGACCGACTTCCCGGAAGCCACCGCGGTCCCGACGCCGGCCCCCGCCGCCCCCCTCGGGCGGCGCGGGCGGCGGAAGGCCGACGTCCCCGAGCTGGTCGCCCGCGCCCGGGAGGGCGACGCGCGCGCCGTGGCCCGGCTGATCTCGCTCGTCGAGGACGCCAGCCCGGCGCTGCGCGAGGTCGCCGCCGCCCTCGCCCCGCACACCGGCCACGCTCAGGTGCTCGGCCTGACCGGCTCGCCGGGGGTGGGCAAGTCGACGACGACGACGGCGCTGGTCCGCGCCTTCCGGCAGGCCGGCAAGCGGGTCGGCGTGCTCGCCGTCGACCCGTCGTCGCCGTTCTCGGGCGGCGCGCTGCTCGGTGACCGCGTGCGGATGCAGGACCACGCCGGCGACAGCGGCGTCTACATCCGCTCGATGGCCTCCCGCGGGCACCTGGGCGGCCTGGCCTGGGCGACCCCGCAGGCGCTGCGGGTGCTGGACGCGGCCGGGTGCGACGTCGTCCTGGTCGAGACCGTCGGGGTCGGGCAGTCGGAGCTGGAGATCGCCTCGCTGGCCGACACCACGCTGGTGCTGGTCGCGCCCGGCATGGGCGACGGCATCCAGGCGGCGAAGGCCGGGATCCTCGAGGTCGCCGACGTCTTCGTCGTCAACAAGGCCGACCGGGACGGCGCCGAGCAGACGGTGCGCGACCTGCGGTACATGCTGTCGCTGGGCGGGCGGCACTCCGAGGCCGGCGCGTGGCGGCCGCCGATCGTGAAGACCGTGGCCGCCCGGGACGAGGACAACGGCATCGACGAGGTGCTGGCGCGCGTCGACGAGCACCGGGCGTGGCTGGAGTCCTCCGGCGAGGGGCACCGGCGGCGCGCCGAGCGCGCGGCCGCCGAGATCGAGGCGATCGCGCTCGCCGCGCTGCGCGAGCGGCTCGGTGACGTGCACGGCTCGGCCGCCCTGGGGGCGCTGGCCGGCAAGGTGGTGGCGGGGGAGACCGACCCCTACACGGCGGCCGACGAGCTGGTCGCCCAGCTGTAGACGTTCGACCCGGCCCCGGCGCGGGAAGGGAGCGGCGGTGAACGGGAAGCCGGACGCCGTCGTCGTCGGTGCGGGACCGAACGGGCTGGCGGCCGCCCTGCGGCTGGCCGCGGCCGGGTTGCGGGTGCAGGTGGTGGAGGCCGCCGAGCGCCCCGGCGGCGGGATGCGCACCGAGGAGCTGATGCGCCCCGGCTACCACCACGACGTCTGCTCGATCGTGCAGCCGATGGCCGCGGCCGCCCCGTTCTTCCGCGAGTTCGACCCCGAGAGCCGCGGCGTCCGGCTGGTGCACCCGGAGCTCAACTACGCCCACCCGCTCGACGGCGGCCGGGCCGCGGTGTCGCACCGGTCGCTGGAGGAGACCGCGGCCGGGCTCGGCCGGGACGGCACTGCCTACCGCCGGCTGTTCGAGCCGCTGGTCGCGCACGGCACCGACGTCGTCGACTTCTTCCTCACCAGCCGGCTGCGGCGGCTGCCAACCCGCAGCCCGGTGCAGATCGCGCAGTTCGGCCTCAACGGCCTGCCGAACGTGCGCTGGCTGGCCCGCCGGTACTTCGAGACCGAGGAGGCGCAGGCGCTGCTGGGCGGGGCGGCGGCCCACGGCATGCTCGACCTGTCCCGGCCGCTGACCTCCGCGCTGGGGATGCTGCTGACGATGCTGGCGCACCACGTCGGCTGGCCGCTGGTCGAGGGCGGGTCGCAGGCGCTGGCCGACGCGATGGTCAGGGCGCTGGAGGAGCAGGGCGGCGAGGTGGTCACCGGCCAGCACGTGACCGACCTGCGCGAGTTCGAGGGCGTCCCGGCGGTGCTGCTGAACACCACGCCCGAGGCGTTCCTGGCGATGGCCGGCGACCGGGTGCACGAGGGGTACCGGCGGTGGGTGTCGCGGTACCGGCACGGCGCCGGGGTGTTCAAGGTGGACTGGATCCTGTCGGAGCCGGTGCCGTGGACCAACCCCGACGTCCGCCGGGCCGGCACGATCCACGTGGCCGGCACCCTGGAGGAGACGATCGCCGGCGAGCGGGCGCCGAACGAGGGCCGGCTCACCGACAGGCCCTACGTGCTGGCCGTGCAGCCGACGGTGCCCGACCCCACCCGCGCGCCCGCCGGCGGGCACATCTTCTGGGCGTACGTGCACGTGCCGCACGGGGCCGACGTCGACGTGACCGAGGCGGTGGAGAACCAGATCGAGCGGTTCGCCCCCGGCTTCCGCGACACGATCGTCGAGCGGGTCACGAAGAACGCCGTCGAGATGGAGCGCTGGAACCCCAGCTACATCGGCGGCGACATCTCCAACGGCCAGGCGACGCTGCGCCAGATGCTCGCCCGGCCGGTGCCGCGGTGGAACACCTACAAGACCCCGGTCGACGGCGTGTACCTGGCCTCGGCCGCCACGCCTCCCGGGCCCGCGGTGCACGGCGCCTGCGGGGACAACGCCGCCCGGGTGGCGCTGCGCGAGGTCTTCGGCGTCCGGGAGGCCCCGCCGCTCAAGCCGCCGCTGCGGTAGGGGCCGCCGCGCCCGGATGCGCCTGCGCGCGGTGTCCGGAGCCGCCGTCACCGCCCGGAGACGTATCCGGACGCAGCCAGGGCCGCGGCGATCCGCGCGATCAGGGGTGCCGGGTCGGCGAGGTCCTCGGCGGTCACGAGGACGACCGTCCACCCGGCCGCGGTGAGCCGGTTCAGCCGGCGCCGGTCCCTCGCCACGTTCTGGCCGTGCCAGCGCCCCTCGTGCTCGACCGCGACCCTCGCCTCCGGCCGCGCGAAGTCGACGCGGGCGACGGATCCGCCGGCATCCCGCACGACGTGCTGCGCGACCGGTCGCGGCAGCGACGAACGGTGCAGCAGCAGCCGCAGCCGCGTCTCCTGCGGCGACTCGGCGAGACCGTCGGCCAGTGCCACCGCCCGGCGCACGAGCCGGCACGCGGGGCCCGGCAAGACGCCGGCGGCGTCGTGGACATCGGCCGGGGCGATCAGCCCGCTGCGCAGGAAACCGGTCGAGATCGACCACCGCGTCGTCGAGCGGCCGGCGTCGCGCCAGATCGAGTGCCGTGCGGACCGGCGTGGTGACCGCGACCCCGCGGCGGCGGGTGACCTCGTCGGGCACCAGGAGGCGGCGGGTGACCTCGACGCCGCGAAACGGCGCCTGCCCGGCAGGACGGCTCGACCACGCACTGGACGTCGTCGTCGGGCGCGGCCAGCTCGACCCCCCACACCACCGCCGCGCTCCGGCCGGTGAGCACGGCACCGCGGAGCAGCACCCCGGCCACGGCGACGGCGCGCAGTCGGTGGTCGAGCGGCAACGAGGCGCAGGCGTAGGTGTCGGGGAACAGCCGCCGCCGGGCCGAGCTGCACAGCTGCGCCTCGGTGAGCAGGCCCGACCGCACCGCCGAGGAGCCTCGGAAGATCTTTCCGCTCAGGCGGTCGGGACGTGGGGGCGGCGGAGGCACGTCCGCACCCTGCCGGGTGCGGCGGGCGACAGGGGGCCTTGTCCACAGGTCGACGTCGACGATGCGCGTGCGGGTGCTGTCCCGAGCGGGTGATGCCGCCCCGATGCGCATCCGGGTGCTCCGTACCGCCCGGTAGCGTTCCCCGCATGGTCCGTGCGCTGGGGCTGCCCTTCGACCCGATCGAGCGCGCCGGGGAGACCTGGGAGCAGCGGTTCGGGCCCGCGGCGGCGATGCGGGCCGCGACCTCGGTGTTCCGGGTCCAGCAGATCCTGCTGGCCCGCTTCGACGAGGTGCTCAAGCCGCACGAGCTGACCTTCGCCCGCTACGAGGTGCTCGTGCTGCTCACGTTCAGCCGCACCGGCGAGCTCCCGCTGAAGGTCATCGGCAGCCGCTTGATGGTGCACCCGACCAGCGTCACCAACGCGATCGACCGGCTCGTCGCGGCCGGCTACGTGGAACGCCGGCCCAACCCCGCCGACGGCCGCGGCGTGCTGGCGCGCATCACCGACGCCGGCCGGGCCGTCGTGGAGGCCGCCACCGGGGAGCTCACGGCGCTCGACTTCGGCCTGGGCGACCTGCCCGACGCCGAACTGGACGCGCTGTTCGACATCCTGCGGCGCGTCCGCCTGGGCGCGGGTGACGTCGCCGGCGTGGGAGCGGCGGATAGTCGGACGTCCTAGCAGATTTTGTTCGGACGTCCTAGCATCTCGTCATGAGCGACGACGCCCGGCAGCGGTGGCAGCAGCGGTACGACGCGGCGCTGGCGGCCGGGAAGGTCCGCGACGCCGACTTCACCACGCTGTCGGGCGCCGAGGTCGACCCCGTCTACGGCCCCGCCGACGAGTCGAGCGTCCCCGGGTTCGAGCGCATCGGCTATCCCGGCGAGTTCCCGTTCACCCGCGGCCTGCACGCCACCGGCTACCGCGGGCGCACGTGGACGATCCGCCAGTTCGCCGGCTTCGGCAACGCCCGGCAGACCAACGAGCGCTACAAGATGATCCTGGCCGAGGGCGGCGGCGGCCTCTCCGTCGCCTTCGACATGCCCACCCTCATGGGCCGCGACTCCGACGACCCGCGCTCGCTCGGCGAGGTCGGCCACTGCGGCGTCGCCATCGACTCCGCCGCCGACATGGACGTCCTGTTCGACGGCATCCCGCTCGGCGACACCACGACGTCGATGACGATCAGCGGCCCGGCCGTCCCGGTGTTCTGCATGTACCTGGTGGCCGCCGAGCGCCAGGGCGTCGACCCCCGCCGGCTCAACGGCACGCTGCAGACCGACATCTTCAAGGAGTACATCGCGCAGAAGGAGTGGCTCTTCGCCCCCGAACCGCACCTGCGCCTCATCGGCGACCTCATGGAGTACTGCGCCGAGCACATCCCGGCCTACAAGCCGATCTCGGTGTCGGGCTACCACATCCGCGAGGCCGGCTCGACCGCCGCGCAGGAGCTGGCCTACACCCTCGCCGACGGCTTCGCATACGTGGAGCTGGGCCTCTCCCGGGGCCTGGACATCGAGACGTTCGCCCCCGGCCTGTCGTTCTTCTTCGACGCGCACGTCGACTTCTTCGAGGAGATCGCCAAGTTCCGCGCCGCCCGCCGGATCTGGGCGCGCTGGCTGCGCGACGTCTACGGCGCGACGACGGAGAAGGCGCAGCAGCTGCGCTTCCACACCCAGACCGCCGGCGTCAGCCTCACCGCGCAGCAGCCGGACAACAACATCGTCCGGACGGCGCTGGAGGCGCTCTCCGCCGTGCTGGGCGGCACCCAGTCGCTGCACACCAACGCCCTCGACGAGGTGCTGGCGCTGCCCAGTGCCAAGGCCGCGCAGATCGCCCTGCGCACCCAGCAGGTGATCATGGAGGAGACCGGGGTCGCGAACGTCGCCGACCCGCTCGGCGGCTCCTGGTACGTCGAGGCGCTCACCGACGACATCGAGCGCCGGGCCGAGGAGATCTTCGCCCGGATCAAGGACATGGGCACCGACGGCACGATGACGTCGGGCATCCTGCGCGGCATCGAGGACGGCTGGTTCACCGGCGAGATCGCCGAGGCCGCCTTCGCCTACCAGCGGGCTCTGGAGAAGGGCGACAAGAAGGTCGTCGGCGTCAACACGCTGACCGGCTCGGTGGACGCCCACGACCAGCTCGACATCCTGCGGGTCGGCCACCAGGTGGAGAAGGACCAGAGGGCCGAGCTCGCCGAGCGGCGCCGCACGCGGGACGACGACGCCGCGCGCACGGCCGTCACCCGCATGGTCGAGGTCGCCCGCACCGGGGCGAACATGCTGCCGGCCATGCTCGACGCCGTCCGCGCGGAGGCCACCCTCGGCGAGATCTGCGACGCGCTGCGGGAGGAGTGGGGCAGCTACACCGAGCCCGCGAGGTTCTGAGAAGGGGCCGCGACACGCCCGATCGCGCGGTGGGATGATCGTCCCCATGCAGCCGAACCGTCCCGGTCGTCCCGATCCGCGGGCGCAGGCGCAGCAGGCGCAGATGGCCGCCTCGCTGGCCGGTGCCGTCGACCTCGCCGCCGTGAAGGCCCGCTCCGAGGCCGCCGCGCGCGCCCAGGCCGCCCCGCCGCCGAGCGCCACCGCCCCCGCCGGCTCGCCCGGCAGCGCCGTCGTCGACGTCACCGAGGCGACCTTCCAGTCCGAGGTGCTCGACCGGTCCTTCCAGGTGCCGGTCGTGCTCGACCTGTGGGCCGAGTGGTGCGGGCCGTGCAAGCAGCTCTCACCGGTCCTCGAGCGGCTGGCCGCCGAGGGCGGCGGCTCCTGGGTGCTCGCCAAGGTCGACGTCGACGCCAACCCGGCGCTGGCCCAGGGCCTGCGGGTGCAGGGCATCCCGGCGGTCAAGGCGGTGTGGCAGGGGCAGCTGGTCGCCGAGTTCACCGGCGCCATCCCCGAGGAGCAGGCCCGCCAGTTCGTGACCGAGCTGGTGCGCGCGACCACCGGGGGAGCGGTCCCCGGCGGGGCGGGAGCGGCGGCGGGGGAGCCGGAGGACCCGCGGCTCGACGCCGCCGAGGCGGCCCTGGAGCGCGGCGACCTGGCCGCGGCGGAGGCCGCGTACCAGGCCATCCTGGCCGAGGACCCGAACCACCCCGACGCCGCGCTCGCGCTGCGCCAGGTGCAGCTGTTCCGGCGGGCCGAGGAGGCCGGCCCGAACGCCCTGGCCGACGCCGACGCCACCCCCGACGACGTGGCCGCGCAGACCCGGGCCGCCGACCTCCTGCTCGGCACCGGCCAGGTCGAGGCCGCGTTCGACCGGCTGCTCGACGTCGTCCGCCGCACGTCGGGCGAGGACCGCGACCAGGCCCGCAAGCACCTGGTGGAGCTGTTCGCGGTCGTCGGCGACCAGGACCCGCGGGTGGGCGAGGCGCGCCGCAAGCTGTCGCTGGCCCTGTTCTAGGCGGCCCCTTCCGGGATCCTGCGGCGGCTACCCCACGTCGCAGGGCTCCGGCCCGCCGACGAAGCCGTTGCGCAGCAGGTCGACCAGCTCGAAGCCGGTCAGGTCGACGTCGGGCAGCACCGCCTCGTCCCGGGCGTGCTGCAGCAGGAACTGCACGCTCTCGTCCAGGTCGCCGGGGGAGACCGACGCGGTCCGCAGCGAGCCGGCCACCAGCTCGGCGCTGAACCAGCCGGTCAGGCACACGGCCGAGCGGTAGGCGTCCTCGCCGTCCGCCGCCAGGCCGAGCTGGTCCCGGGCGGCCAGGGCGTAGCCGATCGACACGGCCGTGATCAGGGCGTAGTCCCCGATGTCGCCGTAGAGCGGCCGGCCGAGGTCGGGGTCGTCGAAGCCCACGAGCGGCTCGTCCGGGCAGACGACGAGGTCCAGCTCGCCGTCGGCGCAGCCCGGTGCGGCGTTCCGGAACGCGGTCAGCTCCGGCGCCTCGAACTCGTCACCGCCGAGGGCCGGGAGCGCCGCCGTCCAGAACTCCGTCAGCGAGTCCTCCATGAGCGTCGGCAGCTGCTCGTAGGGCGCGTTGCCCTGGTTGGCGAAGTCCTCGTCGGTGACGAACTGGCTCTGCGTGAAGACGCGGTCCGGCCCGAAGTCGTCCCGGCAGGCGGTCGGCCCGTCGTCGAAGCCCTCCTGGAAGGCCGAGACCCGGTCGAACCCGGAGCCGTGCGCCGACTGGCCGGCGGGGCTGGTGCCCACGGGGTCGCGGAGCAGCAGGTACCCCTGCAGCAGCTGGTCGAGCTCCGCGGTGCGCAGCTGCGTGTGCGCGGCCTCGCCGTCGGCCACCCAGGCGGTCCAGGCGCCGGCCAGGCAGTCGGCCTGGGTCTCGGCGGCGATCGAGGACGGCGGGGAGCCCACCCGGGCCTGGATCGCGTGGCCGAACTCGTGCGCGGTGACCAGGTCGGGCAGGAACCGCCCGTACTGGTCGGCCAGCTCGCCCAGGAACGCCCGGTCGTAGCTGATCGAGTCGGAGTTGGGCGTGTCCGGCGCCGCGCAGTAGAAGGCGTTGCCCTCCACCTCGCGCGGATCGCTGCCGCAGCCGATGCCCTGGGGGTACGCGGCGGGGTCGACGTCGTCGGGGTCGACGCTGAAGAACCCGCCCTGCAGCGGCTGGAACTGCGTGCCGAAGACCTCGGGGAACCGGCTGCCCCAGAAGTCCTGGAGGTCGGCGAGCGCGTTGCGGACCCGGAGGTCGACGGGGTCGTCCACCGCCCCGACGACGGTGATCTCGTCCGTGCCGACGTCGGACGTCGGCCGGGTCAGGGATCCGGGCCGGCCGACGACCACGAAGGAGCACCCTGCGAGGGTCAGGACGGCGAGCAGCAGGGCCGGCAGCGCCGTCCCCGCGCGGGTGCGAGTGGGGTCCACACCTCCGCAGTGCCCGGCCGGGCGGCGGGCGACACCGGGCGGGTCAGCCGTCGATCCCCACCTCGCAGGGGCCGCCGCCGTCCAGGAAGCCCGACCGGAAGGAGCGCAGCAGCTCGAAGCCCGTGACGTCGGAGTTCGGGAAGACGTTGCCCCGCAGCCCGTGGGCGAGGAGGAACTCCACCGCCTCGTCGACGTCGCCGGGGCTGAGCACCACCTGCTCGAACGCGCCGCTGAAGAGCTGGGCGGTGTACCAGCCGGTCAGGCACACCGAGGAGCGGGTCGCCTCGGCGTCGTCGGTGGACAGCCCCGCTTCCGACCGGACGGCCAGCGAGTACGCCGTCGAGATGGCGGTGGCGACGGCGTAGTCGCCGAGCTCCTCGTACGCGGGGAGGGTGAGGTCCCGCTCGTCGTAGTAGACGGTCGAGTCGGACTCGCAGTAGCCGAGGTCCCGGTCGCCGTCGACGCACTCGGGCGCGGTGCCCTCGAACGGCTCGAGGGCCGGCTCCTCGAACTCCCGGCCGAACGCCACGGGGAAGACGTCGGCCCAGAACGGCGGCAGCGTCTGCTCGATGAAGTCCAGGGTCTGGTCGTAAGGGGCGTCGCCCTCGTTGGGATCGCGGGGATCGGCCGCCGCCGCGGTGAAGATGCGCCCCTCGCCGTAGTTGTCCCGGCAGGCGGCGACGCCCTGGTCGAAGCCCTCGGCGATCGCCGACACCCGGTCGAAGTACGAGCCGTGCGCCCCTTCCTGGGACGGGTCGGTGCCCACCGGATCGGCCACCTGCAGGTACCCGCGCAGCACCTGGTCGAGCTCCGGCGCGCGGAGCGAGGTGTGCCGGCCGTTGCCCGCGGCGACCCACCCGGTCCAGGCGCCGGCCAGGCAGTCGGCCTGCGTCTCCTGGTTGATGCTCGCCCCGCGGAAGCCGAAGCGGTCCTGGATCGCGTGGCCGAACTCGTGCGCCATCACGACCGCCACCAGGGACAGGTCGAAGCTCGCCGAGAGCTCGGCGAGGAACACCCGGTCGTAGGTGATGGAGTCGGCGTTGTCCCGGCCCGGCGCGTTGCAGTACAGCGCGTTGTTCTCGACGCGTTCGGGCTGCAGGCCGCAGCTCACGCCGTCGGGGTAGGCCGCGGGGTCGACGTCGTCGGGGTCGACGCTGAACACCCCGCCGGCCAGCGGCTCGAACGGGGCCCCGAACGCCTCGGGGTAGGCCTCCTCCCAGAACGCGTAGAGGTCGGCCAGGGCGTTGCGCGCCTCCTGGTCGACCTCGTCGCCGTCCGCGGCCCCCGCGATCGGGAACTCCTCGGGGGTGGCGTCGCGCAGGGCGTTCCCGGCGGGCGCGGCGATGCCGACCACGGTGCTCGTGCAGCCGGTGAGCAGCAGGCCACCGGTGGCCGTCGCGGCGAGCGCGACCCGCAGGCGGCTCGGGATCCGGACCCGCGTCATGGGCTGAGTTCCCTCGTCCGTGTCGGGCAGGTGCCTGCATGGTGGCACGGCCCGCCGGACGGCGGCGGTGCGCCGCGGGACCGGCCGGGGTCCCGCGGCGCACGGTCGTCAGACGCCCACGTCGCAGGCGCCGGCCCCCTCCAGGAAGCCCGCGCGGAACGAGCGGACCAGCTCGAAGCCGGAGGCGTCGACGTTCGGGAAGACGGCGTCGTCGACCCCGTAGGCGAGGAGGAACTGGATCGCCTCGTCGATGTCGCCGGGGCTGATCGCCACGCCCGGGAGCCGGCCGCTGAACACCTGGGCCTCCCACCAGCCGGTGAGGCAGACCGCCGAGCGGGTGGCGGCGCCGTCGTCGGTGGACAGGCCCAGCTGCGAGCGGACGGCGAGGGAGTAGGGCATCGAGATGGCGGTCGCGACCGCGAAGTGGCCCAGCTCCTCGTAGGCCGGCTGGGTGAGGTCCTGCTGGTCGTAGTAGACGGTCGAGTCGGACTCGCAGTAGCCGAGGTCGCGGTGGTTCTCGACGCAGTCGGGCGGGGTGCCGTCGAACGACGTGACGGTCGGCGTCTCGAACTGCTGCCCGAAGGCGGTCGGGAACACGTCCTGCCAGAACGGGGGCAGGCTGGTGTCGATGAGGTCGAGCGTCACGTCGTAGGGCGAGTTGCCCTGGTTGGCCTGGTCCTCGTCGCTGAACTCGGCGGCGGTGAACAGCCGCTCGGTGGTGAAGTTGTCGCGGCAGGCCGTCACGCCCTGGTCGTAGCCCTCGGCGATGGCCGACACGCGGTCGAAGTACGAGCCGTGCGCGCCGCGGCGGTTGGGGTCGCTGCCCACCTGGTCGGCGGTCTGCAGGTACCCCCGGATCACGTCGTCGAGCTCCGGCAGCCGGATCGAGGTGTGCTCGGCGTTGCCTTCGACCACCCAGGCGGTCCAGGCGCCGGCGAGGCAGTCGGCCTGGGTCTCCTTGACGATCGAGGGTTCCTCGGACTCGAAGCGGTACTGCAGCGCGTGGCCGAACTCGTGGGCCATGACGAACGGCACGAGGGAGCGGCCGAACTCGTCGGCCAGGTCCTGCAGGAAGACCCGGTCGTAGGTGATCGAGTCGGAGTTGGGCTCACCGGGGAAGGCGCAGAAGAACGCGTTGTTCTCGACCTCGAGCGGGTCCAGGCCGCAGCTGACGCCGTCGGGGAAGGCCGCGGGGTCGATGTTGTCGACGTCGACGCTGAAGACCGGGCTCTCCAGGACGGGCAGCTCCTCCCCGTACGCCTCCGGGTAGGCCTCGTTCCAGAAGGTGTACAGGTCGACGAAGGCGTTGCGCGCCGCCTGGTCGACGACGTTGCCGTCCTCGGCGTTCACGATCGGGAACTCCTCCGCCGTCACGTCCCGGGGGACGCCGTCGCCGGGGGACGCCACCCCCGTCACGGTGCTGGAGCAGCCGGTGAGCAGCACGCTGCCCACTGCTGCCGCGGTGATCGTGCGGCGCAGGCCATGCCTCATTGGAGCGCTGTTCCTCTATTTCGGGGCCGGTGCGTGCCGGCGTCGTCTCGCGAGCCGGCACATGATGCCTGGTCGCGGCCCCGAGCGGGGTGCAGGAACGCCCGGTGTCGGACGCCGGGTGTCGGAATCGGTGCCGACGCCGGAGCGCTCCTGCGACCCGGTGGGAGGTGCTCAGCCCTCGTGCAGGAACCAGACGGTGCCCAGCGGGGGCGCCTCGACGACCGCCGAGTACGGCTGGCCGTGCCACGGTTCCTCGACCGCCTCCACGCCGCCCCAGTTGCCGACGCCGGAGCCGCCGTAGCCCTCCGCGTCGCTGTTGAGGACCTCCCGCCAGCGCCCGCCGCGCGGCAGGCCGATGCGGTAGCCGCTGTGCGGCGTCCCGGCGAAGTTGGCCACGCACGCCAGCGCCTGACCCGCCGCCGGCGCGCCGTCCTCGCCGGCGGGCGCGCCCGGCCGCCCGTAGCGGAGGAAGGAGAGCACGTTGCCCGAGGAGTCGTTCGCGTCGATCCACTGGAAGCCCGCGGGGTCGACGTCGAGGCTCCACAGCGCGTCGAGCTCGCGGTAGCGGGCGTTGAGGTCGGTCACCAGCTGGCGGACGCCGCGGTGCGCCGGGTCGTCCAGGTGCCACCAGTCCAGCGAGCGGCTCTCGGCCCACTCGGAGTCCTGGGCGAACTCCGAGCCCATGAACAGCAGCTGCTTGCCCGGGTGGGCCCACATGTAGGCCAGGTAGGCGCGCAGGTTGGCCAGCTGCTGCCACCGGTCGCCGGGCATCTTCCGCAGCAGCGAGCCCTTGCCGTACACGACCTCGTCGTGGCTGATCGGCAGGACGTAGTTCTCGGAGTAGGCGTAGATCATCGAGAACGTCAGCTGGCCGTGGTGGTAGCTGCGGTAGACCGGCGGCTTCTCCACGTAGGCCAGCGAGTCGTGCATCCAGCCCATGTTCCACTTGAAGCCGAAGCCCAGGCCGCCGAGGTGGGTGGGCCGGGTGACCCCCGGCCAGGCGGTCGACTCCTCGGCGATGGTGACCACCCCCGGCACCTCGCGGTAGACGGTGGCGTTCATCTCCTGCAGGAAGGCCACCGCCTCGAGGTTCTCCCGGCCGCCGTGGACGTTGGGCAGCCACTCGGAGCGCGAGTAGTCCAGGTAGAGCATCGAGGCGACCGCGTCGACGCGCAGGCCGTCGACGTGGAACTCCTTGCACCAGTAGAGCGCGTTGGCCACCAGGAAGTTGCGGACCTCGGTGCGGCCGAAGTCGAAGACGAACGTCCCCCAGTCCAGCTGCTCGCCGCGGCGGGGGTCGGCGTGCTCGTACAGCGCGGTGCCGTCGAAGCGCCCGAGCGCCCAGGCGTCCTTGGGGAAGTGCGCCGGGACCCAGTCGACGATGACGCCGATGCCGGCCTGGTGCGCCTTGTCGATCAGGTACCGCAGGTCGTCGGGGCTGCCGTAGCGGGAGGTGGGCGCGTAGTAGGAGGTGACCTGGTAGCCCCACGAGCCGCCGAACGGGTGCTCGGCCAGCGGCATGAACTCGATGTGCGTGAACCCGGACTCGACCACGTACTCGACGAGCTCGTCGGCCAGCTCGCGGTAGCCCAGCCCCTGCCGCCACGAGCCGGCGTGCACCTCGTAGACGCTCATCGGCCGCTCGTGCCAGCCGCCGCGGGCGCGGTCGGCCAGCCACTCGTCGTCGTGCCACTCGTAGGTCGACTCGGTGACCACCGATGCGTTGGCCGGCGGCACCTCGGTGGCGAAGGCCAGCGGGTCGGACTTCTCCCGCCACTCGCCGTCGGCACCGAGCACGTGGTAGCGGTACCGGCTGCCGGCTTGCACCCCGGGGATGAAGACCTCCCAGACGCCGGAGGCGCCGAGGGACCGCATCGGGTAGGCCCGCGCCTCCCAGTAGTCGAAGTCGCCGGTGACCTTGACGCCGCGCGCGTTCGGCGCCCAGACGGCGAAGGAGACGCCCTCGGTCAGCCCGCCGGGGGTGTCGTAGCGGCGCACGTGCGCGCCGAGCACCTCCCACAGCCGCTCGTGCCGGCCCTCGCCGATCAGGTACTGGTCGAGCTCGCCGACCGTCGGCATCCACCGGTAGGGGTCGTCGACGACGTACGTGTTGGTGCCGCCCGCCCCGTCGCCGTAGGTGACGTCGATGCGGTAGTCGCCGGGCTGCTGCGGCAGGGTCGCCTCGTAGATGCCGCCGCCGTGCAGCTGCCGGGCCTCGTACCGCGAGCCGTCCTGGTCGACGACGGTGACGCTGACCGCGTCCGGCCGGAGGGTGCGCACCACCCACCGGCCGTCGCCCACGGGGTGGAAGCCGAGGACGGAGTGCGGGTCGTGCGACCAGCCCTCGACGATGGCGCGCAGCTGGTCGCCGCTGACCTCGGCGCCGACGCCGACCGCCGGCGCGGCCGGCTCCGCGGCACCCGGGGCGGTCGTCGCCTCGGTGCTCGTGCCGGGTGCCGGGTTCTCGGGCGCCGGGTCCTCGGGCGTCGGGTCCTCGGGCGTGGGGGTCCCGGGCGCCGGGGTCTCCGGCGCCGGCTCGGCGGGTGTGGGCTCGGCGGGTGCCGGCTCGGCCGGTGCCGCGGGGGCGCCCGTGCCGTCGCCCGGCTCGGCGACCGGGGCCGGCGGCACCACCGGCGGCGTCGTGGCCTCGGCCGTCTTCTTCGCGGTGGTGCGCTTGGCGGTGGTCTTCGCGGCCGCCTTCTTCGCCGGCGCCGTCCCGGCCGGCGCCTTCTTGGCCGGGGCGCGCTTCGCCGGCGCCTTCTTGGCCGGCGCGGCCGCCTCGGCCGTGGTCCCCTCGGTGGCCCCCGCGGTCGCCTCGGCCGTGCTCGACGTCGCCGCGGCCGTCTTCTTGGCGGTCGTCTTCTTCGCGGTGGTCTTCGTCGCCGTCGCCTTCGCGGTCTTCGCCGGGGCCTTGCGCGCCGGGCGGGCCCGGCTCACGTTCTCGTCGGCCTCGGCCTGCTGCCGGACGCGGGCGGTCTTCTCCTCGACGGCGGCCTGGAGCTCGTCCTTGTCCGCCACGTGGTCCTGTGCGTCGTCCGTCGTCATCGTGCCCTCGCCGTCCTCGGTGGTGCGTCGTCGTGAAGTCGTGCCGCTGTCAGTTGCCGGACGAGATCCGGGACAACGAGTTCAGCGGGATCATCAGCCAGTGCGGCCGGTTGCGCGCCTCGTAGACGCACTCGTAGACCGCCTTGTCGGCCTCGAACGCCCGCAGGAGAGGGGAGTCCCCGCACGGGTCCAGCCCGCTCGCGGCCGAGTAGCCGGAGCAGTACGCGGTCCGGTTGCGCTCTGCCCACTCCTGGGCCCGGTATGCGCGCTGGGGGTCGTCGGGTTGCTCGACGAGCATGTGACGCGCGGCGTAGTCGAAGCTCCGCAGCATCCCGGCCACGTCGCGCAGCGGGCTGTCGAGCTGCCGGCGGTCCTCGAGCGAGCGGGCCGGCTCCCCCTCGAAGTCCAGGAGGATCCAGCCGGTCGCCGTCCGCAGCACCTGGCCCAGGTGCAGGTCGCCGTGCACCCGCTGGCGGACCACCTGCTCCTGGCTCCCGGCGACCGCGGCGTAGAGGGCGCGCAGCCCCTCGGCGTGCTCGGCGAGCTGCGGCACGACCTCGATCGCGGCGTCGAGCCGGGCGTTCATCTGCTCGGCCAGCCCGGCGAACCACGCCTGGTCGGCCGGCTCGGTGGGCAGCACCTTCGCCATGTCGGCGTGCACCGACGCCGTCGCCGCGCCCAGCCGCTCGCTGTCGGCGGCGAAGTCGCCGCCGACCTCGTCGGCGTGCAGGTCGCCCTCGGCGTAGAGGTCGCGCACGCTCGCCGTGGCCAGCCGCCAGCCGTCGCTGGCGTTGGGCACGAAGGTCTGCAGCATCGCGGCCGTGGCCGCCGGCTTCGCCGGGTCGGGGTCGTCGATCTCCACGTGCCCCAGCAGCGGGGCGATGTGCTCGTTCTCCGTCCGCCGCAGCGCGTCGTGCACCTCGACGTCGGGGTTGAGGCCGGGCTCGAGCCGCCGGAACAGCTTGAGGATCGCCTCCGAGCCGTAGATCAGCGACGTGTTGCTCTGCTCGCCGGAGACGACGTCGCCGGGGAGCCCCTCGGGGATGGCGGCCACGCCCGCGGGGTGGAAGTGCATCGGGCCCACCGTCGAGGCGTTCACCAGGTGCTTCAGCCACGGCGTCGTCGCGTCGCGGTCGCGCATGGCGTCGTAGCCGTAGAGCTCCCGGCCCTCGTAGGTGACCGCGCCGATGAAGGCGTGGGTCAGCTCCTCCGTCGGGTGCTCGTGCCAGGAGACCGGGATCAGGTAGGTCTCGCGCCCGCCGTCGGCGTAGGTGACGTCCACCCGGTGCACCGAGAGCACGGGGTGCTCCCGCTCGAGGAAGAAGCCGCTCTCGGCGACGTCCGCCCACTCCCGGCCCTTGCCGCCGAACCAGCGCTGGGCGGGCATCCAGTCCTTGAGCAGGTCGCTCGCCACGGTCATCGCGCACCTCCGGCGGAGTGCTCGTCGTCCCCGACGACCCCGGCCGCCAGCAGCGACTCGGCCAGCCCGGTCTCGTGCTCCGGTTCGGGTTCCGGCTCGGGCTCGACCGGCTTGGCCAGCTCGAACCAGTAGAAGCCGTGCCCGGCCAGGGTGAGCATGTACGGCAGGACGCCGATCTGCGGGAACTCCACCCGGCCGGTGAGCTCGATCGGGGTGTAGCCCTCGAACTGCCGCAGGTCCAGCTCCACCGGCTGGGGGAACCGCGACAGGTTGTTGACGCACAGCACGATGTCGTCGCCGAACCGGCGGACGAAGGAGAGCACCGTCGGGTTGCGCGAGCCGACCTCCTCGAAGCTGCCCAGCCCGAACGTCGGGTGCTCCTTGCGGACGGCGATCATCCGCCGGATCCAGTGCAGCAGCGAGTTCGTGTTGCGCAGCTGCGCCTCGACGTTGGTGGTCTGGTAGCCGTAGACCGGGTCCATGTTCAGCGGCAGGTACATCCGCTGCGGGTCGGCGGTGGAGAAGCCGCCGTTGCGGTCCGGCGTCCACTGCATGGGGGTCCGGACGCCGTCGCGGTCACCGAGCCAGATGTTGTCGCCCATGCCGATCTCGTCGCCGTAGTAGAGGACCGGCGAGCCGGGCAGGCTGAACAGCAGGGCGTTGAACAGCTCGAGGGTGTTGATGTCGTTCTCGAGCAGCGGGGCCAGCCGGCGGCGGATGCCGATGTTGGCCTTCATGCGGGGGTCCTTGGCGTACTCCGCCCACATGTAGTCGCGCTCCTCGTCGGTGACCATCTCGAGGGTCAGCTCGTCGTGGTTGCGCAGGAAGATGCCCCACTGGCAGTTCTTCGGGATGTCCGGCGTCTGCGCCATGATCTCCGAGATCGGGAAGCGCTGCTCCCGGCGCGCGGCCATGAACAGGCGCGGCATGACCGGGAAGTGGAAGGCCATCTGGCACTCGTCGCCGTCGGCCCCGAAGTACTCCACGACGTCGGCCGGCCACTGGTTGGCCTCGCACAGCAGCACCCGGTCGGGGTAGCCGGCGTCGACGACCTTGCGCACCCGCTTGAGGAACTCGTGGGTCTTCGGCAGGTTCTCGCAGTTGGTCCCCTCCTCCTCGAAGAGGTAGGGGACGGCGTCCAGGCGGAACCCGTCGATGCCGAGGTCGAGCCAGAACCGCAGGGCGTCCAGGATCGCCTCCTGCACCCGGGGGTTCTCGAAGTTGAGGTCGGGCTGGTGCGAGAAGAAGCGGTGCCAGAAGTACTGCTTGCGGACCGGGTCGAACGTCCAGTTGGAGCTCTCGGTGTCGACGAAGATGATCCGCGCGTCGGGGTAGCCGGTGTCGTCGTCGGCCCACACGTAGAAGTCGCCGTACGGGCCGTCGGGGTCGCTGCGGCTGGCCTGGAACCAGGGGTGCTGGTCCGAGGTGTGGTTCATGACGAAGTCGATGATCACGCGCATGCCCCGCGCGTGGGCCGCGTCGAGGAACTCCTTGAAGTCGTCGATGTCGCCGAACTCGGGCAGCACCGCCGTGTAGTCGCTGACGTCGTAGCCGCCGTCGCGCAGCGGGGAGGCGAAGAACGGCGGCAGCCAGAGGCAGTCGACGCCCAGCCACTGCAGGTAGTCGAGCTTGTCGGCCATGCCGCGCAGGTCGCCGACGCCGTCGGCGTTGCTGTCGGCGAAGCCGCGCACCAGGACCTCGTAGAAGACGGCGCGCTTGAACCAGTCGGGGTCGGTGCCGGGGGCCGGCAGCGCCGACGGCCTGGTGTCGGAGGTGCTCGCGTCGGGGACGGGAACGGTCATCGGGAGGGGTCGTCCTCGATCTTCTGGGTGGGACGGGTCTGCGCCGGAGGTGGGCTCAACCGGCCACGGGCGGGAACTGGACCGGCCGCGGGAAGGCGACGGAGAAGACGTGCGCCGGTTCCCGGTACGGGTCGAGCTCCACGTAGTTGAACTGGCCCCAGTCGTAGGAGGCGCCGGTCAGCTCGTCGGTCACCGAGAAGCGCTCGTGCCAGTCGAGCCCGAGCGCGGGCATGTCCAGCGCCGTCGTCCCGATCTGCGTGTGCCGGCTGGAGAGGTTCACCACGACCAGGACGGCGTCGGCGGAGCCGGGGTCGGTCTTGGAGAAGCACATCAGGTTCGGGTTGTCGACCGGGTGGAAGCGCAGGGTGCGCAGCTGCTGCAGCGCCGGGTGGGCCCGCCGGACCTCGTTGAGCCGGCGCAGGTAGGGCGCCAGGCTGCGCCCGGAGGCCTCGGCGCCGGCCCAGTCGCGCGGCCGCAGCTGGTACTTCTCGCTGTCGAGGTACTCCTCGCTGCCCGGGCGGACGGCGACGTGCTCGAACAGCTCGAACCCGGAGTACACGCCCCAGGTCGGGCTCATCATCGACGCGAGCACCGCGCGGATCTTGAACATCGGCGGCCCGCCGTACTGCAGCGTCTCGTGCAGGATGTCCGGGGTGTTCACGAAGAAGTTCGGCCGCATGTAGTGGGCCGTGCCGGCCAGTGACCGCCCGTACTCCTCGAGCTCCCAGCGCTCGGTGCGCCAGGTGAAGTACGTGTAGGACTGCGTGAACCCCAGCCGGGCCAGCTGGTGCATCATCGCCGGCTTGGTGAACGCCTCGGCGAGGAAGAGCACGTCGGGGTCGGTCTTCTTGACCTCCCAGATCAGCCAGTGCCAGAAGTTCAGCGGCTTGGTGTGCGGGTTGTCGACGCGGAAGATCTTCACGCCGCAGGACACCCAGTGCCGCACCACCCGCAGCACCTCGGCGTAGATGCCCTCGGGGTCGTTGTCGAAGTTGATCGGGTAGATGTCCTGGTACTTCTTCGGCGGGTTCTCGGCGTAGGCGATCGTGCCGTCGGGCTTGGTGGTGAACCACTCCGGGTGCTCCTTGACCCAGGGGTGGTCCGGCGCCGCCTGCAGCGCCAGGTCCAGCGCCACCTCCAGGCCCAGCTCGCCGGCGCGCCACACGAAGTCGCGGAAGTCGTCGAGCGTGCCCAGCTGCGGGTGGACGGCGTCGTGGCCACCGTCCTCGCTGCCGATCGCCCACGGCGAGCCGACGTCGTCCGGCTCGGGGGTGAGCGTGTTGTTGCGGCCCTTGCGGTTGATCCGGCCGATCGGGTGGATCGGCGGGAGGTAGACGACGTCGAAGCCCATGTCGGCGACCGCCGGGAGCCGCTCCTGGGCGGTCTTGAACGTGCCGTGGGTGGGCTTGCCGCCGACCACCGGGCCCTCGGAGCGCGGGAAGAACTCGTACCAGGAGCCGTAGAGGGCGCGCGGCCGGTCGACCCAGACCTCGTACGTGGGGGAGGGGGTGATCAGCTCCCGCACCGGGTGGTCGTGCAGCACCTGCTGCAGCGCCGGGGTGAAGGAGGGGGCCACCCGGGCGGTCAGCTCCCGGGACTCGTCGCGCAGCGCGGCCGCGGCGGCGCTGACGGCGTCGCGGTGCTCGGCGGGGCAGTCGGCGGCCACCCGGTCGAGCAGCCGCGCGCCCTCCTCCAGGTCGTTGGCGAGCTCGGCGGCGCCCTGGCCGGCGGCGATCTTCACCTCGACCGCGTGGTGCCAGGTGGCCAGCGGGTCGCTCCACGCCTCGACGGTGTAGGTCCACCGACCCTCGCGGTCGGGGACCACGGTGGTCAGCCAGCGGTCGGGCTCCTCGCCGTAGCGGGCCATCCGGCGCAGCGGCGGCTGCGCGGCCTCGCCCGGCGGTCGCCAGACGACGTTGGCCGCGACGGCGTCGTGGCCCTCGCGGAACACGGTGGCGGTGATCGGCAGGTGCTCGCCGACCACGGCGCGGGCCGAGAAGGACCCGCAGGACACGACGGGGGCGACATCGGTGATGCCGAGGCGGAGGTCAGGGCGGCCAGTCATCGGCACAGACGCTAGCGAGATCACCGGGCGGCCACACCTCGGCGGTGGGGGACCACCCGGAGGGGTGGGCGCCGCCCCGGCCGCGCGCGGCTGAAGGCGACGTCGTCCCTGGTTAGGCTCGCCGCGTGCGCGCTCTCCGCCGGTTCACCGTCCGTGCCACCCTCCCGGAGCCCCTGCAGGCGCTGGCCCAGCTGGTGATGAACCTGCGCTGGTCGTGGCACCCCGAGACCCGGGACCTCTTCGAGGCCCTCGACCCGGCGCTGTGGCAGGACTGCGGCGGCGACCCGGTCAAGATGATGGGCGAGATCTCGGCCGAGCGGCTGGCCACCCTGGCCAAGGACCGGCGCTTCCTGCGCCGGCTCCAGGACGTCGTCGACGACCTCGACGACTACATGGGCGCCGAGCTCTGGTACCAGTCGCTGGGCGCCGACGCCCCCAAGGCGATCGCGTACTTCTCCGCCGAGTTCGGCATCACCGAGGTGCTGCCCCAGTACTCCGGCGGCCTGGGCATCCTCGCCGGCGACCACCTCAAGGCCGCCTCCGACCTCGGCGTCCCGCTCATCGGCGTGGGCCTGCTCTACCGGGCGGGCTACTTCGACCAGGGCCTGTCGGCCGACGGCTGGCAGCTCGAGCACTACCCGTCGCTGGACCCGCACGGCCTGCCGGTCAAGCTGCTGCGGCAGGCCGACGGCGCCGCCGTCGTCATCACCGTGCCGCTGCCCGAGGGCCGCACGCTGCACGCGCACGTGTGGCGCGCCCAGGTGGGCCGGGTCCCGCTGCTCCTGCTCGACAGCGACATCGAGGAGAACGCCCCGGCCGAGCGGCACGTCACCGACCGGCTCTACGGCGGCGACGAGGACCACCGGCTGCGGCAGGAGATGCTGCTCGGCATCGGCGGCGTCCGCGCGCTGCGGGCGTTCTGCTCGCTCACCGGCACCCCGCAGCCCGAGGTGTTCCACGCCAACGAGGGCCACGCCGGCTTCCAGGGGATCGAGCGGATCCGGGAGCTGACCGAGTCGCACGGGCTGTCGTTCCCCGAGGCGCTGCAGGCGGTGCGGGGCGGCACGGTGTTCACCACGCACACGCCGGTGCCGGCCGGCATCGACCGCTTCCCGCGCGCGCTCATCGAGCGCTACTTCGCCGGGTTCGGCGTGCCGCTGGGGGAGCTGCTGGCGCTGGGGGCCGAGGAGGACCCGGCGAAGTTCAACATGGCGCACATGGGGCTGCGCCTCGGGCAGCGGGCCAACGGCGTCAGCCGGCTGCACGGGCACGTCAGCCGGCACATGTTCAGCGGCCTGTGGCCGGGCTTCGACGAGGACGACGTCCCGATCTCCTCCATCACCAACGGTGTGCACGCCGCCACCTGGACCGCCCGGGAGCTGGTGGAGCTGGGCACCCAGACCACCACCCAGGGCGACCCGGTCGAGGTCGACGGGCCGGTGCACTTCGACGGCGTCGACCGGATCCCGGCCGGCGAGCTGTGGCAGACCAGGCGGATGCTGCGCGGGCGGCTGGTCGACGAGGTGCGCCGCCGGCTGCGCGAGACGGCGCTGTCCCGCGGCGCCGTCGAGGCCGAGGTCGGCTGGACCGACACCGCCTTCGACCCCGACGTGCTCACCATCGGCTTCGCCCGCCGGGTGCCGTCCTACAAGCGGCTCACGCTCATGCTCAAGGACCCGGAGCGGCTCAAGGCCCTGCTCCTCGACGACGAGCGGCCGATCCAGCTGGTCATCGCGGGCAAGAGCCACCCGGCCGACGACGGCGGCAAGCAGCTGATCCAGCAGATGGTGCGCTTCGCCGACGACCCGGAGATCCGGCACCGGATCGCGTTCCTGCCCGGCTACGACATCGGCATGGCCCGCTACCTCTACTGGGGCTGCGACGTCTGGCTGAACAACCCGCTGCGCCCGCTGGAGGCCTGCGGCACGTCGGGCATGAAGGCCGCCCTCAACGGCGGGCTGAACCTCTCCATCCGCGACGGGTGGTGGGACGAGTGGTTCGACGGCCAGAACGGCTGGGCCATCCCCACCGCCGACGGCGTCGCCGACCCCGACCGCCGCGACGAGGTCGAGGCCCGGGCCATCTACGAGCTGATCGGCACCCAGGTGCTGCCCCGGTTCTACGAGCGCGACCGCGACGGCGTCCCGGCCCGCTGGGTCGAGATGGTCCGGCACACCCTGCGCGAGACCGGCCCGAAGGTGCTCGCCTCGCGGATGGTGCGCGACTACGTGCAGCAGCTCTACCGGCCGGCGGCGCTCTCGGCGCGGGCCATGTCCGACGGCGGCACCTACTCGCCGGCGCGCCAGGAGGCGGCGCTGCGGGCGCACCTGCACGAGAACTGGAGCACCGTGCGGGTGGCGCACGTGGAGGCCACCGGCGCCGGCGACACCCCGGAGATCGGCTCGACGCTGGCGCTGCGCGCCGAGGTGGAGCTGCCGGGGCTGGCCCCGTCCGACGTCCAGGTGCAGGCGGCCTACGGCCGGGTGGACGACGCCGACGGGCTGCACGACGTCACCTGCATCCCCATGGAGCACGAGCAGGCCGACGGGTCGCGGCACTGGTTCACGGCCACGGTCCCGCTGGAGCGCACCGGCGCCTTCGGGTACACGGTGCGGGTGCTGCCGAAGTCGGCGCACCTCGCCGACCCGGCGGAGCTGGGCCTGGTGACGAGCGCCTGACGACGGCCGCCCCGTCGGGCTCCGGGGCGCCCGTACTCTCGCTTGAGACCCTCAGGTCACGGGTATCCCATGCACCACGGGTGACACCGCCCTCGCTCGGCGTGGCGGTGCTCCGCGACCGCCCACACCTGCAGCGCAACACTAGGCTGGAGCCCATGCCCGACCGCTGTGAAGTCCTCCCCGGAGACTCGGTCGTCGCCCGTCGCGGCGGCGGTCTGCTGTGGGTCGACGCGCCCGGCTCGCCCGCCCTGGTGGCGGCCCTGCACGCCTGCCTGGGCGTCTCGGGCCCCGGCGCCGACCGCGTCCTGGCCGCCGTGGCCGGCCAGGTCTCCACCCTCGCCCACGGCGGGGCCTCCTTCGCCCTCGTGCTCGCCGACACCGCGGAGGGCGCCGGCACCGGTGTCGCGCTGTGGTCGGGGAAGGGCCAGCCCGCCGTCGACGGCGTGCCGGTCTCGGGCTCGTCGGTCGACGGCGGCTGCACGCTGGCGGCCGGCTTCTCGCTCGGCCAGACCCTCTACGTCGGCCCCGGCCAGGCGGCCCCGCAGATGCCGCCGGGCGTCGCCCTCGACCTCGTCGAGGGGACGGTCCCCGGCTCCGGCGCGATGCTGCAGCTGGCCGCCGCCGCTCCGGCCGCCTCGGCGCCCCAGCCGGTGGCGGCGCCCGCGCAGTCCTACTCCGCCCCCTCCGACGCCGGCTTCGGCGCCGCGCCGTCCGCCCCGGTGTCCTCCGGCGCCAGCCGGGCCGACTCGGGTGAGCAGACCGCGTTCTGGCGTCCCGACGCCCCCGTGGCGCCGATCCTGCGGTTCGACGACGGCATGGTCGTCACCGTCGACGAGGACCTGGTGCTGGGCCGTCGTCCCGACAACCACGAGCTGGTGACCGGCGGCTCGGCCCGCCCGGTGCCGATCGCGGACACCCAGAACGTGCTCTCCTCGGCGCACGCGGCGATCCAGCGGGCCGGCCGGGAGGTCTCCCTCGTCGACCTGGGTTCGCTCAACGGCACCCACGTCGCCGGTCCCGAGGCCACCGAGTGGACCCAGCTGGAGCCCGGCGTCGCCCACCCGCTCTCCGACGGCGACCGGCTGCTGCTCGGCTGGACCGTCATCACCTTCGAGCAGCCCCAGGACTGACTCCCGACGCACGCGGAAGGGCCCCGCCGGTTCGCCGGCGGGGCCCTTCCGCGTTCGGGTGACGCCGTCCGCGAGGCCGACGCCGTCCTCCCGCACCGCGGCACGTCCTCCCTCGTGCCGCAGCACGGGGGAGGAGCTGCCGGGATCAGGTGAGCTGATCGTGGCCGCGAGGCCTCAGGGGCGGCGGAGGATCCGCATCAGCCAGACGCTGCGGCCCGGCAGCCGCACCGGGCCCGGACCGACCACGGCCGGCCGGGGCGGGGCGCCGGTGGGGTACTCGGTGGAGAGCACCAGCTCGTAGCCGTCGCCCCAGGGCGGACCGGGCAGGGTGACCGTCGTCGGCTCGGCGCCGGCGTGCAGCCACACCAGGTAGGACTCGTCCACGACCCGCCGGCCGAACTCGTCGCGGTGCCGCAGCGCCCGCCCGTCGAGGTACATGCCGACCGTCTTGAGGTTCGTGTCGAACCAGTCGGCGGTGGTCAGCTGGGCGCCGGCGGGGTTGAACCAGGCCAGGTCGCGGGTGCCGCCGGTGGCCGGCAGCTCGTGCCCCTCGAAGAACGCCTCCTGCCGCAGCGCCGGCGCGGCGTGCCGCAGCTGCACCAGCCGGCGGACGAAGGCGAGCAGGTCCTCGTCGACGTCCTTCCAGTCGATCCAGGAGACCTCGTTGTCCTGGCAGTAGGCGTTGTTGTTGCCCTGCTGGGTGCGGCCCAGCTCGTCGCCGGCGGTGAGCATCGGCACCCCGGTCGACAGCAGCAGCGTCGCCAGGTGGTTGCGCACCTGGCGGGCCCGCAGCGCCAGGACGTCGGGGTCGCCGGTCGGCCCCTCGACCCCGCAGTTCCAGTTCCGGTTGTGGCTCTCGCCGTCGCGGTTGTCCTCGCCGTTGGCCTCGTTGCGCTTGCGCTCGTAGGCGACGAGGTCGGCGAGGGTGAACCCGTCGTGGGCGGTGACGAAGTTGATGCTCGCGAACGGCCGGCGCCCGTCGGAGCGGTACAGGTCCGAGGAGCCGGTCAGCCGGTAGGCGAGGTCCCGCACCCCCACCGGGGCGCCGGACCACACGTCGCGCACGGTGTCGCGGTACTTGCCGTTCCACTCCGTCCACGGCGGCGGGAAGTTGCCCACCTGGTAGCCGCCCTCGCCGACGTCCCACGGCTCGGCGATCAGCTTCACCTGGCTGACGACCGGGTCCTGGTGGACGACGTCGAAGAACGCCGACAGCCGGTCGACGTCGTGCATGGAGCGGGCCAGCGCGGAGGCGAGGTCGAAGCGGAAGCCGTCGACGTGCATCTCGGTCACCCAGTACCGCAGCGAGTCCATGAGCAGCGCCAGGACGGCGGGCCGGCGGACGTCGAGGGTGTTCCCGCAGCCGGTGTAGTCGGTGTACCGGGCCGCGTCGCCGCCGCGCACGCGGTAGTAGGCGCGGTTGTCGATCCCCTTGAACGACAGCGTCGGGCCGGTGTGGTCGCCCTCGGCGGTGTGGTTGTAGACGACGTCGAGGATCACCTCGATGCCGGCCGCGTGCAGCGCCTTCACCATCGCCTTGAACTCGGTGACCTGCTGCCCGCCGCTGCCGGCGGAGCTGTAGTCGGCGTGCGGGGCGAAGTAGCCCAGGGTGTTGTAGCCCCAGTAGTTGGTCAGGCCGCGCCGGAGCAGGTGCGGCTCGCTGACGAAGTGGTGCACCGGCAGCAGCTCGACGGCGGTGACGCCGAGCCCGGTCAGGTGCTCGACGAACGCCGGGTGCGCCAGGCCCGCGTAGGTGCCGCGCAATGCGGGCGGGACCTCGGGGTGGCGCATCGTCGCGCCCTTGACGTGCACCTCGTAGATGACCGTGTCCGACCACGAGGTCGCCGGGGGCCGGTCGCCCTCCCACGGGAACGAGTCGTGGATGACCACGCCGCGCGGCACGAACGGGGCCGAGTCGCGGTCGTCGGGCGCCTGCGAGTCGGGGTTGTCGCCGCGGTAGCCGAACAGCGCGCCGTCGAGCGCGAGCCGGCCGTCGACGGCCCGCGTGTAGGGGTCGAGCAGCAGCTTGGCGGGGTTGTAGCGCTGCCCGCTGCCGGGGTCGTAGGGCCCGTGCACCCGGTAGCCGTAGCGCTGGCCGGGACCCACACCGGGCAGCCGCGCGTGCCACACCTGGTGGGTGTTCTCCTGCAGCCGCTGGCGGTGCTCGGTGCCGTCGGCGTCGAACAGGCACAGGTCCACCGCCGAGGCCCCGCCGGCCCACAGCGCGAAGTTGGTGCCGGTGCCGTCCCAGTGCGCGCCCAGCGGGCTCGGCGATCCGGGCCAGGTGACGGGACCGAGCGGTCCGACCTCGGGGAGTGCCACTCCGCGATCCTGCCCCCTCCGCGGCCGTGGCGCGTCGCAGGAGGCGCGGCGGGAGTTGGTTGGATGGACGCGTGTCGAGCAGTGTGTCTGGTGGGGGCCCGTCCGAGCCGGTCGTCCGCATGCGGGGGGTCGACGTCGTGCGGGGGGACACCTACCTGCTGCGCGGCGTCGACTGGACCGTCGAGGCGCACCACCGGTGGGTGGTCCTCGGCCCCAACGGCGCCGGGAAGACCACCCTGCTGCAGCTGGCCGCCGCGCACATGCACCCCACCCGCGGGGAGGTGCAGCTGCTGGGCGAGACCCTCGGCGCGGTCGACGTCTTCGAGCTGCGTCCGCGGATCGGCCTGACCAGCGCCGCGCTCGCGCAGCGCATCGGGGCGGGGGAGAAGACCGGCGACGTCGTCATCTCCGCGGGTTACGCCGTCGTCGGCCGGTGGCGCGAGCGCTACGACGTCCACGACCTGACCCGCGCGGCGATGCTGATGGACCAGTGGGGCGTCGCCCAGTTCGCGCACCGGCCGTTCGGCACCCTGTCGGAGGGCGAGCGCAAGCGCACCCAGATCGCCCGCGCGCTCATGCCCGACCCCGAGCTGCTGCTGCTCGACGAGCCGGGCGCCGGCCTCGACCTCGGCGGCCGCGAGGACCTCGTCTCCCGGCTGTCCGACCTGGCCCGGTACCTGTTCGCCCCGGCGCAGGTGCTGGTCACCCATCACGTCGAGGAGATCCCGCCCGGGTACTCGCACGCCCTGCTGCTGCGCGACGGCGAGGTGGTGGCCGCCGGGGCGGCGGACGACGTGCTGACCTCCGCGCACCTGTCCGACACCTTCGGGCTGGAGCTGACGCTGTCGCGCCAGGACGGGCGGTTCACCGCCCGCCGCGCGTAGCCGGACCCCCTGCCTCCATCCGCTCGCAGGCTCGCGGCGGGGCCCTGCGGGGGGCCGTATGGTGCGGCCATGGCGGAGCCGGAGTTCGTGACCCTGCAGGTCGAGGGCGGCGTGGGCACCATGCGCCTGGACCGGCCGAAGATGAACGCGATCGACGAGCAGCTGCACCGGGAGGTCCGCGCCGCGGCGCTGCAGGCCGCCGAGCGCGACGACGTGCGCGCGGTGGTGATCTACGGCGGGGAGCGGGTCTTCGCCGCCGGCGCCGACATCAAGGCGATGTCGCGCCTCGACGGCACCGCGATGGTCGCCTGGGGCCGGGAGCTCACCGACTCGTTCACGCAGGTCACCCGGATCCCCAAGCCGGTCATCGCGGCCGTCACCGGGTACGCGCTCGGCGGCGGCTACGAGCTCGCGCTGTGCGCCGACTTCCGCGTGCTCGGGCGCAACGCGAAGATCGGCCAGCCCGAGATCCTGCTCGGCGTCATCCCGGGCGCCGGCGGCACCCAGCGGCTGGCCCGCCTGGTCGGTCCCGCGAAGGCGAAGGACCTCGTGTTCACCGGCCGGCACGTCGGCGCCGAGGAGGCGCTGGAGATCGGCCTGGCCGACGCCGTCGTCCCCGACGACGAGGTGTACGCCACCGCCGTGGCCATGGCGCGCAAGTTCGCCGCCGGCCCGCCGCTGGCGCTGGCTGCGGCCAAGCGGGCGATCGACGAGGGGCTCGACCTGCCGCTGCCGCAGGGGCTGGCCCTCGAGAGCCGGCTGTTCGCCGAGCTGTTCGACACCGAGGACCAGAAGGTCGGCATGCGCTCGTTCCTCGAGAACGGGCCCGGCAAGGCCACCTTCTCGGGTCGGTGACGCCTCCGGCGTCCGCTGCCCGACGGGGCGTGATACGGGTCACCCACCTCCCCCGGCACGCGTCCGTTACCGGCCAGTAACCTCCATGATCGGAGCTAGGCGGGCGGCAGGGCCCGCGCCCTGACCCCATCGCGGAGGTAGGTCTGGCGATGAACATCGTCGTTCTGGTCAAGCAGGTCCCCGACTCCGGCAGCGAGCGCAGGCTCGACGCGGCCGACAACACGGTCGCGCGGGCGAGCGCGGACAACGTGATCAACGAGATGGACGAGTACGCCATCGAGGAGGCGCTGCAGGTCCGCGACCGCGAGGGCGGCGAGGTCACCGTGCTCACCGTCGGCCCCGACTCGGCCACCGACGCGATCCGAAAGGCGCTGTCGATGGGCGCGGACAGGGCGGTGCACGTCTCCGACGAGGCGATCCACGGCTCCGACGCGATCCAGACGTCGGCGGTGATCGCCGCGGCGCTGGGCCAGCTGGAGTACGACCTGGTGCTGTGCGGCGCCGAGGCCACCGACTCGCAGATGAGCGTGATGCCGGCGCTGCTCTCCGAGCGGCTGGGCATCCCGCAGCTGTCCGGCGCGCGCAAGCTCACGATCGAGGGCGGCGTGGCCCGGGTGGAGCGGCAGACCGACACCGGCTACTGGGCGCTGGAGGCGCCGCTGCCGGCGATCGTGTCCACCTGGGACTCGATCAACGAGCCGCGCTACCCCTCCTTCAAGGGGATCATGGCCGCCAAGAAGAAGCCCGTGGAGTCCAAGTCGCTGGCCGACCTGGGGATCGACGCCGGGCAGGTCGGCCTGGCGAACGCGACCACGCAGGTCGTCGACTTCGCCGGCCGCCCGCCGAAGGGCGCCGGGGTCAAGGTGACCGACGAGGGCGACGGCGCCGAGAAGCTGGTCGGCTTCCTCGCCGAGCAGAAGATCGTCTGACCGCGGACCCGAGCGCAACAGAAGGAGATCGAGCAGTCATGGCAGAGGTCCTGGTCCTCGTCGAGCTCAACCCCGCCGGCGGCGGCGTCCGCAAGACCACGCTGGAGGCGCTGACTGCCGCCCGCGCCCTGGGCGAGCCGTCGGCCGTCGTGGCCGGCGCCCCCGGCTCGGCCGCCGCCGCCAAGGACGCGCTGGCCGAGCACGGCGCGCAGAAGGTCTACGTCGCCGAGTCGCCGGAGATCGACGACTACCTCGTGGCGCCCAAGGCGGAGGTGCTGGCGTCCCTGGTCGAGCGGGTGTCGCCCGCGGCCGTCGTCATCCCCTCCTCGCCGGAGGGCAAGGAGGTCGCCGCCCGGCTGGCGGTCAAGACCGGCTCCGGCCTGCTGACCGACGTCACCGAGATCGCCGCCGACGGCACGGCCACCCAGGTGGCCTTCGCCGGGGCGACGATCGTGCACTCGAAGGTCACCACCGGCACCCCGATCTACACCCTGCGCGGCAACTCCGTCGCACCCGAGCCCGCCCCCGGCGCGGCCGCCGAGGAGACCGTCGAGGTCGCGCTCTCCGACGCCGCCAAGCAGGTGAAGGTCGTCGACCGGGTGGTGGAGCAGAAGAGCAGCCGGCCGGAGCTGACCGAGGCGGCGATCGTCGTCTCCGGTGGCCGCGGCGTCGCCTCCGCCGACAACTTCAAGATCATCGAGGACCTGGCCGACTCCCTGGGTGCGGCCGTCGGCGCCTCGCGGGCGGCGGTGGACTCCGGCTTCTACCCGCACACCTTCCAGGTGGGCCAGACCGGCAAGACCGTGTCCCCGCAGCTCTACATCGCCGTCGGCATCTCCGGTGCCATCCAGCACCGCGCCGGGATGCAGACCAGCAAGACGATCGTCGCCATCAACAAGGACCCCGAGGCGCCGATCTTCGAGCTGGCCGACTTCGGCGTGGTCGGCGACCTGTTCCAGGTCGCCCCGCAGGCCACCGAGCTGATCAGGTCCCGCAAGTAGGAAGACCACCCTTCCCCCGTGCCCCGCGGGCTCGGCACGGGGTCCTGCAGGAGGGCCGCACCTCGGGCGCCGGTCCCCGTTCCGGGGGCCGGCGCCCGGCGTGTGCGCGGAAAGGGTTCGCGGCGCAGGACGGTTGAGCGGAAGGTGGACCGCGGGGTGGTGGACGAGGTGGCGGCGGCGCGACTGCTCGATCGCGAGCACCGCCTGACCACCGCGGGGCTGGTCATGCTGGTGACCTTCATCGCCTTCGAGGCGATGGCGGTGGGGACGGCCATGCCGACCGCGGTGGCCGAGCTCGACGGGCTGGCCTGGTACGCGTGGCCGTTCAGCGCCTTCCTGGTCGCCTCCGTCGTCGGGATGGTGGTCGGGGGAGACGTCGGCGACCGTCGGGGTGCCCGGGTGGCGCTGCCCTGGGGGGTCGCCGCGTTCGCCGCGGGGCTGCTGGTGGCCGGCGTCGCCGGGGACATGGCCGTCTTCGTCGCCGGCCGGGCGGTCCAGGGCTTCGGCGCGGGCACCATCGCGGTCTCGCTGTACGTGATCGCCGGGCTGGCCTACGAGCCGGCGCTGCGCCCGCGGCTGTTCGGCGCCATCAGCTCCGCGTGGGTGCTGCCGGCGCTCGTCGGGCCGCTGCTGGCCGGCCTGCTCACCACCCACGCCAGCTGGCGGCTGGTCTTCCTCGGCCTGCTCCCGCTCATCGCGCTCGGGACGGCGCTGGTGCTGCCCGCCGTCCGGGCGCTGCCGCGCCACGAGCCCGCCGGCTCCCCGTCGCGGTCCCGCTGGGGCTGGGCGCTGCTCGCCGGCGCGGGCATCGCGGTGCTCCAGTACGCCGGTCAGCGCCGTGACCTGCCGGCCCTGGCGCTCGCCGTCGTCGGGGTCGCCGCGCTGCTCGCGGGGCTGCGACCGCTGCTGCCGCCCGGCACCGGCCGCGCCGGGCGGGGGCTGCCGGCGGTGGTCGCCTCGCGCGGGCTGCTCGCCGGTGCCTTCTTCGGCATGGACGCGCTGCTGCCGCTGGCGCTCACCGAGGTGCACGGCTTCGGCGCCACCGCCGCCGGCATCCCGCTGACCGCCGGCGCCGTCGGGTGGGCCGCGGCGTCGCAGGTGCAGGGCCGGTTCCCGCACGTGCCGCGCGAGCGGGTGCTGCGGGTGGGCTTCGCGCTGCTCGCCGCCGGGCTGGCCGGGACGGCGCTCACCGCCGTCCCCGCCCTGGGCGGGTGGCCCGCGTACGCCACCTGGGCGGTCGCGGGGCTGGGCATGGGGCTGGGCATGCCCAGCGTCGGCGTCCTGCTGCTCGACCAGTCCCCGGAGCACCGCCGCGGCGCCGACTCCGCGGCGCTGCAGATCTCCGACGTCACCGCCTCGGCGCTGTGCATCGGGCTGGCCGGCGTGCTCGTCGCGGCGGCCACCACCGGGGCGCTGTCGATGCCGGTCGCGATCGCCGGCACGGTCGCCGTGCTGACCGCGCTCGCGCTCGTCGGTGTCCGGGTCGCCGGCCGGGCGGCCGCCCCCGTTCCGGGGCGTGGTGTCGCGGAGGGCGCGACTACATTGGGTGCGCCATGACGTACCTGGACCACGCGGCCACGACGCCGGTGCTCCCCGAGGTGCTGGCCGCGATGACCGAGCAGCTCGGCCGCGTGGGCAACGCCTCGTCGCTGCACGCCAGCGGCCGGGCCGCCCGCCGCGCGGCGGAGCAGTCCCGGGAGCGGATCGCCGAGGCGCTCGGCGCGCGGCCGTCGGAGGTCCTGTTCACCAGCGGCGGCACCGAGAGCGACAACCTCGCCGTCAAGGGCTTGTTCTGGGCCCGGCGCACCGCCGACTCCCGCCGCCGGCGGCTCGTGGTGAGCCCGGCGGAGCACCACGCCGTCCTCGACAGCGTCGAGTGGCTGGTCAAGCACGACGGCGCCGACGTCACCTGGCTGTCGGTCGAACCGAGCGGGCGCGTGTCGCCCGCGGCCCTGCGCGAGGCGCTCGGCGACGGCACCGACGTCGCGGTGGCCAGCGTCATGTGGGCCAACAACGAGATCGGCACCGTGAGCGACGTGGCCGCGCTGGCCGGGGTCGCGCACGCCGTCGGCGTCCCGCTGCACACCGACGCGGTGCAGGCGGTCGGCCAGGTGCCCGTCGACTTCGCCGCCAGCGGCGCCGACGCGCTCACCATGACCGGGCACAAGCTCGGCGGCCCGATGGGCGCCGGCGTGCTGCTGCTGCGCCGCGACGCCGAGTGCACGCCGCTGCTGCACGGCGGCGGTCAGGAGCGCGACGTGCGCTCCGGGACCCTCGACGTCGCGGCCATCGTCGGCCTGCAGGTGGCGACGACGACGGCGGTGCGGTCCCGCCCCGAGCGCGTCGCCCGGCTGGCGCGGCTGCGCGACCGGCTGGTCGCCGGCGTCGTCGCCCAGGTGCCCGACGCCCAGCTCAACGGGGCGCCCCTGGACGACGTCGTCGCCGGCGGGCCCGGCCGGCTGCCCGGCAACGCGCACCTGTCCTTCCCCGGCGCGGAGGGCGACGCGCTGCTCATGCTGCTCGACGCGCGCGGGGTCGAGTGCTCCACGGGCTCTGCCTGCAGCGCCGGCGTGGCCCGGCCCAGCCACGTGCTGCTGGCCGTCGGCGCCGAGGCCGGCCGCGCGCGCAGCTCGCTGCGGTTCAGCCTCGGGCACACCTCCACCGACGCCGACGTCGACGCGCTGCTCGGGGTGATCGGGCCGGTGGTCGAGCGGGCCCGGCGGGCCGGGCTGGGCTCGCGATGAGGGTTCTCGCGGCGATGAGCGGGGGCGTGGACTCCGCCGTCGCGGCCGCGCTGGCGGTCGACGCGGGCCACGACGTGACCGGCGTCCACCTGGCCCTCTCGCCCGACCGGCAGACGCTGCGTAGCGGCGCCCGCGGGTGCTGCAGCGTGGAGGACGCGCACGACGCCCGCCGGGTCGCCGACGAGCTGGGCATCCCGTTCTACGTCTGGGACCTCGCCGAGCGGTTCGCGCACGACGTCGTCGAGGACTTCGTCGCCGAGTACGCCGCGGGCCGCACGCCCAACCCGTGCCTGCGCTGCAACGAGAAGATCAAGTTCACCGCGGTGCTGGACCGGGCCCGGGCGCTCGGCTTCGACGCCGTCGTCACCGGGCACCACGCCCGGCTCGCCGGCGGCGAGCTGCGCCGCTCGGTCGACCCCGCCAAGGACCAGTCCTACGTGCTCGCCGTGCTCACCGCCGAGCAGCTGGCCGGGGCGGTGTTCCCGCTGGGCGGGATGACCAAGGCGCGGGTGCGCGAGATCGCCGCCGAGCGCGGCTTCGCGGTCGCCGCCAAGCCCGACTCGCACGACATCTGCTTCATCCCCGACGGCGACACCCGCGGCTTCCTCGCCCGGCGCCTCGGCAGCCGGCCGGGCCCGCTGGTCGACGCGGCCACGGGCGCGACGGTCGGCGAGCACGACGGCACCTACGGGTTCACCGTCGGCCAGCGGCGCGGGCTGGGGGTGAGCGCGGGTGACTCCCGGCCGCGGTACGTGCTGGGCATCGAGCCGGTGAGCCGGACCGTCACCATCGGCACCGCCGACCTCGCCGGTGTCCGCGAGGTCCGCACCGGCCCGCCGACGTGGACCGGCCCCGGGGGGGGGGGGGGGGGGGGGGGGGGGGGGGGGGGGGGGGGGGGGGGGGGGGGGGGGGGGGGGGGGGGGGCGGGGGGGG
>NZ_JBJGYO010000023.1:0-69102 GCF_054050035.1 Geodermatophilus sp. SYSU D00815 | reverse complement strand
CTGCTCGGCCACCACCAGGTGCGCGGCGATCTCCGTGTTCGACAGGCCGCGGGCGACCAGGCGCAGCACCTCGGCCTCCCGGTCGGTCAGCCCGGCCAGGCGCTCGGGGCGGCCCGGGGGCGGCCCCCCCGCCCCGCCGCCGCCGGCCCGACGCGAGGACGGCGCGCGGACGGGCTCCGGCGCCTCCTCCCAGGCGTCGCGCCGGCCGCGGTCGGCCACCGCGGAGCGGTCGGTGCGCACCGGCCGCGCCCGCCGGTCGGCGCGCACGTCGCCGTGCCGCCAGGCGTCGGCCGCCATGGCGCCCTCCCGTCCCTCCGCGGATGACCGGGGCGGCCACCTCTCGCTCAGGCCACGGTAGCCAGTCCGGCCGCGGGGCGGAGGGACGTCGTCGCCGAGTCACCTTGTCGACAAGTGCCGAAGTGGACCCGGGGCGGGCGCGGGATCAGCCGTGCGTGCCGTCGCGGGGGTCGGCGTCGTCGTCGAGGCAGCCGGGCGCGGGATCGGCCGGGCGCAGGGTGCGCACCGTGGCCTCGAGCTCCTCGGGCCGCGGCACGGGCTGCTCGCCGACCCCGAGGTCGTCGAACCGCCGCGCGGCCGCGAGCACCGACCGCTCGTAGGAGCCCACGGTCTCGTTGTAGCGGGTCATCGTGGCGCCCAGCGCGGAGCCGAGGCGGGTGAGGTGGCCCGACAGCGTGGTCAGCCGCGCGTGCAGCCGGCGGCCGACCTCGAGCACCTGGTCGGCGTCGCGGGCGAGCCGCTCCTGCCGCCACGAGTAGGCGACGGTGCGCAGCAGGGCCAGCAGCGTGCTGGGCGTGGCCAGGACGACGTCGCGGCCGAAGCCGTACTCGAGCAGGCCGGGCTCGGCCTCCAGCGCCGTGGTGAGGAAGCCGTCGGAGGGCACGAACAGCACGGTGAACGGGGCGGCGGGCCGGAAGGCCGTGGGGTAGCGGCGGGCGGCCAGCGCGTCGACGTGCGCGCGCAGCTGACGGGCGTGCGCGGCCACGCGCTGCCGGCGCACCGCCTCGTCGGGGGCCTGCACGGCCTCGATGTAGCCGGTGAACGGCACCTTGGCGTCGACCACGACCTGGCGGCCGTCGGCCAGCGTGACCACCAGGTCGGGGCGCACACCGGCGTCGGCGTCGCTGGTGCCGGCGGGCTGCTCGACGAAGTCGCAGTGCTCGAGCAGCCCGGCGACCTCGACCACCCGGCGCAGCTGCACCTCGCCCCAGCGGCCGCGCACGTGCGGCGTGCGCAGCGCGGTGACCAGGGCCTGTGTCTCCTGCTTCAGCTGGGCCGAGGCCTGGCCGACCGTGCCCATCTGCTCGCGCAGCTCGCCGTGCGCGGTCGCGCGGGCCCGCTCCATGCCGGTGAGCAGCCGGTGCATGTGGTCCAGCGACTCGTGCAGCGGCTCGAGGCCGGCGTCGGAGGGGCGCCGGCGGGCCAGCAGGGCGACCACGCCGAGCGTGGCGGCGGTGGCCAGCAGGGCACCCAGGAGCAGCCCGAGCAGAAGCGAAGCGGCGTCCACGATCCGGCAGGGTGCCTCACGGCGCCGACATTTCCCGGGAGGCGGCCCGGGCGGAGGAGGCCATGCCCACGGATCCGGGCCGAGAACCGTGTGCACAGCCTCCTTCGCCTGCCGCGGCCGCGGTCGATGCGCCTCAGGCGGCGCGGCTCGCGTGGGCCGCCTCGTGGTCGAGCAGCCAGCGCTTGACCGGCGTCCCCCAGCGGAAGCCGCCCAGCCCGCCGTCGGACCCCAGCACGCGGTGGCAGGGCACGAACAGCGCCGCGGCGTTGCGGGCGCAGGCGTTGGCCGCCGCCCGGACCGCCGCCGGCCGGCCGCAGCGGACGGCGAACCCGGCGTAGGTGGCCGGCCGCCCCGCGGGGATGCGGCGCAGCTCCTCCCAGGCGGCCTCCAGGAACGGCCCGGACCGCTGGCGCACGACGACGTCGTCGATCGCGTGCAGCTCCCCGGAGTGGAACGCCTCGACGGCGTCGAGCACCGGCAGCCGGTCGACCCGCTGGGACGACGCCGGCCGCAGCGAGGCGTGCACGACGGGCAGCAGGTCGGCGACGTCGGCGGTCCAGCCGGCGGCGAGGACGGTGTCGTCCCCGTCGACGACGACGGTGAACGGGCCGGGCGGGGTGGCGAGGGTGGCGTGGCGGGCGGTCATCAGGCGCTCCGATCGAGGACGGGGGTGCGGGTGAACAGGGAGGGCACGGCGAGCGCCCACAGGTGCATCACGGCGTAGCTGCGCCACGGCCGCCAGCGGCGGGCGGCGTCGGCGTCGGAGCTGCCCAGCGCCGCCAGCGACCGGCGCAGCGCCAGGTCGCCGGGCAGCCAGACGTCGGGGTCGGCCAGGCCGCGCAGCCCGACCAGCGCCGCCGTCCACGGCCCGATCCCCGGGACGGCGACCAGCGCGCGGGCGGCCTCCTCCCGGTCGGCTCCCGGGTCGAGCGGGACGTCGCCGGCGGCCAGCGCCGCGGCCAGGGCGTGCACGCCGCGCCGGCGGGCGCCGGTCAACCCCACCGCGGTGAGGTCGGCCCCGGCGAGCGCCTCCGGCCGCGGGAACGCGTGGGTGAGCGAGCCGACCGGCTCGGGCAGCGGGGTGCCGGCGGCGCGCAGCACCCGTGCGGTCAGCGTGCGCGCGCCGGCGACCGAGACCTGCTGGCCGAGCACCGCGCGCACGGCCAGCTCGGCGGCGTCGGGGGAGGCGGGCACCCGGCGGCCGGGGGCGGCGGCGACCAGGCCGGCCAGCGCGGGGTCGGCGCCGAGGACCTCGTCGACGGCGGCGGGGTCGGCGTCGAGGTCGAGCATGCGGCGGCAGCGGCTGACCGCCGCGCCCAGGTCGCGCAGGGCCGTCAGCCGCAGCCGCGCGGTGACCGAGCCGTCGCGGGCGGGGGAGAGGCGCACCACCGCCGGACCGTGCGGCAGGTCGAGCACGCGGGAGAACGTCGTCCCGTCCCACTCCTCCAGGCCGGGGACGGCGTGCGCGCCCAGGAACAGCAGCACCTCGTCGGCGGCGAACGGCGCCCGGGCGGTCAGCCGCAGGGCGAGCTCGCCCGGCGTGCCCCCCGACCCGCCGCGCCGGCGCACCCGCAGGGCCGTCGGGGTGGTCGCGAAGACCTCCCGGACCGTGTCGTTGAACTGGCGGATGCTGGCGAACCCGGCCGCGAACGCGACGTCGGCCATGGGCAGGTCGGTGGTCTCGATCAGCACCCGCGCGGTCTGCGCCCGCCGGGCGCGGGCCAGCGCGAGCGCGCCGACCCCCAGCTCGCCGACGAGCAGCCGGTGCAGCTGCCGCTCGGAGTAGCCCAGCCGGGCGGCCAGCCCGGGGACGCCGGCGCGCTCCACCTCGCCGTCGGCGATCAGCCGCATCGCCCGGGCGACGACGTCGGCCCGCACGTCCCACTCGGGCGACCCGGGTGCGGCGTCGGGGCGGCAGCGGCCGCAGGCGCGGAAGCCGGCCGCCTGCGCGGCGGCCGCGGTCGAGAAGAAGGAGACGTTCCGCGCCAGCGGGGTGCGCGCCGGGCACGACGGCCGGCAGTAGATGCCGGTGGTGTGCACCGCGGTGACGAACCAGCCGTCGAAGCGGGCGTCGCGGCTGGCGACGGCGCGGTAGCAGCGCTCGTGGTCCAGCACGTCTGCGGGCAGGGCCTCGGTCACGGGCACCAGCCTGCCAGCCGCGGGGGGTGTTGACTGGCGGTTTCCGGACGTCGCCGTGATCCCCCGGATCAGCGCTCGACCAGCACCCCGATGCCGTCGAGCAGGCGGGCGAGGCCGAACTCGAACGAGCGCTGCGGGTCGTAGGCGCCCAGCTCCTGGCCGGCGATCGGTCCCACCCGCGCCGCCGTCGGGAAGCGCGCGGCGTCGAACACCTGCGCCACGTACGGCTCGGTCGCCTCCCACCACTGCTGCTCGGTGATGCCGGTGGCCCGCTCGGCGTCGGCCTTCTCGTGCACCCCGCTGACCGAGCCGCGCACGAACCCGTTGACCAGGGTGACCAGCAGGTCCATCTCGACCTCCGGCAGGCCCAGCCCGTCGACGGCGCGCAGCTCCACCTCGTACTTGCGCATCAGGTTCGGCCCGAGCGGCGGCCGGCCGGTGGCCACGTGCAGCGCCCAGGGGTGGCGGACGAACAGGTCCCAGTTGGCCCGGGCCATCGCCTCGATCCGCGCCCGCCAACCGCCCTCGAGCAGGGCGTCGACCGCGGGGTAGAGCTCGCCGAGCACCGCGTCGAGCATCAGGTCGACCAGCTCGCCCTTGCCCGGCACGTGGGTGTAGAGCGTCATCGCACCCACCCCGAGCTCGGCGGCCAGGGTCCGCATCGAGACGGCGGCCAGACCGGAGCGGTCGGCCAGCGCCACCGCGGCGGTCACGATGCGGTCGACGTCCAGGCCCGGGCGCGGGCCGGGCCGCCGCTCCTCGCCGCTGCCCGCACGCCACAGCAGCGCCATGCTGCGCGCGGGGTCGCCCGTGCCCGTGAACTCCGTCGCCATGCCCCCAGCCTTCCGCAACCCGCTTGCGTCCATCTCCGTACGGCGTATGGTGTCATCCGTCGGGGAATGGCGTACATCGTACGGAGGTCCGGGGTGGCGGAGATCCGGGTGGACGGGCTGCGGAAGGGCTTCGGCGGGACGGCGGTCCTCGAGGGGGTGGACCTGGCCGTGGAGGCCGGCTCGGTGTGCGCGCTGCTCGGGCCCAACGGCGCGGGCAAGACGACGACGGTCAAGGTCCTCACCACCCTGCTGAGGCCCGACGGCGGCCGCGCCGAGGTGGCCGGCGTCGACGTGGTGCGGCGGCCGCGCGAGGCCCGCCGGCGCTTCGGCACGGTCGGCCAGCACCCGGCCGTCGACGAGGTGCTCGGCGCGCGGGAGAACCTGGTGCTCTTCGCGCGGCTGCACCACCTCGACCGCCGGGCGTCCCGCCGGCGGGCCGACGAGCTGCTCGAGCAGGTGGGCCTGGTCGGCACGGCGGGCAAGCCCGTGCGCCAGTTCTCCGGCGGGATGCGCCGCCGGCTCGACATCGCCGCCGGGCTGGTGCTCGCGCCCCGGGTGCTGTTCCTCGACGAGCCCACGACCGGTCTGGACCCGGCCGGCCGGCGGGACGTCTGGGACGCCGTGCGGGAGCTGGTGGCCGGCGGCACCACGGTGCTGCTCACCACCCAGCACCTGGAGGAGGCCGAACGGCTGGCCGACGACGTCTGCGTGCTGGCCGGTGGGCGGGTCGTCGCCCGCGGCACCCCCCGGGAGCTCACCGCCGCGATCGGCGGCGACCGGCTGGAGCTGGCGCTCGCCGACCCGGCCCGGGCCGCGGAGGCGCTCGCGCTGGCGACCCGCGTCGCCGAGGGGCCCGCCGCGCCGCTGGGGTCCGGCACGCGCGTCACCGTCCCCGTGCCCCGCCGGCCCGGGGTGGTCGGCGAGGTGGTCCGGGCGCTCGACGAGGCGGGCATCCGGGTCGACGACGTCGTCCTGCGCCCGACGACGCTGGACGAGGCCTACCTGCGCATCACCGGCGCCCGGACGGGGGTGGCGGCGTGACCGCCGTCCTGCCCCACGGGACCCCGCCCCGGGAGAGCGCGGCCGACCGTCTCCGGTGGGCCGTGACCGACGCCCTCACCGTCGCCGGGCGCGACGTCGCGCACTGGCGCCGGCAACCGGCCGGCCTGCTGGTCACCGTGCTGTTCCCGGTGCTCCTGCTGCTCATGTTCCTGTACCTGCTCGGCGGCGGCATGGCCGTGCCCGGCGGGGGCGGCTACCGCGAGTTCCTCGTCCCGGGGCTGCTGGCGATCACGATGGTCTTCGGGCTGGAGGGCACGATGACCGCGGTCGTCACCGACACCGCGCGCGGGGTCACCGACCGGTTCCGGTCGCTGCCGATGGCGCCCTCGGCCGTGGTCGCGGGGCGCTGTCTGGCCGACATGGCGTCCTCCGCCGTGGGGCTGCTCGTGCTGCTCGCCGCGGCCCTGGCCGTGGGCTGGCGCCCGGCGGGCTGGGGCTCGGCCCTGCTCGCGGCCGGGCTCCTGCTGCTGCTCCGGCTCGGGTTCCTCTGGATGGGCATCTGGCTCGGCCTCGTGGCCCGCGACCCGGCGAGCGTCACGGCGGTGCAGATCCTGGTGTGGCCCTTCGTCTTCCTCTCCAACGCCTTCGTCGCGGCCTCGGCGATGCCGGGCTGGCTGGCCACGGTGGCGGAGTGGAACCCGCTCGCGGCGACGGTGACCGCCGTGCGCGAGCTCTTCGGGGCGCCCGTGGGCGCCGGCGGCGGCTGGGCCACCGAGCACGCGGCGCCGCTCGCCGTCGTCTGGCCCGTCGTGCTCACCGCCGTCTTCGCCGTCCTCGCCGTCCGCCGGTACCAGGGGCTGTCGCGGTGACCTGACGGGGGACGCCCGGCGTCCACCGACCGGTGGACGGCGGACCAGCGCTTCGGCGGTCCCGCGCGCCGCCCCGGGTCGCGAGGCTCGATGCCATGACGACGACGCAACCGGCGCCCGGCCCGACCGCCCCGGCGCCCGAACCGGAAGCGGCCGTGCGCGTGCGCGGCCTGGTGAAGAGGTACGGCGGCCGCGCCGTGGTCGACGGCCTCGACCTCGACGTCCGCCGCGGTGAGGTCTTCGCCCTGCTCGGCCCGAACGGCGCCGGCAAGACGACGACGGTCGAGATCCTCGAGGGCATCCGCCGTCGCGACGCCGGCGAGGTCGCGGTGCTGGGGGAGGACCCGGCCGGCGGCGACCGCGCCTGGCGCGACCGGATCGGCGTGGTCGGCCAGACGACCGGCGACGGCAACGCGCTCACCGTGCGCGAGACGGTGGACCACTTCGCGCACTACCACGGGGACCCGGTGCCGACCGGCGAGCTGATCGCCGCCGTGGGGCTGACCGGGCAGGCCCGGGTGCGCGTGGACAAGCTCTCCGGCGGCCAGCGCCGCCGCCTGGAGGTCGCGCTCGGCCTGCAGGGCCGTCCCGACCTGCTGTTCCTCGACGAGCCCACCACCGGGATGGACCCGGCCGCCCGCCGGCAGTTCTGGACCCTCATCGAGGGGCTGCGCGACACCGGGACCACCATCCTGCTCACCACCCACTACCTCGACGAGGCCGCGCACCTGGCCGACCGGGTCGGCGTCCTCTCGGCCGGGCGGCTGGCCGAGGTGGCCCCGCCCGGTGAGCTGGGCCGCGGGCTGCGGGGCGAGGCGGTCGTCCGCTGGACGGAGGGCGGCGCACCGCGCGAGGTGGTCACCGCCGAGCCCGCCGCCCTGCTGCGCGACCTGCTCGCCGCCTCCCCGCACGGCGAGATCCCCGACCTGACCGTCACCCGCCCGAGCCTGGAGGACGTCTACCTCCGGCTGACCGGCACCGCCGAAGGAGCCCCCCGATGACCACCGCCGTCCGCACCGCGCGGCCCGCCCCGCCCAGCCCGCTCGCCGTCGGCCGGGCCCGGACCGGCCTGGAGCTGCGGCTGTTCTTCCGCGACCCGGGCCAGATCGTGTTCTCGTTCGCCTACCCGGTGATCATGCTGGTGATCTTCGGGTCAGTCTTCGGCGACGACGAGGTCCTCCCCGGTGTCGGCTTCCGGCAGTACTTCCTGGCCGGCATCGCCGCGACCGGCGTGATGCTCACCAGCTTCCAGGCGGTGGGCACCGCGATCGCCGAGGAGCGCGACCGCGGCGACCTGGCCCGCCTGCAGACGCTGGGCACGCCGGTGCTCTCCTACGTCGTCGGCAAGGCCGGTCAGGTGGTGGTCACCACGGTCGCCCAGCTGGCGCTGCTGCTGGCGGTGGCGAAGCTCGCCTACGACGTCCCGCTGCCCACGGGTGCCGACCGGTGGCTGACGTTCACGTGGGTCGTCGTCCTCGGCGCCATGGCCGGCACGGTGATGGGCATCGCGGTGTCGTCCTTCGTCGGCAGCGCCCGCGCCGCCGGCGCGGGGATCCCGGCGTTCGCCGTCGTGCTCCAGTTCTTCTCCGGGGTCTTCTTCGTGGACTCGCAGCTGCCCGACTGGATGCGGACCGTGGCGTCGCTCTTCCCGCTCAAGTGGATGACCCAGGGCATGCGGTCGGTGTTCCTGCCCGACTCGGCCGTCACCGCCGAGCCGTCGGGGAGCTGGGAGCACGGGATGACTGCCCTCGTGCTGGTCGCATGGGTGATCATCGGCGTCGTGGTGTGCATCCGGACCTTCCGCTGGCGGCGGGGCGGCTGATGCTCGGCAGCCGCCGCTGGGCCGCCGTCCTCCTCCCCCCGAGCGGGGAGGAGGACGGTCCCGCGCCCGTCTCCGAGCGGAGCTGGCGGGCCACCGTCGTGGGGATGCACGTCATCTCCGCGGCGGTCTGGGCGCTGGCGGTGGTCGCGGCCCTGACCGACGACGGGCTGCGCGGCGGCGAGCTGGCGCTGGTGCTCGTCGTGCTGGGCGTGCTCGCCGTCGCGTACGTCGTCGCGGGAGGACCGTCCCTGGGGGGCGGCCGGCCGGTGCGCGGGGCGCTGTACCTCGCGGTGCTCGTCGTCGCGTTCGCGCTGCTCGGCTTCTCCGACCCCGGCCTGTTCTTCCTGCTCTTCCTCGCCTACCCGCAGGTGTGGTTCGTCGTCGGGGGGACGTCGGCGGGCGTCTTCTGGACGGTGCTGGTGGCCGGGGCCAGCGCGCTGGGGCCGCTCACCCGGGCGGCGTCCGGTGCGGCGACCCGCGAGGTGCTGACGTCGACGGCGATCAGCCTGCTGTTCAGCCTGGCGCTGGGGCTGTGGGTGAGCCGGGTGCTGGACCAGAGCTCCAGGCGGGCGGAGCTGATCGAGCAGCTGGAGCGCACCCGCGCCGAGCTGGCGGTGGCCGAGCACGAGGCCGGGGTGCTGGCGGAGCGGGAGCGGCTGGCCCGCGAGGTGCACGACACGCTCGCGCAGGGCTACACGAGCATCGTCGTCCTGGCGCAGACCGCGGCCGGGCAGGTCGGGTCGGACCCGGACGGCGCCCGCGAGCGGCTAGCGCTCATCGAGGAGGTCGCCCGCGACAACCTGCAGGAGGCGCGGGCGCTGGTGGCCGCGTTCCGCCCGGTGGCGCTGGAGGACTCCACGCTGGTCGAGGCGCTGCAGCGGCTGGCCGACCGGTTCGGGCGGGAGACGGGGATGGCGGTGCGGGTGGACACGGCGGCCCTCGGCGACGGCGTGGGGCTGCGCCGCGACGAGGAGGTCGTGCTGCTGCGCGGGGCGCAGGAGGCGCTGACCAACGTGCGGCGGCACGCCGGGGCCGCCGCGGTGGTGATCCGGGTGGCGGCGGTGGGGGAGGGGTCCTCCCGCCAGGTGTCGGTGCACGTGGAGGACGACGGCGTGGGCTTCGACCCCGCGGCCGGCGCGGGCGCCGGGCTGGAGGGGCTGCGCTCACGGGTGGCCCAGGTCGGCGGCGAGGTCGACGTGGTGTCGGCGCCGGGTGAGGGCACGCGGGTGACGGTGCGGGTGCCGGTCGAGTGACGATCAGGGTGCTGGTGGTGGACGACCACCCGGTGGTGCGCGGCGGGCTGGTCGGCTGGCTCGACCAGCAGGAGGACCTCACCGTCGTCGGGGAGGCCTCGGACGGGCTCGAGGCGCTGGCCCGGGTCGCGGAGACGGTGCCGGACGTCGTCCTCATGGACCTGCGCATGCCGCGCATGGACGGCGTGACGGCGATCGAGCGGCTGGCGGCGACCCACCCCGGCGTCCGGGTGCTGGTGCTGACCACCTACGACACCGACGCCGACATCGTGCGCGCGGTCGAGGCCGGCGCGACCGGCTACCTGCTCAAGGACGCGCCGCTGCCGCAGCTGGCCGACGCCGTGCGCGCCGCCGCCCGCGGGGAGACCGTCCTCGCCCCGCCGGTGGCCGCGCGGCTGGTGTCGCGGCTGCGGGCGCCGGCGGTGGAGGCGCCCACGCCGCGGGAGCTGGAGGTGCTGCGCGGCGTGGCGCGCGGGCTGACCAACGCCGAGATCGGCCGCGAGCTGTTCATCGGCGAGGCGACGGTGAAGACCCACCTGCTGCGGGTGTTCGCGAAGCTCGGCGTCGACGACCGCACGCGGGCGGTGATGGTCGCCATCGAGCGCGGCCTGCTCCCCGGCGCCTGAGCACGGCCGGCCCGCTGGGGCGGGCTTGCGCACCCGTGTACCGTCCCGTCGGTACGACAATCAAACCGAGGGAGGCGTCGTGCAGCTGGCGGTCGAGGACACCCGCATGCGGATCGGGCCGAGCTGGCGCTCGTTCGTCGGCATCCAGGGCGGGGTGGTGGTCGGGCAGCTGCTGGCGACCGCGGCGTCGTCGACCGGTCGGGCGCCGCGGGCGGTGACCGCGCACCTGCTGCGGTCGGTGGCGCCGGACGTCGACGTCGTCCTGTCGGCCGCCCCGGACCGGGCCGGGACGACGGGCAGCGTGCGGGTGGAGCTGCGGCAGTCGGACGCGCTCGCCGCCGTGGGGCAGGTGCTGACGCTGGACCGGCCCCCGTCACCGGTGGTCGAGGCGTCGCCCGGACCGCTGCCCGCCGTGGAGGACGGCGAGCCGTTCGCGCTGCCGCGGGAGCTGGTGCCGATCGCCGACCACACCGAGATCCGGGCGCTCGGGACGTCACGGCCGCTGGCGGGCGGGCCGGAGCCGCGGCTGCACGCGTGGGTGCGGATCCACGGCGCACCCGACCCGCTCGTGCGGCTGGGGGCGCTGCTCGACGCGCTCCCGCCGTCGCTGTTCGCCGTCTGGACCGCGCCGGTGCCGGTGCCCACCGTGGAGCTCACCGCGCACCTGTCGGGCGTGCTCCCGGACGCCGAGCAGTGGGTGCGCGTCGACCAGCGGACCACCTGGCACGACGCCGACCTGGCCGTGGACGACGCCGAGCTGCGCGACGTCGCCGGCCGGCTGGTGGCGCGGGTGCGGCAGACGCGGCGGCTGATCGGGGCCCCGGCCGCGTAGGTCCGCGCGCCGTCGTGCGCGGATCCACCTTTCCGCCTGCGGGACGGGTGGCTGAGCGCACATCGATCACGCGCGTCGGCGGTCCGGCGCCACCCACGTAGGCTGGACTCCCGTGAGTCTCACCATCGGGATCGTCGGCCTGCCCAACGTCGGCAAGTCGACGCTGTTCAACGCGCTGACCAAGAACGACGTGCTGGCGGCGAACTACCCGTTCGCGACCATCGAGCCGAACGTCGGCGTGGTGGGCGTGCCCGACCCGCGGCTGGCGAAGCTGGCCGAGCTCTTCGACTCGCAGAAGGTCATCCCGGCGACCGTGTCGTTCGTGGACATCGCCGGCATCGTGCGCGGCGCCAGCGAGGGGCAGGGGCTGGGGAACAAGTTCCTCGCCAACATCCGCGAGAGCGACGCGATCTGCCAGGTGATCCGGGTGTTCTCCGACCCGGACGTCGTCCACGTCGAGGGCAAGGTCAGCCCGAAGGACGACATCGAGACGATCAACACCGAGCTGATCCTCGCCGACCTGCAGACGCTGGAGAAGGCGGTCCCGCGGCTGGAGAAGGAGGCCAAGCGCGACAAGGAGAAGGCCGCGCTGCACACGGCCGCCGTCGAGGCGCGGAAGATCCTCGACGAGGGCCGCACGCTGTTCTCCGCCGGCGTCGACCTGGCTCCGCTCAAGGAGCTGTCGCTGCTGACGACCAAGCCGTTCCTCTACGTGTTCAACGTGGACGAGGAGGAGCTGGCCGACGAGGCGCAGATCGCGTCGCTGCGGGAGCTGGTGGCGCCGGCCGAGGCGATCCTGCTCGACGCCAAGATCGAGGCCGAGCTGGCGGAGCTCCCCGAGGAGGAGGCCGCCGAGCTGCTGGCCGCCGTCGGCCAGGACGAGCCGGGCCTGCACCAGCTGGCGCGGGTCGGCTTCGCGACCCTCGGCCTGCAGACCTACCTGACGGCCGGTCCCAAGGAGTCGCGGGCCTGGACGATCCCGATCGGCGCGACCGCCCCGCAGGCGGCCGGCGTGATCCACACCGACTTCCAGCGCGGCTTCATCAAGGCCGAGATCGTCTCGTTCGACCAGCTGGTCGAGGCCGGCTCGATGAACGAGGCCCGCGCCAGGGGCTGGGTGCGCATGGAGGGCAAGGACTACGTCATGCAGGACGGCGACGTCGTGGAGTTCCGCTTCAACGTGTGACTCCGCAGGGCTCCCACCGGGTCCCGCATCCCGCCACCGCGGGCGCGGCCCGCTCCTCGGCGGCGGGCGCAGGCCGGACAGGGCCCTAACGCCCTGCACCGGCGCGCCCACGTGCGCTTGGGTGTCGGGGGAGAGGAGGGAGAAGCGGGGCCGGAGCCGTTCGGGGCCCAGGAGCCAGCCCGGCGCGGCCTCCGCGGGGAAGCCACGACGACCACGAGGGGCCGAACCCATGGGCACCACCCTGCCGGCCTTGACGCCGCTCGAAGACACCCTGTTCGTGACGCTCTGCTGCAGAGCGCTCGACAACCGCTCGCCCGATCCGATCCTCGGTGATGCCCTGGCCGACGAGATCGTCCGCACGCTCGACTACGACCACGGCCGGCTGGGGATCGGCACGAACCTCCGGCTCAACGCCGCCCTCCGCGCCAAGAAGCTCGACGAGGTGGCGTCGGCGTTCGTGGCCGCCCACCCCGACGCCGTCGGGCTCGACCTCGGCGCGGGGCTGGACACCCGCCCCGCCCGCATCCACCCGCCGCCCACCGTCGACTGGTACGACGTCGACTTCCCCGCCGTCGTGGCCCTCCGAGAGCGGGCGGTCCCCGAGCGCGCGCGGGCGCACGTCGTCGCCGCCGACGTCCGCGACCCGGACTGGCTCGACGCCGTCCCGACCGGCCGCCCGGCCGTGGTCGTCGCCGACGGCCTGGTCGGGTTCCTCACGCAGGAGGAGTTCGTCTCGCTGCTCGACCGGCTGATCGCCCGCTTCCCGAGCGGCGAGATCGTGTTCAACAGCTATCCCAAGTTCGCGCTCTGGGCGGCCAGGCACACGCGCGGCACCAAGGGCGTCGCCGACCTGCTCAAGTTCCCCGGCGTCGACGACCCCAGCGAGCTCGAGGGCTGGAACCCCCGGCTGCAGCTGGTCCGGGAGATCCTGCTCAGCCGGGAGCCCGAGATCGCGCAGTTCCCGCGGGGGCTGCGCCTGTACTACCGGCTGTCGGCGCGCAGCACGGCCTGGTCGCGCAAGGGGACGATCGTCCTGCACTACCGCTTCTGACACCCGCGTCAGGCGAGCAGCAGGCCGATCCCGAGCGTCAGCGCCCCGACCGCGAGGACGGCGCCCCCGGCGTACACGAGCGCGATCGCGCCGTTCGGCTTCTCCGCGTCGGGCTGGGTGACCGACAGGAAGAAGCCGAGCGGCATCAGGATCGGGGCGGCCGCGAAGCAGATCCGCGCCACCCAGGCCACGCCGGAGGCGAGGTCGGCCTGGTCGACGTAGAGCATCGCGACCAGCGCCAGGACGATCCACACCCCCGCGTGCGCGTGCCCGGCCCGGAACATCCCCTGCCGCAGCGGGTTGCCGACGAACCCGGGATCGCGCCGGGTGAGCATGGCCAGCAGGGCGAGACCGCCGAACTCGACGGTGGGGACGGCGATCAGCAGGACGGCGGCGAGGATCCGCGACTCGGTGGACAGCATCGGCCCTCCTCGGGTGAAACGGCCCTTGGGGTTCCGCATGATGCCGCCGTCCCCGCCCGCGCGGCACCCTGGTGGGCGCGCACTCGACCGGGACGGTGCCGGATGGCTGATGCGGCCACGACCGCGGCTCGGGAGGTCGCCCGCGTCCGCGGCGACCCGACCGGGCGCTACGCCTTGGCGGCGGACTTCTACCGGTCGGCCGGCGGCGCCCGACGGCGGTACGCCGCGGCCGAGCTCGGCTTCCTGCGATGGGAGCTCGCCAGGGGGGTGCTCGCGCCGGCCGACGCCCGACCACCGGGCAGCCCCTGGTGGCGGGCCGTCAACGAGCGCCTGCTGCGGGACAAGGTGGAGGCCGACCTGCTGGCCGCCGGCGCCCCGGGTGGGGCCAGCGCGGCCAGCGTCGAGCTGTGGGAGCTGTTCCTGCGCGACCCCCGCCCCGCGGCCTGGTACCGCGCGCACAACGCCAGCATCGTGGGCGCCTACCTGGAGCACGAGGAGCTGACGGCGGCCGAGCTCCCGGCGGAGCGCTTCCTGATGAACGTCGCCCTCCTGCGCGTCCTCTACACCCACGCGCTCGTGGCCCGCCCCCGTCTCGCCCTCGGACCCCTGGCCCGGCTCGGGCCCGTCCTCGCCGACCCCCGCGGCCCCACCGTGCGGTTGTTCCTGGACCTGCGCCGGTCCTTCCCGAGCCACTACCCCGTGACGCTGCCCCTGGCCGAGGTCATCGCCCGCGAGCAGCCGCTGGCCCGCGCGCTGGACTACGGGGTGATCGCGCCCCGGCTCCCGGACGTGTACGCGTTCTCGGCGGCCGCGCTGGGGGAGCCCAGGGTGGTCGGGATGCTCGACGACGGGGCTCCGGCGTACGCCTGGCCGCACGCCGACCGGGAGGTCTGGACCACCGGCAACACCGGGCGGCACCTGGCGCTCGTCGCCGGACTGACCGGCGCCCGCGAGGCGTTCGACCGGCAGTTCGACCGGCAGGCCGACCGGCAGTCCGACCGGCCCCGGCCGGGCCGGCTCACGCGGCGACGGAGAACAGCTCCCACTCCTCCGGCACACCCTTCAGAGCCCGGGCGCCGCGCTCGCTGAGGCGGATGCCGGACCCGACGAGGACGTCGCGCACCGTCCGCGAGACGAGGATCTCGCCGGCCCCGGCCGCCTGCATCACGCGGGCCGCGATGTGCACGGCCATCCCGCCGACGCCGGCTCCCCGCAGTTCCACCTCGCCCGTGTGCGCGCCGGTCCGGATCCGCAGCCCCGACCGGCAGAGGGTGTCCCGCAGCGTGCGGGCGGCCTCGATCGCCCGCCCCGGGCCGGGGAAGGTGGCCAGCACCCCGTCGCCGGTCGTCTCGACCAGCCGGCCGCCGAACTCCGTCACCACGCTGCGCGCCGTGTCGTCGTGCCGGTCGAGCAGCTCGCGCCAGCGCTGGTCCCCGAGCCGGTCGGCGAGCTCGGTGGAGCCCACGATGTCGGTGAAGACGATGGTCACCAGCGCCCGCTCCGGCGAGGTGCTGCGGCGCGCGCCGGTGAGGAACTCCTCGATCGCGTCCACCGCCGTCCCCGGGTGCTCCCAGGCCAGCGGACCGTCGCGGCCGGGCAGTTCGACGAAGGTCGCGCCCTCGATGGCGTCGGCCAGGTAGCGGCCGTGCTCGATCCGGTACATCGCGTAGTCCCGCCGGTGCATCACCAGCGTCGGCACGTGCACGCTGCCCAGCGCCGCGCGGGCGTCGGCCTGCAGCATCGCGGTCAGGTAGGCGCGGACGGCGCCGGGACTGGCGATGCTCCGGGTGTAGCGGGCGAACCACCGGCGGAAGCGCTCGTCGGACGCCCGGCTGGGCACCTGCAGGTGGACCTGCTCCTCCGACCCCCACGTGTCGACCACCTGGTCCACCACGGCGGCGGCGCGCTCGGGCTCGGTGCCGATCGGGTAGTCGTCGGAGCGCAGGACCCGCGCGGCGGTGTTCACGAGGACGAGCGCGACCGTCCGGCCGGGATGCGTCGCCGCGAACAGGGCCGCCATGGGGCCGGCGTCGAACACGCCCATGACGGCCGCCCGCCGCGCGCCGACGGCGTCCATGACCGCGACGACCTCCTCCGTGTACGACTCCCACGGGGGCAGGGACCGCAGCGGCAGCGGGTCGGAGGCGCCCGAGCCGCGACGGTCGAACCGGATGAGCCGGCAGAACCGGCTCATCCGGTGGTACATGGCCGCCAGCGCCGGGTCCTCCCAGTCGAGGTCGATGCTGTTGAAGGTCCCCGCCGACAGGACGAGGTCGGGGGGACCGCTGCCCACCACCTGGTACGCGATGCGCTCGTCGCCGAGCCGCGCGTACCGCGTGTCCGGTTCCGCGGGGGCGCTCACGGGGAGGACCGACGGGCCCGGGCGGTCAGTTCTGCTCGAGGACGTGCAGGCGGCGCACCGTCAGGTCGTCGATCTCGAGCGAGCCGACCGTCATCCGCTCGATCGCGAGCCGGCGGATCGCCAGGTGCCAGATGGCCACCGCGGCGGAGGCGACCGCCCCCGAGGCGAGGGCCAGCAGGGAGGCGAAGGCGACGCTCCGCGCCCCGGTGGCCGCGGCCCCGACCGCGGTGGCCCCGGTGGCCGTCGACCGAACTGCTCCAGACCTCATGGCGCCCTCCGGGAGGGGGTGTCCGCGCGCCGGCCGGGGCGCGGTGCGGAAGGGGTGTCCATGATGCCCCGCACCGCCCCGCAGGGGGCCGTCCGCGGACGCGTCGGCCGGGGGCAGCGCCCGACCGTGCGGCGCCGCGCGACCTCAGCCGTCGCCCTCCCCGCCGCCGGTCTGCTCCTCGACCTCCTGCTCGGCGTCCTCGACCGTGTCCTCCACGTTCTGCTCGACCCCGTCGTCGACGACGTCGGACCCGCAGGCGACCGTCGTGAGCGACGCGGCGGTGATGGCGAAGGCGGCCGCCGCCGCGCGCAGCGGACGGGGGCGGGTGGACCTGGGCATCCGGGGCTCCTCGGCTCGGCGGGCGGTGCTCCTCCGGTTCTGCCCCCGACCCGTGCCGCTCAACCGGACGAGCCCGTCAGGAGGAGCGGCTCCCCGAGGCGCCGTCGCCGGGCAGGTCCGGTGGCTCGACGACCCCGGGCGCGACCGGGTCCACCGGTGTCACCACGGCCGGGCTAGTGCGGACCACGGTCGGGCTCCCGCCGACGTCGACCGTGGTGCCCTGCGGGGTGCCGCCGGAGCGGGAGGACAGCTTGTCGAGGCTGCTGCGCAGCGGGGCCGGGGCGGCGTCCCTCACCTTCTCCAGCGCCTGCTGGACCTCCGGCCGCTCCGCGAGGCCGCCCGCGGCCCGCTTGATCTGCTCGAACCTCGCCCGTCCCGCGCGGGCGCCGAGGACGTAGCCCACGCCGAACCCGAGCCCCAGCGACAACCTGCTCATGACCTTCCTCCAGCCCTTCCGCAGCCGACTGCCGGTCGTGGTCAGCGTCTCGGGGACGACCTCGAGCGCGCTGCCCACCCGGGCTGCAGCGTCCACCCCCGTCCGGGCCACGTCCAGACCGCGCTCGGCCACCACGGGGGCGGCCGCGCCGGCGAGGCGGGCGGTCGCCTCGGCGGCGTACAGGACGCCGGCCGCCGCGGTGATCAGGGCGCTGCGCACGAGGCGCCCGGTGGACGCCAGGAGCGGGGCCGACGCCGCGACCGCCTCCCTGCCCAGGTGACCCGCGGAGCCCGCGACGGTCCCGGCGCCCCGGGCGGCGGCGCCCGCCGCGCGGCCGGCCGACGTGGCGCCGGCGAGGGCGCCGTGCACCACCAGCCGCCCCGTCGACCCCGCCACCGGGGCGGCCGACGCCGCGACCGACCGCAGGCCAGCCAGCGCCGCTGCGCCCCGGGTGCCGGCCCGCGTCGTCGCCCGCGCCCGGCGGGCCCTGCGCAGGCGGAGCAGCACGGCGACGAGGGTGCCCAGGCCGGCGACCGCGGCCACCGCTGCGGCCACCCACCGACCGGGGCCGGCGCGCTCGGCACCGCCGCCGTCCGCCGCCTCCTCCTCCGGGGTGCCGGCGGGAGCGCTCTGGGCCGCCTCGGCGGGCAGCACGCTCTCCGACGCCGCCGTGGAGAACTCGATCCCGTAGTGCTGGTAGAGCGCCGCCTCCTCGCTGCGGGAGAGGTGCTCGGGGTCGCCGGCGGGCGACGGCGCGGTGACGGCGTCGCCGCGGCTGACGGTGACCTGCACCCGGTCGCCCACCTCGGTCGCGTCGACCAGGGGGACGACGACCGTCGATCCGTCGGCGTCGGCGTAGAGCCACTCCGGCAGGCCGGTGGCGTCGTCGGTGAGCACGGCGCTGCAGACGCCGATCTCGGCGCCCTCGCGGTCCACCACCGACCGGCCGACCCACTCGTGGATCCTGCTCCGTCCGGGCATCGCCATGGCCGCCTCCCCCATCTCGGGCGGCGGCGGGGTACCCGGCCGCTCCACCGGTCAACCGGCGCGGCGGCTCAGCGGGCGAGGAAGTGCACGCCGAGCCACAACCAGCCGGCGAGCACGGCCACCCGCCCGGGCGTGGTGCGCATGGCGGCGCCCAGCGCCCGGGCGGCGGTCACCGCCGCGTCGGGACGGCGGCGAGCGGCCCCTTCCAGCGCCACGGCGGCGGCGAGCAGGACGGCGAACCCCAGCAGGCTGACCGCGGTGCCGCTCACCCGCGGTGCTCCTCGCGGCGGGGGCGGGCGAGCAGCCACGCCCCGACGACCAGCCAGACGACCGTGGCCAGGCCGCGCACGGGGGGATGCGCGAGGACCGGGTCGAGGGCGTCGCTCAGCGTCGGGAGCCGGTCGTCGCCCAGCAGCAGGAGCTCCCAGCACACCGCCGCGCCCAGCAGGCCCAGCCAGGGGACGCCGCGCCGGCCCACCGCCGGCGCCGCCGCGCCGGCCCGCAGCGCCAGGGCGGTCCCGGCCAGCGCGAGGCCCGTGACCGCCACCGCGACCAGCGCGCCGGCGGACAGCTCGCCGTAGGCGGTGACCGCCGCGGTGCACGGCACTCCGAGCACCACGGGGGTGAGGCGGCGCGCGGTGCGGGAAGACAGCACCGGTGCATGCTCGCGCAGGAAGCCGACGGCGGGTGCGTGGTCTGGCGGGAGGGCTCGCCGCCGTCCTGGCCGCGTGGAACAACCTCGTCGTCACCCGGTTGCCGGGCTACCCCGGTTCGTACGTGGTCGCCAACGTCGCGGCCGCCGCGGCGGCGGTGGCGGCCGCCCGGGCGAGCGGCCTGACCTGGGAGGAGCTCGGGCTCGCCCGGCGCCGGTCGCCGTCGGGGCTGCGGTGGGGCGGGGCGTGCTTCGGCGCCGTCGCGGCCGGCTACGGGATCGCGCTGGCCGTGCCGGCCCTGCGCCCGCTGCTCACCGACGCGCGCATCGGCGGTCTGGACGGCGGGGAGGTCGCCTACCAGGCGCTGGTGCGCGTCCCGCTCGGCACGGTGCTCTGGGAGGAGGTGGCCTTCCGCGGCGTGCTGCTGGCGGCGCTGGCCCGCCTGGTGTCCCTGCCGGCGGCCCTCGCCGCGTCGTCCGCGCTCTTCGGGATCTGGCACGTCCGGCCGACCCTCGCGGCGCTGGCCGCCAACGACGTCGTCGAGGGGCCGTGGCACACCGCCGGCGCGGTGCTGCTGGCCTGCCTCGGCACGGCCGCCGCCGGCGTGCTGTTCTGCTGGCTGCGGCTGCGCAGCGGCAGCCTGCTGGCCCCGGCGCTGCTGCACCTGGCCACGAACTCGCTGGGCTCGCTCGCCGCGGCGGCGGCCTTCCGCCTCAGCTGAGGCCGTCGAGGAACCGTGCCAGGACGGAGGCCCACCGCTGCCGGGCGGCGTCGTTCGCCTCGAGGGACGGGAGCCCGATCTGGGTGGCGATGATCGACGCGGTGCCGTTCTTCTTGGGCTCGCTGGTGACCGTGACGGACGAGCCGTCGGGGGCCTTCGCCCGCCACGTGATCCGCCGGTCGGTGCCGCTCACCCGCAGGGTCTCGCCCACGACGGCGCCCCGCACCGTCTCGTCGTCGGCGGCGAAGGCCTTCCACCTGTCCATCAGCTCCGCCATGCCGAGCCGCGTCGCCTTGCTGACGCTCGTCTGGAAGGTGCCGTCGGGCCGCTGGCCGGGGATCCGCCGGCCGATGTGCTGCTCGTAGGCCACGGTGACGGCCTGCGTCCACCAGCCGAGCTGGTCGATCGTGCCCTCGAGCTCCGCGTGGACCCGCAGCGCGATCTCGTGGTGGTCGAGATCCTCGGCGCCGATGCCGTCCATGAACGCCAGCCACTCGTCCCACGACCGGTTCGTGGCCCGTTCGACCGGCCTGATCCGCGGGTTCGTCGCCATCGTCCTCGTCTCTCGTCGTGGACGTCGTGGACGTCGTGGCGGAGGAGCGTAGAGGCCGCGTCGTGGGTCAGGCGATGCCGCGAGCGCGCAGTTCCCGCAGCTGGGCGAAGACGAAGCGGCGGATGACGTCCTCGCGCCGCTCGTCGAGGTCGGTGAACCGGAGGGAGACCTCCATGCGCTCGCCCTCGCCGACGCGGCCGCGGATGACGACCGCCTCCCCCTCGACCACGTGCGGCCCGAGGGTCACCGCCGCGGTGACCGTGACGCCGTCCCCGAGCGGCTCCGCCGCGGCGGTCGGCAGCGACGCGAGGGCCAGCCAGCAGCGCAGCCCGGTCTCGCTGAGGTCGACGCCGGTGGCCTCGACGACCGAGTCCGCGAGGCGCAGGCCCACCGGGAAGGTGGACGGCGCCCGGACGGCGGCCCGCCGCTGCCCGTCGGTGGCCGGCCCGGTCAGGCGGACCTCCCAGGTCGGCCGGTGCTCCGACGGCCGCACCCGCAGCAGCTCGGCCGGGACGACGCGCATGCCGCCCGGTCCGCGCCAGACGAGCTCCAGCAGCTCGCCCGGCTCCAGGCGCACGCGCGCGCGGTCCTTGTCCTCGCCCACCGTCAGCACCAGGGTGCTCTCGCCGACCTGGTCGACGAAGCTCTGCAGGAAGTCGTCGCGGCCGGCCGCGGCCACGTCGACGCTCTCGCGCTCGGCGGGGTGGTCGACCCCCGGCTTCCCCTTCACGTGGTTCCCCTCGGTCGGCAGGTGCTCCCGCTGATGGACGGACCACCCTGGCACCACCCGATCGGGTGAACGCGGAGGACGACGGGGACGACACCACCGGGGGCACGGGCGCACCACCGGCCCCCGGGGGCACCACCCCGACGGGCCTCAGGTGCCGCAGAAGGTGCGGTAGGTGGCGGCGAAGTTCTCCGGCCCGGGCGCGGCGTACCGCTCGAGGCCCGGGCGCTCGTCGAACGGCCGGGTCACCGCGTCCAGCAGCCGCTCGAGCGGGGCCAGGTCGCCGTCGGTCGCGGCGCCCAGCGCCTCCTCGACGAGGTGGTTGCGCGGGATGTGGACGGGGTTGACCCGGTCCATGGCGTCGGCGTCGGGCTCCAGGGCACGCCAGCGCTCGGCCCAGGCGTCGAACCCGGCCAGGTCCAGGACCAGGTTGCGCGCCGGGTCGACGTCGCCGCGCGCGGCCGTGCCGAGCGCACGGAAGAACGACGTGTGGTCGACGTGGTTGGCCTGCATCAGGCCGGTGAGCTCGTCGACCAGCGCGGTGGCCGCCGCGTCGTCGAGCCCTTCGGGCAGGCCGAGCTTCGCCCGCATGCCGGCCGACCAGGCCGCGCTGTACCGCTCGCGGAACCGGCCCAGCGAGGCCACGGCCAGCTCGACCGCGGTGTCCTGCTCGTCGTCGATCAGCGGCAGCAGGGCCTCGGCGAACCGGGCGAGGTTCCACTCGGCGACCACCGGCTGGTTGCCGTAGGCGTAGCGGCCGGTCTGGTCGATCGAGCTGTAGACCGTCGCCGGGTCGAACGCCTCCAGGAAGGCGCAGGGCCCGTAGTCGATGGTCTCGCCCGAGATCGTCATGTTGTCGGTGTTCATCACCCCGTGGATGAACCCGACGAGCATCCACCGGGCCACCAGCGACGCCTGCGCCTCGACCACGGCGTCGAACAGCGCGAGGGCCGGGCGCTCGGCGTCGGCCGCGGCGGGGTGGTGCCGCGCGACGGCGTGGTCGGCGAGCCGGCGCAGCAGGTCGACGTCCCCCGTCGCCCGCGCGTACTGGAACGTCCCCACCCGCAGGTGGCTGCTCGCCACCCGGGCGAGGACGGCGCCGGGCAGCACCGTCTCCCGGACCACGTCCCGACCGGTCGCCACCACGGCGAGCGAACGCGTCGTCGGGATGCCGAGGGCGTGCATCGCGGCGCTGACGACGTACTCGCGCAGCATGGGGCCGACCGCGGCCAGGCCGTCGCCGCCGCGGGAGAACGGCGTCCGCCCCGAGCCCTTGAGGTGCAGGTCGCGGCCGGCGAGCTCACCGAGCAGCAGCGCCCGCCCGTCGCCGAGCCGCGGCGAGTAGAAGCCGAACTGGTGCCCGGCGTACGCCTGCGCCACCGGGGTGGCGCCGTCGGGCACCTCGTTGCCCACCAGGAACCGGACGCCGGAGGGGCTGCGCAGCCAGCCGGGGGAGAGGCCGAGCTCCGCGGCGAGCTGCTCGTCGAGCACGAGCAGCCGCGGGTCGGGCGCCTCGCCGGCCTGCCACCGCAGAGCCAGCTCGGGCAGCTCGCGGGCGAAGCGGTCGTCGAGGGCCACGGTGGACGGCGGTGCGGCGGTCACGCCCCCTACAGTGCCCGCGCCGGGGGCAGGCATTCCGTCGGCTCAGCCCTTCCTGTCGGGCGGCTCCACCTTCCAGTCCAGCTGCCGCAGCACCGCGGCGGCGGCCTCGGGGTGCTCGTGCACGGCCCGGCGCAGCGCCGGCGTCCCGGGCCCGACCCGGTCGCGCCGGCCGCGGCGGTCCCGCAGGGGCGCCGGCCAGAGCGCCTGGATCGACGCGTTCAGGTGCGCCCCGAGGATGATCGCGAACGCGATGAAGAAGGTGACCAGCAGGAAGGCGATGGGGGCGCCGAGCGCGCCGTAGGTGTAGCCGGTCGAGCCGATCCAGTCCAGGTAGAGGCGCAGGCCGGTCGAGCCGAGCAGGAAGACCAGCGCGGCCAGCAGCGCCCCCGGCAGCCCGCGGTACCACGGCGGCTTGAGCGGCAGCGCCACCTTGTACAGCGTCGTCAGCGCCAGGAGCAGCACGAGCCCGGTGAGCGGGGAGTAGAGGGCGTGCCCGACGGCCTTGACCGGCTCCTCCCAGGAGTCGGGGAGGATCGGCACGAGCCGCTCGGGACCGAGGGTCAGCAGCGGGATCGCGATGATCCCGGTGACCAGGCTGACCAGGTACATGACGGCCGCCAGCAGGCGCTGCCAGACGAGGTTGCGGATCTCGTACTGGTCCCACGCGCGGGTGATCGCGTCGACGAACGCCGCCATCGCCGACGACCCGAACCAGAACGACAGCACGAACCCGACGGAGACGACGCCGGCCTGGGTCGTGTTGAGGATGTCGGCCACGGTGGGGACGACGATCTCGTCGAGGGCCTCACGGCTGAAGAAGCCGCCGGTGAGCTGGATGATCCACCGCTGGACCGCCTCCACGGCCTCCGGCCCGAACAGCCCGCCGACGAAGCCGAGCGTGCCGAACAGCCCCAGCAGCAGCGGTGGCACGGACAGCGTCTGCCAGAACGCCGCGCCGGCCGACTCGCTGAAGATGTCGTCGTTCCAGGCGTTGCCCAAGGTGCGGTGGACCAGCCGGCGCGCGGCGCTCGGCCGGGCGGGCTCCGCCTCGGCGACGGCAGCGGGGGCCACGGCCGGCGCCGCGATCTCGGCGCCGGTGGTCTCCCGGGCGATGGGCTTGTCCGGCACGGGGACAGCATGCGCCGTCCGTGCGGCCGTCCGCGTGCTGACCTGCGCAACGGTGCGAACCGTGTCCCGGGGCGGCCGTCCCGGACGCCCCCGGGTGGTCGGTACGGTCGCCCGGTGGGCGGATCACCGGTGGCCGTGCGACGTGCGGGGGACGACGACGCCGCGGCCCTCCACGACCTCAGCCTCCGGGCGATCCACGGGTCGGCCGCCGGGCACTACGACGGGGCGCAGCTGGCCGCCTGGGCGGGCACGCGCAGCGTCGAGGGACACCTGTGGATGGTGCGGAACACCGCCGTCCTCGCCGCCGAGGTCGACGGCGAGCTCGCCGGGTTCTGCAGCGTCGCGCTCGGGCCGGTGGGCCGGCTGCAGGCGGGCGAGGTCGACCAGCTGTTCGTCGACCCCGCGCACGGTGGCCGGGGGGTGGCGCGGAGCCTGCTCGGCGCCGTGGCGTCCCTCGCCCGGCAGGCCGGGCTGGGGGAGCTGCTCACCCACGCGTCGTGGCGGGCCGCGCCCGTCTTCGAGCGGTCGGGCTATCGACGGGACGAGGTCGAGACCGTCGACCTGGCCGGCGTGACCCTCACCCGCGTCCGCATGACCGCCGCCCTCGGCGCAGCGGGCGAGGACCGGGGTGGCGGCTAGGGCCGCCAGTCGGCCCGGTAGTCGGGATGGGTGGCGTAGCCCAGGCCGAGCAGCCGCAGGGTGGGGCACGGCTCGACCGGGCGCCGCTCGGCGGGGGACCCGCAGCAGGGCCGTTCGGGCTCGCCGTGGATCTGCACGAGCTGGCGGCGGATCGCGTTCTCGAGGCGGACGCGCTCGGTGCCCCACCGGGCCGCGTGGGCGAGCCGCGCGTCGGTCGTCGACCCGGCGAAGTTGCCCAGCGGGCCGTACTCCTCCTCGGTCATCGCGGCGGAGACGGCGATCAGCTCGTCCTCCGCGATGCGCGCGAGCAGGAACTCGGCCAGGTCCACGAGCGACGTTCTACTGGGTTGAGACCCTCAAGCCAAGCCGGATCCGCCCGATCGTGTTCCGAATAGGCGCTTACGGGCGCGTGGCGATCCCGTCGAGCCAGAGGGTGTCCGAGGCGTCGCGGTGGGAGCCGCTCGTCCCGACGTGCTTGTCGCCGATCCGCGGGCCGTTCCTGATCACGTGGACCAGCGCCATCGCGTGGCCCCGGCCGAGGCCGTGCTCCTCCTTGAGCCAGTCGACGATCGGGGTGGCCTTGGTCGTCGCGTCGAACCCGCGCTCGTGCGCCTGGGCGATCAGCTGGCGGGGCGTCAGCCCGGTCGTGCGCTCGATGGTGTCGAGGTAGGCCTGGAAGCTCACGGGTTCTCCTCGGGTCCGCGGGATCGGGTTCGCAGGGTGGACCGGGGCCGCTCGCGGAACTCATCGCCGTCCGGGTGCGGGAGCCCGATCGGGTGAGGACGGCGGTCACCCCGGGGTCACGCTCCACCGAATCCGGCCACGGGCGTTCCGCAAGTCGCTCGGGGCCCAGTCGCACCACCGACCTGCCCGGCCCGGGCGCCGGCCGCGCTTAGCCTGCGGGCCCCTACCCGAGGAGAACCCCGTGCTCATCGCCCGCCGAGTGGGTGCCGCCCTGATCGCGGTCGCCGCCGTCGCGATCTGGTTCCTGATGGCGCCGGAGGACCCGGAGCCGATCACCGTCAAGGGCGTCGCCGACCGCAGCGCGCAGATCGACCAGGCGCTGTCGGACTACGAGCTCAACGACATCTCGGCCAGCTCGGCCCCGCAGCAGCAGGTGGTCAACGGCTGGGTCGCCAAGGACCTGCTGACGATCATGGCGGAGCAGCAGAACGAGGCCCTCGCCCGCGACACGCAGCTGGCCGCGCCCGCCGCGACCGTCGACGAGCGGATCCCGGCACTGGGCGTGCTGGTGGTCCTCGGTGTGGCCCTCGCGCTCGTCACCTCGACGCGGGGCGCGACCGCCGCGCGCGCCGACGGGGAGGCGCGCCGCGAGCCGACCGGCGGAGGCGTCGCGCCCACGGTGACCTGGGCGTCCGACACGCCGGCCGGCGCCTGACGGCCCCGCGCCGCCGGGCGCCTGACGGAACCGCGCCGTCAGGCGCCTGGCGGCGTCGGGCGGGTCAGCGGCCGGCGCCGGCTCCGCCGGGCAGGGCGGCGGCCGAGGCGACCACCTCGTCGATCAACCCGTAGGCGCGCGCCTCCTGCGGGGTGAACCAGCGGTCGCGGTCGGAGTCGCGCTCGATCTGCTCCACGCGCTGCCCGGAGTGCTGCGCCTGCAGTTCGTTGACCTCGCGCTTGAGCCGGCCGAACAGCTCGGCCTGGATCGCGACGTCGGACTGCGTGCCCCCGACGCCCGCCGACGGCTGGTGCATCATCACGCGGGTGTGCGGCAGGGCGTAGCGCTTCCCGGAGGTGCCCCCGGTGAGCAGGAACTGGCCCATCGAGGCGGCCATCCCCATGCCGTAGGTGGCGACGTCGCAGTCGACGAACCGCATGGTGTCGTAGATGGCCATGCCGGCGCTGACCGAGCCGCCGGGCGAGTTGATGTAGAGGTGGATGTCGCGCTTCGCGTCCGCCGCGGAGAGCAGGAGCATCTGCGCCGCGATCTGGTTGGCGATGTCGTCATCGACCTGGCGGCCGAGGAAGATGATCCGTTCCTGGAGCAGCCGGTCGTAGATCGCGTCCTGCAGCGTCGAGCGCGCACCTCCCTCCAGCATGCGGGCGTCGTTGCTGGTCAGGGTGGGGGTTGGCATTTCCGGCGACCTCCGGTGCGGTGTGTTCCCGACGTCCCGGAGTGTGGCGGAAATGGCGTATCCGCATGCGCCAGAATGGCGAATTCAGCCAACTGCTGAATTGTTCTGCTTTCCGCGAAAAGGGCCGACGCGAGGGGGTGTCAGCCGCTGAACGTGACGTCCTCCGTCGTGGTCACGGCGGCGGTGCGCCCCGGCGCGGACTGGAACCGCCAGTAGAGGTTGGTGTGCGCGACGACCCGGCCGGGTTCGGGGGCGCCGTAGGCGGACAGGTCCTCGGTGGTGTGGGCGTCGCCGACGAGCGTCACGTCGTAGCCGCGCACGAAGGCGCCGTGGATGGTCGACCGGATGCAGGCGTCGGACTGCGCCCCGGTGACGACCAGGTGGCCGACGCCGGCCGCGGCGAGCACCTGCTCGAGGTCGGTGTCCTCGAACGAGTCGCCGTAGGTCTTGTGCACCAGCGGCTCCGCCGCGTCGCGGGACAGCTCCGGCACGAACTGCCAGGGCTCGCTGCCCTGCGGCAGGTCGTCGGCGGAGTGCTGCACCCAGACCACCGGGACGTCGGCCTCCCGGGCCCGCTCGACGAGGGCGCCGATGTTCGCCACGACGGCGTCGCGTTCGTGGGCGCCGTCCACGACCCCCTTCTGCGCGTCGATGACCACCAGCGCGGTGCGGGGGCGATCGGGCAGCGTCGTCACGGCCGGCTCCTGTCATCGGTGGGTCGTCGGCCACACCGTAGGCCCGGCCACCGACAGTCTCCGCAGGTCGGACCGCCACGTCCGGCACCTCCGCGCTCATGGCGCTGCGACCGCCAGGAGCCCGCCGTCCGTGGTCCCCGCGCCATGATCGGCTCGTCCACGGGCCGCAGGTCGCCGCCGGCGCCTCACCCCGTCGAGGGGCTTCCGGTACCGGAAGCCCGGAGGGTGGGCGGGCTTCCGGTACCGGAAGCCCGCGCCGTGCTCCTTCGGGCTGCGACGGGATCGGCTGCGAGCGGGCGGATCAGGGAGTCGGCGCGCCGGGGGCGGCCGGTTCCACGGCTCCGTGGCCGGCCGAGCCCTGCGGCGGGAGGTGCTCGGTCACCTGCTCGGCGACGTCCGCGGCCTGCTCGGGGAGCCGGTGGGCGCCCCGCTCGGTCGGCTCCTCGTCGACCGGCGCCGGCCGGGGCGGCGCCTCGGGGACGGCTGCCGGAGGCCGGGGGGCGGGGGCGGGCGCCGGCGGCTCCTCCGGCTCGGGCGCCGCGTGGCGTCCTCCGCCGGTCGGCGTGACCGGCGCGGCGGGAGCGGGCACGTCGTCCGCCTCGGGTGCGGCGTGGCGGCCCCCGGTCCCGACGACGGGTTCCGGCTCCTCCGGTTCCTCCGCGACGACGGGCTGCGGCTCCTCCGGCACCTCCTCCACGACGGTCCGCCCCTCCCCGGCGGGACCCTCGTCGGCCGGGGGTGCCGCGTGCCGGCCGTAGGCAGCGGGGTCGACCGGGACGTCGGCGTCGGTGGGCTCGACGGCCGAGGCGCCGAGCACCCCCGTGGGCGGGGGGGCCACGACCTGCGGGACCGGAACCGCCACCGGCGGCGGAGGAGTGCTCGCGGGGCCGGGCCGGGCCAGGTCCACCGCCTCGGGCGGCGGGGACGCGGGCACGGAGAGGGCGGGGGGCAGGAGATCCTGCGGTGCGGCCGACCGTCGAGCCGAGCTCGCGGGCGTCGTGGTCCCCGGAGCGGGCTCCTCCGCGGGCACGGCCGCCGGGCTCGCGACGAACCCGCTGGCGCTGCTGGTGACGCGGTCGAGGAGCCGGGCCAGGCCGATCCCGCTCGCGGGGTCGTCGGTGGCCGGCAGGTCACCGGGCGCGGCCACCGGCGGGCGCACCGGGTCCGCCGCGGCGTCCTCGGTCGTCTCCGGGACGGCGTCCGGTCCGCTCAGCAGGGTGGCGCTGAGCGCGGCGACCGCGAGACCGCCCCCGGCGGTGAGCAGAGCCGGCCGGGCCGCCCTGGCCGGCGGCCAGACCCGATGTCGTCCGGTCTCCGTGGTCGCCCGGTGTTCCCCCTCGTACCGCCCCATCCCCGCTCCCGTACCGCTGCGCGCTCGCTACGCCGTGTGACGGCGCGGGCATGCCCCGGACGGGCCGTTCCGGAACACCGGCAGCTCGCCGGGCGTGTCGGTGCGGCCGGCGCGCCGGGTCGCGCAGGGGCTACCAGTAGCCCTTCGTGCCGTCGAGCTGCTCGCGCAGCAGGTCCAGGTGCCCCACGTGCCGGCCGGTCTCCTCGAGCATGTGGTGCAGGATCCAGCGCAGCGTCTCCCCGCCGTACCGGCCGTGCGCCGCCACGTCGTCGAACGAGGCCCCGGCCACGATCTCGTCCGACCGGGCGCACTGCCGCTCGTACTCGCCGAGCAGCTCCGCGAGCGGGATCCCGGCCACCTGCCAGTCGGCGTCGGCGACGTCGCCGAACTGCGGGTTCGCGTCCTCCGGACCGCCGGCGAAGATCACGTCGAACCAGCAGTGCTCGGTCCACCGCAGGTGCGCGACCACCCCGGCCACGGTGGTCAGCGGCGACGTCGGCAGCAGCGCGCGGTGCGCGTCGTCGTCGGCCAGGCCCTCGCACTTGTAGTGCACGATCGCCCGCTGCAGGCCCAGCCAGCCGAGCAGCTGGGTGCGCTCGTCGGCCACCGCGGGAGGTCGGCTGCGGCTCGGCGTCATGCGCGCGCACGCTAGCGGCCGGCGCGCCGCGACGCCCCTGCTTTGGGGGCGTCGGACCGCTACCGGTCCGCACCCCCCGGGTCTACCTTCGACCGCCATCCGGAAAGCCCCGGTACCGGTGAGGGGGCGGCATGGACGAGGCCGGGGTGCGCGCCACCCTGCAGCACTACATCGACTGCAGCGCCGACGGCGACGAGGAACGGGCGCACGAGATCTACGTCGCCGACGCCGTGCTGGAGTTCCCGCAGTCCGGCGAGCGGTTCGAGGGCGTCCCGAACTTCCTCGAGTGGAGGCGCGCGTACCCGGCGGAGAGCGTCGACATCGTCCCGCGCCGGGTCCGCGGCCGCGACGACGTCTGGGCCGCCGAGCTCGGGGTCCGCTACGACGACGGCCCGTGGGACTTCGGCGTCGACATCCTCGAGTTCACCGGCGGCAAGGTGTCCCGCGAGTCCATCTACTGGGCCCAGGCGTGGGAGCCCCCCGCGTGGCGGGCGCCCTGGCGCGCCACCGACAGCACCGCCGTGCCCACGACGCCCCCCGCCGGTGACCTCGACGCCGACACCGTGCGGGCGACGATGCGGCGCTACTTCGACGCGGCCGACCCGGACACCGCGCACGAGATCTACGCCCCGGACGCCGTGCTGGAGTTCCCGCAGTCGGGGGAGCGGTTCGTCGGCGTCGAGAACTTCCGCGCGTGGCGACGGCAGTACCCCGCCCGGGTCGACTTCACCATCGACCGCGTCCGGGGCGGTGGCGCGACCTGGTTCGTCGAGCTGCAGCTGCGCTACGACGAAGGCCCGTGGCTGTTCGGCGTCGACCTCGCGGAGTTCCGCGACGGGCTGGTCAGCCGCGAGACCGCGTACTCGATGGACCCCTGGGACGCGCCCGACTGGCGCGCCCGGTGGCGGGCGGACGCCGGCCCGCAGGCCGTCACGCCGCCGCGCTCGCGGCCGGCGGGTTGACGACCAGCCGCAGCCCGGTGCACCGGCCGCCGTTGCACGGGCCCATGTCGGCGGCGCAGGCCGAGACGCCCACGACCAGGTCGGTGAGGGCGCGGAGCTCGACGAAGTCGCCGGCCGTCGTCAGCGGTGCGGCGATCACCGGCCGCCCGTCCCCGCCCACGGCGGTGTTCATGAAGACGTTGAACGGGTCGGTGACGGCGGCGAACGGCACGCCGAACGGTGCCAGCGCCGAGGTCAGGTGCTCGCGGCAGCCGGTCTTTCCGGCCAGCCCGTGCACCTCCCGGTAGTACAGCTCGTTGCACGGCGGGTAGAGCAGGTCGTGCACGCCGAGCGGGTCGGTGACGATCTCGAGCAGCGGCCGGCCGAGGTCCGAGTGCAGCCGGGCGCCGGGCCCGCCCACCCGTGTCGACCCGTGCAGCATCCGGGTGAAGCCCTGCGACAGCCGCTCCCCGAGCCCGGGCCCGGTGAAGGCGACGAGGTCGGCGACCTGCTGACCCTCGACGTCCACCACCCGCAGCACGTCGTTCTCGGCGAGCCGCACGGCTCGCCCGGACACGGCGGGGACGTCGACGACCTGGTGCTCGCTCACGCGGCCGCACGCTACGGCCGGCGCGTTTCGCCTGCGTGAACCCGCTCAGCGCCCCTCGGGCGCCTCGTCCGGGCCGTCACCGCGGTCCGCCGGCTCCTGCGCGAAGGGGTGCACCCAGCGGGGGATCCCGCGCCTGGCGGGCCGGCGCCGGGCCGAGGGGAGGCAGACGACCGGAGGCCGCGTGCAGGCACGGACGTGCACCGGAGTCCTCCTTGACCGTCGTCCCGCGCCGCCTCCTGCGGCACCGGACGATGATGCGGGCCGGGCCCCCCGGCGCCGACGGACGACGCACCTCCACGATCTGACGAAGTGCCCGGGAGGCCTTCTCGCCGTTCTCGGGTTGAGTCCGGCGGCTCCCTGCCGAGTCGCTCGACTGGCGGTAACCGTGAGACCCCGGGTAGTGATGTGCCGGCCATCATGACAAGGTGGGGGCCGAGCCGGCATCACGGGGGAGAAGGCGAGAGGGTGATGTCGATCTACCAGCGGCTGGGCGAGGAGCAGGGCATCCGCGCTGCGGTCGACGACTTCTACGAGCGCGTCGTCGGTGATCCGCAGCTGTCGCACTACTTCGACGACGTCGACCTGCGCAAGCTGCGGGGCCACCAGACGGCGCTGCTCGTGCAGGTCACCGGCGGGCCGGCCGGCTACGCCGGGCGCGACCTCGCCGCCGCGCACGATCGCCTCGGCATCACACCCGGGGACTTCGACCGCGTGGTCGAGCACCTGGTGGCGACCCTGACCTCCCTCGGCGTCCCCGCCGAGGACATCGGTACCGTCGGAGAGGTCCTGGGAGCCCACCGGGACGAGATCGTCACCGCGCCCGCGCCGGCCTGAGCCCGGAGGATCCTCCGCGTGGACATCCCCGCGATGCGGGCCAACTTCGCCAAGGCCGCGGCCGCCGGCGACGAGGCCCCGCTGTACTTCTACTCCCACCTGTTCCTCAGCCACCCCGAGACACGGCGGCTGTTCCCCGTGTCGATGGCGCACCAGCGCGACCGGCTGTTCAAGGCCCTCGGCGACATCGTCCACTACGTCGACGACCTCGACACGCTGGTGCCCATCCTGCAGGCGCTCGGCCGGGACCACCGCAAGTTCGGCACCGTCGCCGAGCACTACCCGGCGGTCGGCGCCAGCCTGCTGGCCACGCTCGAGCACTTCGACGACCAGTGGAACGCCGACCTCGCCCAGGACTGGACGGCGGCCTACCAGCTGGTCGCCAAGGTCATGATCGAGGCGGCCGAGTCGGCCGCGGACCAGCCGGCCTGGTGGGACGCCGACGTGGTGGCGCACGAGCGCCGCACGTTCGACGTCGCCGTCCTCAGGATCAAGCCGCACGCCCCGTTCGGGTACAAGCCCGGCCAGTCGATCTCCCTGGAGACCGAGCTGCGGCCCAAGCTGTGGCGCTACTACTCGCCGGCCAACGCGCCGCGCCCCGACGGCGTCATGGAGCTGCACGTCAAGGCGCGCGACGGCGGGCCGGTCAGCTCGGCGCTGGTGCGCCAGGTGACCGTCGGCGACGTGCTCCGGCTGGGGCCGCCGCTGGGGCACCTCGGCCTGGACACCGCCTCCGACCGCGACCTGCTGCTGGTCGCCGGCGGCATGGGGCTGGCGCCGCTCAAGGCGCTCGTCGACCAGGTGGCCCGCTTCGGCCCGAAGCGCCGCGTCGACCTGTACGTCGGGGCGCGGGTCGAGGACCAGCTCTACGACCGGCCCGACCTGGACCGGCTGGCCACCGAGAACGGGTGGCTGACGGTGCACTACGCGGTGTCCGACGACAAGGAGTCGGCGCTGGAGCACGGCGACGTCGGTGACGTCGTGGCGCGGCACGGGCCCTGGCGCAGCCGCGACGTGTACATCGCCGGGCCGGGTGTCATGGTGGAGGACACGCAGGCGAGACTCCTGGCGGACGGCGTGCCGCCGGAGCGGATCCAGTCGGAGGTCTTCGCGCCCAGCCGGCAGAGCCCGAACGTCGACGGAGAGGTGACCGAATGACCAGCGACGCCCACGGGGCCGAGGACCGGGGGAGAAGGATCACCCCGGCCGACGTGCAGAGCGTCCGGTTCAACCGCGGCACGATGCTGCACCCGGGCTACAACGAGGAGGAGGTCGACCGCTTCCTCAACCGGACGGCGCAGGAGCTGGCCCGCCTCTACGCCGAGAAGGCGGAGCTGCGCGACCAGGTGCACGCCCTGCAGCAGCAGGTCGAGGACGCCTCGGTGCCGGTCCCGCCCAGCGACCAGGCGGTGCGGCTGCTGGCCACCGCGCAGCAGACCGCCGACGCCTACGTCGCCGAGGCCGAGGACTTCAGCCGGCAGATGACCGCCGACGCCCGGGCCCGCTACGAGGAGCAGCTCAAGCACGCCCGGGAGACGGCCGGCGGGATCATCCAGGCCGCGCACGAGGCGGCCGCCCGGATGGTCGGCGGCGAGCCCGCCGGCGCCACCGAGGTCGCCGCGCCGCGCACCGCCACCACCGAGGAGCTCGAGGAGCAGGTCGCCTACCTCAAGGCGTTCGCCCAGGCCTGCCGCACCCAGCTGCGCGCGTACCTCGAGGCCCTGCTCACCGACGTCGAGACCGAGTGGGGCCGGGCCGAGCCCTCCGCCCTGCCGAAGCCGCCGCTGCGCACCCCCGCCCAGCGCACCGCCCCGGTCGCCGAGTCGGCGCGGCGGGCGCCGGGCAACGTCGCCCGCGAGATGCCGCTGTCCGACAGCACCTCCGAGCACCCGGTCGTGACCGCCGACGGCACCGTCGAGGTGGTCGAGCACCGCGGCTGAGCGCCGCCGGGCACGACGGCGACCGGGCCCCGGCGCGCGGTTCTCCAGGGACGGCGGGCCGGGGTCAGGTCTCCGACTGGTCGAGGCACATGACGTTGCCCTCGCTGTCGCGGAACCAGGCCGCGCGGCCCACGCCGGGCAGCGCGGCGATCTCGCCGTCCCAGGAGACGCCAGGCATGTCGGCGTAGACCTCGAAGGCGACGCCCTTCGCCTTGAGGTCGTGCACCTCCGACTCGATGTCGGCCACGTGCCACTGGGCGATGGTGTGGCCCGCCTGCCCGGCGTAGGCGGTCTCGTAGAGGTTGAACCGCGTGCCGGCCGCGGTCTCGTAGGCCAGGGAGACCCCGTCCATCTCGCGGACGGGCGTCAGGCCCAGCTTGTCGGCGTAGAAGTCCTTGGCCCGCTGCAGGTCGGCGGCGGGGATGTTGGCCTCGACCCTGCTGTCGTTCAGCATCGCTGCCTCCGGGGATGGGTGCCGATCGCGTCGTCCCCCGCACCGATGCGGCCGCCGAAGCTAGTCCCGCGGCACCGCAGGGACAACGGGGACGGGAACGTCCGCCAGGATGGGCACGACATCCGTCGTCCGACCCCTGGAGAAGTCCCATGACCGTCCCCGCCGGAGGGCAGCCGTCGGCCGCCATGGTGGTGCCGAAGTTCTTCGTCGCGCAGCGGATCACCGTGATGGTCAACCGCTACGAGATCCGTGCGGCCAACCCCGACGGCAGCGAGGGGCAGCTCCTGGCGTTCGCCGAGCAGCGGCGGATGAAGCTCAAGGAGGAGGTGAACTTCTACACCGACGAGTCGAAGACCCGGCGGGTGTTCTCGTTCAAGGCCCGCCAGCGCCTCGACGTGCACGCCGAGCACGACGTGCTGGACGAGAACGGCGTGCCCCTCGGCAGCTTCAGCAAGCAGTTCGGCGCCAGCCTGCTGCGCTCCACCTGGAACCTCTCCGCCCCGGGCCTGACCGCCGTCGGCCGCGAGCGGCGGCCGGTCATCGCGATCCTGCGCCGCATCTGGGAGTTCATCCCCTACCTCGGCGACATCTGGGTGCCCTTCGTCTTCCACTTCGACTTCGTCGACACCGCCACCGGCCAGCCGGTGCTGGTCAGCGAGCGGCGCAAGGCCATCCGCGACCGGTACACCGTGACGGTGCCCGACCCGCGGCTGGACTTCCGCGTCGCCGCCGCGATGGCCGTCGCCCTGGACGCCCTGCAGAGCCGCTGAGGGAGGCCCGGGACCGGCCGGACGGGGAGCCGCCGGTCCCGGATCCGCCGGTATCGGAACCGGATGGTTGCGACCCCCAACTTTCGGGGCGACCTCCCCCCTGTTGACGGCTGTGCCGGCCCGTGCGCGGCGCGGACCCTCCTTGCCATCGCCGAACGGGGCAAGCAGAGAGGGAGTCCGCGATGGCTCCGACCGCACGACCGTCGTCCGCCTCCGCCGTGATCCACGAGCGCGAGGAACCCCCGAGCCCGCGCGAGGTGTCCCGGCGCATGTTCCTGCGCCTCGGCGCCGGCTTCGCCGGCGCGGTCGGCCTCTCGGCAGCGGGCGCCGTCCTCGGGCCGTCGCTGTCCCAGCGGGGGCTCCTGTCCGCCGACGGGCTCTTCGGCGCGGCCTCCATCGCCGTGGCCGACTCGATCTACACCGAGGTGTGGCCGACCAGCCCGCTGGTCCTGAGCCCGTTCACCGACGAGCTGCCCATCCCCAAGGCGCTCGCGCCCGTCTCGGACCCCGGCAGCCTGCCCGGCGGCGCGCCGGGTCCCGGGCCGGGCCAGCAGAGCTCGCTGAACAACGAGCGGCACCAGCTCTGGCCGACCGATCGCCGGGTCGGCTACCCGGACCCGATCGTCTACCGGATCCAGCTGCAGACCCGGGCGCACTCCTTCACGACGTCGAAGGTGCGGCCCGTCAAGGCCGACGGGACGTTCACCAACGCCTTCGACACCTCCGGACGACCGGTGACCGTCGGCGCGGCCGGCATCGCGCTGCCTCCCAGCACGATCTACGGGTTCAACGGCACGTTCCCCGGCCCCATGATCAACGCCGAGTACGGCAGGCCGGTGCTCGTGCGGTTCGCGAACGACCTCGAGGACAACCCGCTCGGCCTCGACCGGGGAGACTTCGGCACCCACGACCTGTCGTTCCTCACTCACCTGCACAACGCCCACACGGCGCCGGAGAGCGACGGCAACCCGCACTACTCGATGCGCAACGGCCCGAAGTACGAGGGCTACCGGCCGGGTGAGTGGTGCGACAACCTCTACCTCAACTGGCCGGCCGGTGGCGACGACCGCGAGAAGCAGAGCTTCTTCTGGTTCCACGACCACCGGATGGACCAGACGGGGTCCAACGTCTACAAGGGCATGGTCGGGCTCTACCCGATCTACGACCCGGTGCTCGACCCGGGTGACGAGACCAGGGGCCTGCGCCTGCCGGGGAAGCGGACCGACCGGCCGGACGGGGCGTTCGACGTCCAGTACGACATCCCGCTGGCCCTCTACGACTGCCGTCTCGACGACGGCGTCACCACGCACCACGACATCCACGACGCGGAGTTCCCGGAGTCCGGCAACAGGGCGCACCCGGAGTGGTGGGGCACGACGTTCTTCAAGCACTTCCCGAACCACGGCTTCGTCGGCGACGTCTTCACCGTCAACGGCGTCGCCTACCCGACGCTGCGCGTCAAGCGGCGCAAGTACCGGCTGCGCTTCCTCGACGCGTCGATCGCGCGCGTCTACGAGCTGCAGCTGATGACCTCCACCAAGGGCCCGGTGGCCGCGCGCGACCTCGGGCTGAAGGACGCCGACCTGCAGGGCCAGTACCGCATCCCCGACGGGCAGCAGTGCATGAAGTGGCTGCAGATCGCCTCCGACGGCGGCCTGGTGCCGTTCGCGTTCACCCGCGACTCGTTCGAGCTCTGGCCGGCGAAGCGGCGCGAGATGGTCGTGGACTTCTCCCGGTACATGGACGGCTCGCCGACCAGCGACGGCGACGTCATCTACCTGACGAACGTGATGAAGATGCCCGACGGCCGCATGTGGTCGAACTCGTCGCGGTTCTCGCCGGACAGGGAGTACAAGGTGCCGATCATGAAGATCGTCATCGAGGGACCCGAGATGGTCGAGGACAACAGCGTCGTCTCCGACGGCAGGGCGCTGCGCGCGCTTCCGCCCCTGCCGAGCAACTGGCAGAGCATGCTCGACAACCGGATGATCTTCGAGCTCCAGCGCGGCAGCGCGGGCGGGGAGGCCGAGTGGCTGATCAACGGTGAGGCATTCGACCCGTCGAAACCCGCGGCCAGCCTGAAGAACCGGGCCGGGAAGACGCCGCTGGCGCAGCAGAAGGTCGGCAGCTTCAACCTCTGGGAGATCCGCAACGGGGGCGGCGGCTGGGTCCACCCCATGCACCTGCACATGGAGGAGCACCGCGTCGTCATGCGGAACAACCGCGACGTGACCGCGCGCAACGGCAGCCCCGGGCACCCCGACGACTACTCGCGCGAGGACCTCGTCGCCCTCGATCCCAGCGAGTCGGTGATCATCTACCGCGGGTTCCGCGACTTCACCGGGCAGTACGTCGCCCACTGCCACAACCTCGCGCACGAGGACCACGCCATGATGTTCGGCTGGGAGATCACGCCGTGACCACCGTGGCCGTCCGCCGGTCGCCGGGCCGGCAGCGCCTCCGGGCGGTCCTGGGCCCGGCGCCGTTCCCCTGGGGAGTCGTCACCGTCCTCGCGGTGCTCCTCGCGGCCGCCGACGGTTTCGTCCTCGTCGCCGTCCAGGGCGCGGTCGGGGCGATCGAGCGCAGCCAGGGCCCGTTCGTCAGCTGGCTGGAGTTCTCGGCGCTCAGCCTCCCGGTCTTCTACGCGGCGGTGCTGGGGGCGCTGCTGTTCGCCCGTCGGCGCATGGGTGCGGACCTGCGCTCGGCGCGGAAGGTCGTGGCCGGTGCCCTGCTCGTCGCGGCGGCGGCCACCGTGGTGGGGACCGCGGAGCTCGGGCTCAGCGCGGCGGCGGACTACCGCCTGCAGGCGGCGCTGCTGCAGGTGCAGCACGCCGACCACGCCACGGAGGACGGCGGACCCGGGCGGCACCTCGACCCGGCCTCGGCCACGCGGGCGAGCCTGGAGACCGACCTCCTCGGGGTCCGCTACGGCGCCGGGATCGACCTGGCCGCGAACGTCGTCCTGGTCGGGTGGCTGGTCGCGTTGCGGGGCGGCACGCTCGACGCCGCACCCCGACGGCGGCGCGCTGACCGCGCCCCGGACGCGCTGGGCAGCCGCTGACCGGCAGTTCCACCCCGGCGCCCAGCCGGTGCACGGGCAGCGGGCGCACGGTTTCGGCATGACGACGACCTCCGCCCCGACCCTGCGGACCCCGACCTCGAGCCCGGCGCGCCGCGCGTGCTCGTGGTCGACGACGAGCCGGTGATCCGCGGGCTGCTGGCCGGTACGACGCCGCCCGCCTGCTCGGCCGGGGTAAGGGCGGGAAGCCTCGGGGCGCCGGCGCGGTTGCCCTGAGCGCACCCCTCGTGAAAGGCACCCCATGCGCATCCCGCTGTCCGTCCTCGACCTCGCTCCGATCTCCCGGGGCGGCACCGTGAGCGAGAGCATCGCCGCCAGCGTCGCGCTGGCGCAGCGTGCGGAGGAGACCGGCTGGTCGCGGGTCTGGTACGCCGAGCACCACAACATGCCGAGCATCGCCTCGTCGGCCACCAGCGTGCTGATCGCGCACGTCGGGGCGCAGACCCGCACCATCCGGCTCGGCGCCGGCGGCGTCATGCTGCCCAACCACGCCCCGCTGACCATCGCCGAGCAGTTCGGCACGCTCGAGGCCATGTACCCGGGGCGGATCGACCTCGGGCTCGGCCGCGCGCCCGGGTCGGACCAGAACACCATGTACGCGCTGCGCCGGGACGAGCGCTCGGCCGACCGCTTCCCCCAGGACGTGCTCGAGCTGCAGGCCTACCTGGCCGGCGAGTCCCGCGTCCCCGGCGTCGACGCGATCCCCGGCAAGGGGTCGGACGTGCCGCTCTACGTCCTCGGCTCGTCCATGTTCGGCGCCACCCTCGCCGCGGCGCTGGGGCTGCCCTACGCCTTCGCGTCGCACTTCGCGCCGCAGATGCTGGAGCCCGCGGTGGCCGCCTACCGCCAGGAGTTCCGCCCGTCGGCGCAGCTCGACCGGCCGTACGTGATCGCCGGCGTCAACGTCCTGGCCGCCGACTCCCGCGAGGACGCCCAGCGGCAGCTGGACGAGACCCGCCGGATCCGCGCCGTCGGCCTGTTCGGCCGGCGCGACCGCACCTACTCCGACGAGGAGGCCGACCTGCTCCTGGAGTCGCCGGCCGGGCGGCACGTGGAGCAGATGCTCACGTACAGCGCCGTCGGCACCCGCGACGAGGTCCGCGACTTCCTCGAGGGGTTCGCCAAGCAGGCGGACGCCGACGAGCTGATCGTCGCCCACCAGTCGCCGACCACCGAGCAGCGGCTGCGGTCGGTCACCCTCACCGCCGAGGCGATGGACCTGGCCTGACCGGGGCAGGATGCGCGGCGTGACCCCCGCCGACGACACCCCCTCGGACGACGTCCCCCCGCTGCCCACCGCCGAGCTGCACGTGCACCTCGAGGGCACCCTCGAGCCGGGCCTCGCCCTCGAGCTGGCCGCCCGCAACCGGACGCCGCTGCGCTTCCCCGACCTCGACGAGCTGCGCCGGGCGTACGCGTTCTCGGACCTGCAGTCGTTCCTCGACCTGTACTACGAGCTCGCCGGCGTGCTGCGGACCGCGCGGGACTTCACCGACCTGGCCGAGGCCTACCTGGCCCGGGCGGCGGGGCAGGGCGTGCGGCACGCCGAGGTGTTCGTGGACCCGCAGGTCCACCTGGCCCGCGGGGTGCCGCTGGAGGTGGTGCTCGACGGGGTGGGCGAGGCGTTCGCCGCCGCCGAGCAGCGGCACGGCCTGACGGCCCGGCTGATCGCGTGCTTCCTCCGCGACCGCGATCCGGCCGAGGCCGAGCAGCTGCTGCCCCGGTTGCTGCCCTACCGCGACCTCGTCATCGGCGTCGGCCTCGACAGCGCCGAGGCCGGCCGCCCGCCCGAGCTCTTCGAGCGGGTGTTCGCCCGGGCCGCCGACGAGGGGCTGCACCGGGTGGCGCACGCCGGCGAGGAGGGCCCGCCCGCGTACGTGGCGGCGGCCCTCGACCGCCTCGGCGTCGAGCGCGTCGACCACGGCATCCGCAGCCTGGAGGACCCCGACCTGGTGGCCCGCCTGCGCGAGGAGCAGGTGCCCCTGACCGTGTGCCCGCTGTCGAACGTGGCGCTGCGCTGCGTGGACCGGCTGGCCGACCACCCGCTGCGCGCCATGCTCGACGCCGGCCTGGTCGCCACCGTCAACTCCGACGACCCGGCCTACTTCGGCGGGTACCTCCACGACAACGTCGCGGCGGTGACCCGCGCCCTCGGCCTGACGCCGGCGCAGCGCCGGCGGCTGGCCGAGAACAGCTTCCACGCCAGCTTCCTGCCGGACGCGGACAAGCAGCGGCACCTGGCGGCGGTGGCCGCCGCCCGTCAGGACTGACGGACGGCGACCTCCGCACCGGCCGGGCCGCGGACGGCGGCCGTGTACTCGAACCAGGGCCGCCCGAGGCCGTCGCTGACCGGCACCGGGCCGGAGAGCACCAGGCTGTCCCAGTCGGCGTCCCCGCCGCCCACGGCGGCCACGCGGTGCCGCAGCTCCGAGCGCAGCCCGCGGGCCGCGCTGCGCACGTCGTGGTACGGCAGGACGACGGTGGCGAGGTAGGTCACCTCGCTGTGCTCAGCGGTCGCCGCCCGCACGCTGCACCCCCTCGAAGGTCAGGCTCAGGGTGCTGGCCTGGCCCTGGTACGCCGAGCCGTTCGCCGACTCCGGCAGGCTGGCGGTGAGCAGCAGGTGGTCGGTGCCGCCGGGCGCGAGGCTCGCCGCCCCGGTCAGGTCCTCGGTGACCACCACGGGGCCCGAGTACACCGTGCTGCGCGTGCCGGGGCAGGAGAACGCGCCCTTCCCGCCGCTCCACGGCTGCGTGCAGGACTGCACCCGCAGCTGGAGGCCGTGCGTCGCGTCCCTGTCCAGGATGCTCGACGACGTCGCGGTCATGCGCATGGTGACCGAGCCGAACGCCGTCGTCCCGTCGTTGACCAGGTCGAGGACCTCGCTGATCGAGTCGCCGGCCATGAGCGCGCCGCCCGCGAACGGCTGGGTCGCCGCCACGCCACCGCTGGTGAGCGACAGCGACAGCACGCCGGTGTCGACCTGCGTGCCGACCGGGCTCGTGCTGTCGGTGAAGGTGCTGTAGGTGCCGAGGCCGGCCACCGCGGCGGCCACGCCGAGGACGGCGACCGAGCCGGCCACCCTCTTCGTCGTGCGCGCCCGGCCGGGAGTGAGGACCCGCATGCCGAGATCTCCTTCTCGTTCCGCTCCGCCCGGGCGTTCGCCGGCCGGCAGAACGGACTCTGCGCGGCGTCCCGCACCGGGCCCGCGAGGAAGGCGCAAGAGATCCGCAAGACCGACGATCAGGTCCCGCGGTGCTCGGCCAGCAGCCGCTTCGGGGCGCGGCAGGCCCAGGCCTCGCCGACCAGCTCGGTCAGCGCCTCACCGGTGAGCGCGTCCAGCCGGCAGAGCACGGCCGCGTAGCCGTCGAAGTGGGCGGTGGTGAAGAAGACCTCGGGCTCGTCGGCGACCAGGGCGAACTTGGCGCCCTCGTCGGGCACCGAGGCGGCCAGCACGGGACCGTCCGGGGCGGCCTCGCCGAGCTCCTCGAGGTCGCGCCGGCGCAGCGGCCGCTCCCACGCGAAGGACTTGTCCCGCACCCGCCACTGCCGGTGGCCCTCGCGCGACACGACCTCCTCTGTGCCCGGCAGCGCGAGGCACGCCCGGCTCACGTCGTCCCAGCTCGCCATCTCGTCCCTCCTGGTCGGGGTCGGATCGTCGCACCGATGCCACCCGAAGGGGGTGTCCGGCTGCAGCCCGGGAGGAGAACGGCCGATGCCCTTCGCATGGTCCTGATGCGGATCGGCGTCGAGCGGCGCCCGTACGACCGGCGCAGCGCCGACCGGCCGCTGGCCGCCGTGCGCGCGATCGCCGCCACGTTCGGCGGGACCTACCTGCTCTCGCTGCTGGCCACCGGTCTCGGGGCGACGGGCGTCTGGGGGGTGCTCGCCGGCGGCGGGCACGTGCTGTTCCTCGTCGGCCTCGTCGTCGTCCTCGTCCTGCGGTCGCGCGTCGCCGCCGAGGACCGCGCGGCGTGGCGGTTCCTCGCCGCCGGCGCCGGCTCCTACCTGGCCGGCGCGGTCGTGCACCAGCTGCTCTACCGCGACGCCGCCGTCGTGCCCCGGCCCTCGTGGGCCGACCTCGGCTTCGTCGGCTTCTACCCGCTCACCTACGTCGCGCTGTTCCTCATGCTGCGCTCGCGCGTGCGCCGGCTGACCCCGAGCATGCTGCTCGACGGCGTGGTCACCGGCCTCACCGTCGCCGCCTTCGCCGCCACCCTCGCGCTCGGCGCGGCGCTGCGGCTGACCGGCGGCAGTGTCGCCGTGGTCCTCGCCGGCGCCGCCTACCCCATCGCCGACCTGCTGCTGCTCGTGCTCGTCGCCGCCGCGCTGGTGGTCATCGGGCGCGGGGCCGGCGGCTGCTGGTGGTGGCTGGCCGGGGGCGTGGCCGTCTTCGCGGTCACCGACACCCTCTTCCTCTACGGGCTCGTCCACGGCGGCTACGAGTCCGGCTCCCTCGACGCCGGCTACGGGCTGGCGCTGGGGTGCCTCGGCGTCGCCGCCTGCCTGCCGCGGGCCCAGGCCGAGCCGTACCGGCCGGAGGGCGCCACCGCTCTCGTGGTGCCGGCGGCGTGCGCCATCGCCGCCCTCGGCCTGCTCTTCCACGGCTACCAGGACGGCGGCGACCCCCTGGCCGGAGTGCTGGCGCTCGGCGCCGTGCTGGCCGCCCTCGCCCGGACCGCCCTGACCTTCCGCGACGTGCGGGCCCTCGCCGACAGCCGGCGGCAGGCGCGCACCGACGAGCTCACCGGCCTGGCGAACCGGCGCACCGTGTACGAGGCGCTGCGGGAGGCCGACCAGCGGCTCGCCGCCGGCGGGCAGATGGCGGTCGTCGTCATCGACCTCGACCGGTTCAAGGAGATCAACGACTCCCTCGGGCACGCGGCGGGCGACGCCCTGCTGCGCCAGGTCGGGCCGCGGCTGGCCGAGCACCTGCGCTCCGGCGACCTGCTCGCCCGCCTGGGCGGCGACGAGTTCGTCGTCCTGGCCGAGGACCTCGACGGCGACGGCGCGCTGGCCCTGGCCGCGCGGCTGCGCTCCGAGCTGCAGCGCCCGTTCCGCTTCGGCGGCATGGGCCTGACCGTCGACGCCAGCTTCGGCATCGCCGTCGGCCCCGGGCACGCCCGCTCGGCCGAGGAGCTGCTGCAGCTGGCGGACCTGGCCATGTACGCGGCCAAGGGCAGCCGCACCGGCGCCGCGGTGTACGACGAGGCGCGCGACGGGTCGGGCCGGCACCGCCTGGAGGACGTCGCCATGCTGCGCCGCGGCATCGAGGAGGGGCAGCTCGTCCTGCACTACCAGCCCAAGCTCACGCTCTCGACCGGCGAGGTCGATGGGGTGGAGGCACTGGTGCGCTGGCAGCACCCGACGAAGGGCCTGGTCTACCCGGACCAGTTCATCGAGCTGGCCGAGTCGGCCGGTCTCATGGCGCAGCTGACCACCCGGGTCATCGACCTGGCGCTGGCGCAGTGCCGCCGGTGGGCCGACGCCGGGCGCTGGCTGACCGTCGCGGTCAACGTCAGCCCGTCGAACCTGGTCGACGAGCAGTTCCCGTCCGACGTCGCCCGGCTGCTGAGCGAGCACGGCGTGCCGTCGGGGGTGCTCGTGCTGGAGGTGACCGAGAGCCTGCTCATGGCCGACCGCGAGCGGGCCGCCGACGTGCTCGGCCGGCTGCAGGCCTACGGCGTGGGCGTGGCGATCGACGACTACGGCACCGGTTACTCCAGCCTCGAGTACCTGGCCACGCTGCCGGTGACCGAGCTGAAGCTCGACCGCGCCTTCGTCGGCGGCATGGCCGGCAGCCCGCGGGCCGAGGCCATCGTCACCTCGACGCTGCAGCTGGCCCACGCGCTCGGGCTGGTCTTCGTCGCCGAGGGCGTCGAGGACCAGGAGACGGTGGACGTGCTCACCTTCCTCGGCTGCGACGTCCTGCAGGGCTACCACCTGAGCCGGCCGCTGCCGCCCGAGGCGCTGTGGGCCTGGCTCGAGGAGCGCAGCCCCGCGGAGACCGCCGTCCCGTCGCGGTAGACGGCTACGCCGGGATCGGGAAGACGAGCAGGGAGCTCGACGCCGTCGCCACCGCGCGGCCCTGCGCGTCGAGCACCTCACCCTCCGCGAACGCCACCCGGCGCCCGGGCTTGACCACGGTGCCGACGGCGGTGAGCGGGGCGCTGGTGGCGTGCACCGCGCGCAGGTAGTTCACCTTGAGCTCGATCGAGGTGTAGCCCGTGCCCTGCGGCAGCGTCGTGTGCACCGCGCAGCCGAGCACGGAGTCCAGCAGCGTGCAGACGACGCCGCCGTGGACGACGCCGATCGGGTTGTAGACCGATTCGTCGAGGTCGCAGCGGAACTCGACGCGGCCCTCGGCGACGTCGACGAACTCCATCTGCAGCAGCCGGGCGATCGGCGGGGGCGGCAGGACGCCGTCGCGGATCGCCTGCATGGTCTCCAGGCCCGACCGCTCCAGCGCGCCGGCGGCGGTGAGCATGGGGTCGTGCCAGGTCACCGTGCGCGAGCGCGGCTCGCCCCAGCCGTCCGGTGCGGTGCCCTCGGCGGCGAGCTCAGCGGTCACGGACGTCGTCCTCCTCGGTGGGCAGGCCGGACAGCAGCCGGCCGGCGGGGGTGAGCACGCGCTCGGCGCGCGAGCCGGTCACGGGTTCGCCGCAGGTGCGGCACACCCACTCCGCGTCGATCACGTGGTCCTCGTGGCCGGCGGGGGCGTGGTGCAGCTCCACCGGCGGTTCCTCGGTGAGCCACCGGTTGCCCCACTGCAGGAGGGCCTGCAGCACCGGCAGCAGGTCGCGCCCGGCGGCCGTGAGGTGGTAGCCCGAGCGCGGGGGAGCGGTGCTGTACGGGCGCCGCTCCAGGACTCCGGCGTCGACCAGCGCCGACAGCCGCGCCGAGAGCCGGTCGCGCGGCGCACCGGTGCCGCGGGCGATCTCGCCGAAGCGGTGGTTGCCGAGCGACACCTCGCGGACCACCAGCAGCGCCCAGCGCTCGCCGACCAGCTCGAGGGAGGCCGCGATGGGGCAGGGCCGGCCGGGGAGCGTGTCGAACGCGAAGGGCTGCACCACGCGCCCAGGTTTGCACATCAAACCGACGCGGCGCCACGCAGCACGGCCGAGCCGCGCGAGATCCGCGCAGTGGCGGCCATCAGCCGCTGAGGGCCACCACTGCGCAGATCTCGCGGAGGGACGGCGTCAGCTCTTGGGGCGTGCGCCGGCGCGCAGGGCGCCGAGCAGGTCGTGGTTGAGCCGGGAGATGGTCTCCATCGAGATGCCCTTGGGGCAGGCCGCCGAGCACTCGCCGATGTTGGTGCAGCCGCCGAAGCCCTCCCGGTCCTGCTGGGCGACCATGTTGACCACCCGGTCGTTGCGCTCGGGCTGGCCCTGCGGCATCAGGCCGAGGTGGGTCACCTTGGCCGCGGTGAACAGCATCGACGAGCCGTTGGGGCAGGCCGCCACGCACGCGCCGCAGCCGATGCAGGTGGCGGCGTCGAAGGCGGCGTCGGCCGACTTCTTGTCCACCAGGATCGAGTGCGCCTCGGGCGCGGTGCCGGTGGGCGCGCTGATGTAGCCGCCGGCCTGGATGATCCGGTCGAGGGCCCGCCGGTCGACGGCGAGGTCCTTGATCACCGGGAAGGCGCGGGACCGCCACGGCTCGATGACGATCTCGTCGCCGTCGCGGAACGAGCGCATGTGCAGCTGGCAGGTGGTCGTCTGCTCCGGGCCGTGCGCCTGCCCGTTGATCATGACGCCGCACATGCCGCAGATGCCCTCGCGGCAGTCGTGGTCGAAGGCGACCGGGTCGTCGCCGTCGAGGATCAGCTTCTCGTTGAGGACGTCGAGCATCTCCAGGAACGACATGTCCGGGGAGATGTCGGAGACCTGGTAGGTCACCAGCTTGCCCTTGACCGACGGGCCCTTCTGCCGCCAGATCTTCAGGGTCAGGTTCATGGTCCGCCGCTCGGTGTGCGGGCCGGGGGCCGTCATCGTCACTTGTAGCTCCGCTGCGCGAGGTGGACGTACTCGTACTCGAGGTTCTCCCGGTGCAGGACCGGCGGCTGGCCGTCGGGCGTCCACTCCCAGGCGGCGACGTAGGCGAAGTTCTCGTCGTCGCGCAGCGCCTCGCCCTCGGGGGTCTGGCTCTCCGCGCGGAAGTGGCCGCCGCAGCTCTCGTTGCGGTGGAGGGCGTCGATGCACATCAGCTCGGCCAGCTCGATGAAGTCGGCCACGCGGCCGGCGTGCTCGAGGTTCTGGTTGAACGAGCTCCAGTCGCCGACGACCTTGACGTTGGTCCAGAACTCCTGCTTGATCTCGGGGATCCGGTCCAGCGCCTTGCGCAGGCTCTCCTCGGAGCGCTCCATGCCGCACAGGTCCCACATCAGCCGGCCCAGCTCGCGGTGGAACGAGGCCACGCTGCGGTTGCCGTCGATGGTGAGCAGCTTGTGGATCTGCGCCTTCACGCCGTCGACCGCCTCGACGGCGGCCGGGTGGCTCTCGTCGACCTTCGGGAACGGCGCGCCGGAGAGGTAGTCGCTGATCGTCGCCGGCAGCACGAAGTAGCCGTCGGCCAGGCCCTGCATGAGGGCGCTGGCGCCGAGCCGGTTGGCGCCGTGGTCGGAGAAGTTGGCCTCGCCGATCACGAACAGGCCCGGGATGGTCGACTGCAGGTCGTAGTCCACCCACAGGCCGCCCATCGTGTAGTGCACGGCCGGGTAGATCCGCATCGGGACCTCGTACGGGTCCTCGCCCGTGATCCGGGCGTACATGTCGAAGAGGTTGCCGTACTTGGCCTCGATCGCCTTGCGGCCCAGCCGCTGCATCGCCTCGCCGAAGTCGAGGTAGACGCCCAGGCCGTTCGGACCGACGCCGCGGCCCTCGTCGCAGACGTTCTTCGCCTGCCGGGAGGCGATGTCGCGGGGGACCAGGTTGCCGAACGACGGGTAGATGCGCTCGAGGTAGTAGTCGCGCTCGTCCTCGGGGATCTGCCGCGGGTCGCGGGTGTCGCCGCGCTCCTTGGGCACCCACACGCGACCGTCGTTGCGCAGCGACTCGCTCATCAGCGTCAGCTTCGACTGGTAGTCGCCGCTGACGGGGATGCACGTCGGGTGGATCTGCGTGTAGCAGGGGTTGGCGAAGTACGCCCCCCGCTTGTGCGCCCGCCAGATCGCCGTCGCGTTGGAGCCCTTGGCGTTGGTGGACAGGTAGAAGACGTTGCCGTAGCCGCCGGTGGCCAGCACCACGGCGTCGCCGAAGTGGGTGCTGATCTCGCCGGTGACCAGGTCGCGGGCGACGATGCCGCGGGCCCGACCGTCGACGACGACCAGGTCGAGCATCTCGGTGCGCGCGTGCTGCTCGACGTTGCCGGCCGCGATCTGCCGCTCCAGCGCCTGGTAGGCGCCGTAGAGGAGCTGCTGGCCCGTCTGGCCGCGGGCGTAGAAGGTGCGCGAGACCTGCGCGCCACCGAAGGACCGGTTGTCGAGCAGGCCGCCGTACTCGCGGGCGAAGGGCACGCCCTGCGCGACGCACTGGTCGATGATGTTGACGCTGACCTCGGCGAGGCGGTGCACGTTGCTCTCGCGGGAGCGGAAGTCGCCGCCCTTGACCGTGTCGTAGAACAGCCGGTGGACGCTGTCGCCGTCGTTGCGGTAGTTCTTCGCGGCGTTGATGCCGCCCTGCGCGGCGACGCTGTGCGCGCGGCGCGGGCTGTCCTGGTACCAGAACGACTTGACCTTGTAGCCCTGCTCGCCGAGCGTGGCGGCGGCCGAGCCGCCGGCCAGCCCGGTGCCGACGACGATGATCGTCATCTTGCGCCGGTTGGCCGGGTTGACCAGCTTGCCGCGGAAGCGGCGCTCGCTCCAGCGCTCGTTGATCGGGACGTCGGTGGGTGCCTTGGTGTCGGCGATCGGGTCGCCGACGGTGAAGAGGTCGAGAGGCATGGAGTTCCTTAGTCGACGATCCCGAAGAGGATGGCGAAGGGGACGAGCAGGTACCCGCCGATGAGCAGCACCGAGAAGCCGAGCGCGAAGAGGTTGACGGTCTTCTCGCGGCGCTTGTTGCTCTGCCCCAGGGTCTGCGTGGCGCTCCAGATCCCGTGCCGCAGGTGCATCCCGACCAGGATCAGCGTGATCGTGTAGACGGCGGTGACGATCGGGTTCTGGAAGCCCTCCACGAGCCGCTCGTAGGGCGTGGAGTCGCGCCCGGCGGGGTTCGCCACCCCGACCGTGAGGTCGAGGATGTGGTAGACGATGAACAGCGCGATGATCACGCCGCCCCAGCGCATCGTGCGCGACGCGTAGCTCTGGGCGGCCGCCTTCTTGACCGCGTACCGCTCGGGCCGCGCCAGGCGCGCCTGCTTCCACAGCGAGATCGCCGCCCACATGTGCGCGACCACCGCCAGCACCAGGCCGACCTCGATCAGCGTGAGGACGGTCCGCGGCGGCAGGGCCGGTTCACCGAAGGTCCGCAGCCAGTGCGAGTAGTGGTTGAAGGACTCGGCCCCCTGGAACGCGTGCAGGTTGCCGATCATGTGCGCGATCAGGAACAGCACCATGACGATGCCGCTGACGGCCATGATGATCTTTTTCGCGACCGAGTTCGTCTTGGCCGCCTTCGGGGTCCGTCGTTGGCCCGCGGAAGTCACCGTCACCACAAGCCACCACGCTAAGCCGCACCGAAGGTTGCGGCCATGTCAACACGAGGTGATCACGCTCTCGTAAGGGCACCCTTACCCGGGTCCGGCCGTTAGGGTTCGACCGGCCCCTGCCGTCCCGGGGGCCGTGGGGAGGACACCGGTCATGACCACACCGACCCGCGGCTTCTTCGGCCGCCGCCGCGAGCGCGATCCGCGGCTGCCTCCCGGTCAGTACGACGTCGGCCGCGACTGGCCGGTGCTCACCGCCGAGCCGACCCCGCGCATCGCCCCGGAGACGTGGACCATCACCGTCGACGGCCGGGTCGCCACCCCGACGACCTGGACCTGGGACGAGGCGCACGCCCTGCCGCGCTCGGAGTACCGCGGCGACATCCACTGCGTCACCACCTGGTCGAAGTTCGACACCTGGTTCGCCGGGGTCAGCGTCGACACCCTGCTCGAGGCCGCGCAGCCCACCGAGGACGCGCACTTCGTCATGGCGACGTCCAAGACCGGCTACACCACCAACCTGCCGCTGGAGGACGTCACCGGCGGCAAGGCGTGGGTGGTGTGGGAGTACGACGGCGGGCCGCTGCCGGTGGAGCACGGCGGCCCGGTGCGGCTGCTCGTGCCGCACCTGTACTTCTGGAAGAGCGCCAAGTGGATCTCCAAGCTGACGCTGCTGACCCGCGACCAGCCGGGCTTCTGGGAGCAGAACGGCTACCACGACCGCGGCGACCCATGGCGCGAGCAGCGCTACCAGGGTGACTGAGCTCGCGACCCGCCCGTCGGCCCCCGCGGGGGGCTGGCGGACGGCCACCGTCGCCACGGTGCGCCACCCGATCCCGCGCACGGTGGAGCTGCGCCTCGACGTCCCCGACCGGGTGGAGCACCTGGCCGGCCAGCACTACGTGGTCCGGCTCACCGCGCCCGACGGCTACCGGGCCCAGCGCTCCTACTCGGTGGCGTCGGCGCCCGGGGACGCGCTGGTGGAGCTGTTCGTGGAGCGGCTCGACGACGGCGAGGTGTCCACCTACCTGGCCGACGTCGTCGAGCCCGGCGACCGGCTGGAGGTGCGCGGGCCCATCGGCGGCTGGTTCGTCTGGGACGGCGAGTCACCGGCGCTGCTGGTCGGCGGCGGCACCGGCGTCGTCCCGTTCCTCGCGATGCTGCGCCACGCCGTCCGGCTGGGGCGCACCGACCTGCTGCGCATCGCCGTGTCCAGCCGGACGCTGGTCGAGCTGCCCTACGCCATGGAGCTCATGGACGCCGGGGCGCTCATCGTGCTGACCCGGGAGCCCTACGGCGACCGGGCCGCCGCCCGGCTGATGGCCGACGAGCTGCGGGCGCTGTGGGAGCCCGGCCGGACGGCGTACGTCTGCGGCTCGGCCCGCTTCGCCGAGGCGGCCAGCCAGCTGCTGCTCGACGTCGGCGTGCCCGACCACGACATCCGGGTGGAGCGCTTCGGACCCAGCGGCTGACCGATGAGTCCCGGGCGCCGGCCCGGTCGGAAGCCGTATGCCCTTCGAGGACATGCCCTTCGAGGACGTGGCACGGCTGCTGCAGGCGCAGGTGGACGCCGGCCGGTTCCCCGGCTGCGTCGCCGCGATCCGGCACCGCGGGGCGACCGAGGTGATCGCGGTGGGGCGCACGGCGGTCGACGGCGGCAGCCCCATGGCGCCGGGCACGCTGTTCCGGCTGGCCTCGGTGACCAAGCCCTTCGCCGGCGCGCTGACGCTCGCGCTGGCCGAGCACGGGGTCCTGGGCCTCGACGACGCGGTCGCCCGGTGGCTGCCCGAGCTGGCGGAGCCGCGGGTGACCGCGCGCCGGGGGGGACCGCTGGACGACACCGTCCCGGCCGAGCGGCCGATCACCGTCCGGCACCTGCTCACCAACACCGCCGGCCTGGGCTGGGCGCCCGACATCGGGCCGCTGGCCGACGCGATGGACGAGCGCGGCGTGGGGCCGAGCGGCTTCCCGCCCGAGCTGGCGCCGGACGAGTACCTCGGGCGGCTCGCTGAGCTGCCGCTGTCCGGGCAGCCGGGGGAGGTCTGGAACTACCACACCTGCAGCGACGTGCTGTCCGTCCTGCTGGCCCGCGCGACCGGCCGGTCGGTGGGCGAGCTGCTCGCCGAGCGGGTCACCGGACCCCTGGGGCTGGCCGGCACCGCCTTCCGGGCGGTGGACCCCGCGCGGCTCGCGGTCCAGTACTGGCCGCAGGAGGGCGGGCTCGAGGAGATCGACGGCCGGGACGGCGTCTTCTCCCGGGAGCCGCGGTTCGAGAGCCTGGCCGCCGGCCTGGTGAGCACCGCGCCCGACGTGCTCGCGTTCCTCTGCGCGGTGGCCGACGGCGGCGGGCCGGTGCTGAGCGCGGCGTCCGCGGCCGCGATGACCCGCGACGCGCTCACCCCGCAGCAGCGGGCGCCGGTGCAGGACTTCCTCGGCGCCGGCCGCTCGTGGGGGCTGCACGTGAGCGTCGACGTCGAGGCCGTGCAGCCGTGGCGCACCCCCGGCCGGTGGGGCTGGGACGGCGGCACCGGCACCTCGGCCTGGGTGGACCCGGCGCGCGACCTGGCCGCGGTGCTGCTCACCCAGCGGATGTGGCTCGGCGAGGAGGACGAGCCGACCGCGTTCTGGGCGGCCGTGCACGACTGCCTCTAGCTGCCCGCCGGCCGCCGGCGTGCGCACGCGAGCGGTGTCCGGCTGAGGGGACACCGCTCCCGCGCGCCTCCGGGCGCGGACCTCCTCAGGAGAACCCGCGCACGAAGCGGGCCTGCCCCGGCGTCTCCACCGCCCGCCGGTCGTAGCGGGCCCGCACCCAGGCCACGGCGTCGGCGGCGGGGACGCCGTCGAGCACGGCGAGGCAGGCCAGCGCGGTGCCGGTGCGGCCCCGCCCGCCGCCGCAGGCCAGCTCGACGCGCTGACCGGCGGCGCGGCCCAGCGCCTCCTCGAGGGCCGCGCGCAGCGCGTCCGGGTCGCGCGGCAGCCGGAAGTCGGGCCAGCGCACCCACACCGAGTCCCAGGCCGGCGGCTCCGGCGCCCGGCCGAGCAGGTACACGCCGAACTCCGGGAGCGGCCCGTCCGGCGCCGGCCGGCGCACGCCGCGCCCGCGCACCAGGCGGCCGGAGGGCAGCCGCACCACGCCGGGCGCCGCCGGGTCCCAGCCGCTCACGCCAGCGGGTCCCGCCCGCCGACCGTGCCGGCGGCGTCCAGCAGCGCGAAGCGGGCGAACAGCTCCTCGGCGTACCAGCGCTCCCGCGCGGTCCGGGTGATCGCGGCCGCGTGCGCCGGCCGGTCGTAGGCGAAGGAGTTCAGCGCGGCGGCCGACTCCCACACGCTGAAGGTCCCCTGCAGCCCGAGCGGCGCCTCCCCGATGCCCAGGGCGAGGCGCAGCCCGGGGCCGGCGTGCAGGTCGGCCGACACCGGCGGCACGGCGCGCCAGAACGTCACCGCCTTGCGCGGTACCAGCCGGGCGCGGGTGACGGCGGCGACCGGGCCGTCCCACCGCCGGGGCGACGGCGCGCCGAACGGCTCGCGCCCCGACCACCGGCCGCGGGCGGCCAGCGGCCGCAGGCGGGCCCGCCACTCCTCCTCGGCCAGCCGCCGCCAGCCGGTCACGACGGCGCCGCGGTCGAAGGCGTCGGCCGCGGCGTCGTCGTCCCAGACCGCCAGCGCCGCCCACCGGCGCGGGTCGGAGTCGCGCACCGTGAAGGTGCGCCCGCTGCCGGTGCCGAGCAGCTTGGCGAAGCGCAGGCCGGGGGAGCGGCGCAGCGGCCGGCGGTCGGTCGCCATGCGCGCGACCGCTGCGGGGACCGCACGCCCCGGCACACCCCACACGTGCAGGGTCACCACCGGCTCGCCGCTCACCCGGCCGAGGTTATGCGCCGACCACCTGCTGCAGCGCCGCGCAGGCCTCCCGCTCCACGGGGACGACGGCCGTGGCGAGCTCGGCGATCGCGTCCAGCCGGGCCGCCCGGTCGGCCTCGCCGGAGTACCCGTCGGCGATCAGGTCGGCCGCCTCCTGCGCCAGCGCGCGGATCTCCTCGACCCGGTCGGGCGTCCCCAGCAGCGCCGTCCGCCGGGCCCACAGGTCGCGGTAGGGGGCCAGCGGCCCCGCGACCGCCTCCTCGGCGATCCGGCGCCACAGCCGGCCGGCGTCGGCGTACCGCGCCGCCGCCTCCCGCAGGGCCGGCTCGTCGAGCAGGTCGGCCGCCGTCGCGAGGAACGCGGCGTAGAGGGGCCGGGTGGCGCCCGGGGAGGAGTACTCGGCGGTGAGGCAGTCGTGCAGCCGGTGCATCGCCGAGTGGAACGCGGGCCGGCTGTCGAACAGCCGGGCCCAGCCGGTCCGCCGGCGGTGGTCGGCGACGGCGTCGGCCCACTTGGCCAGCCCGCGCAGGCCGAAGTTGCCCGCGAAGTTGCCGGGCACCACGTCCTCGGTCAGGTCGTGCACGGTCACGGCGAGCGCCGCCCGGACCGCCGGGGCGAGGTCCACCGGGTCCGACGGCTCGACGACGACCATCCGGTGCCTGCTCTGCCGGTGCCCGGCCCGCGCCCCGGCGAACGCGTCGGCCGCCATCTCGACCGGCACCCCCAGGGCGTCGTCGAGCAGCACGTCGCCGTCCCGGCGGCCGAGGACGACGACGTCGTGCGGCGAGGCGCCCGGCAGGTCGACCACCCACCGGCGGTGCGCCAGCGCGGCCAGGTCGACGGTGCAGATCGGTGTGCGCCCGGCGGCGAGGGCGGCGTCGAGCTCCCGCCCCGCCTTGGCCGGGCTCGTCGTCTCCACCACGCGGTGCGCGATCCCGGCCCGCTCCAGCGCCCCGGCGACGAACGGCCGCGGGTGGACCCGCGGCACGATCGTCATCGTCGGCAGCTGCCCGGCGTAGCTGAACGAGAAGTACATGAACCCGATGCCGCCGGCGAGGCCGGCCACCACCGGCTCGGTCAGCGGCCGGCCGTCCCGGTCGGCCACGCCGGCCGCCGCCAGCACGCGCGTCAGCAGCAGCGCGTCGTGCTCGGAGCCGGGGTCGTGCGCGGAGCCGGGGCCGGGCTCGGCCGCCCCGGCCACGTGACGGCGGGCGGCGCTGTACCGCTCGCCGGTGCGCTCCATGCGCGCGCGCACGAGGTCCTTGAGGTGCTTCTGGCGGGTCATCGCTGCTCCCTCGGCGGCAGGGGTCCGTCGACCCCACGCGTCGAGCGGACCCGGCCGCGGCGAAGAAGTGGGCACCGCCGGTTCCAGGTCGCCCCGAGGACATCGATCCCCTTTGCCCTCGCGAGTGCCGGCGGCGTGGGCGACCGGTCAGAGGGTGCGGCGGGGGGCCCGCCGCGGTGGACCGTACCGCACGCGGGCCGCGCGGGGAGGCGTGCCCGTGCGCCACCCGGGTACCGCAGCGCCGTGACGACGTACGACACCCGGGCGGAGCTCGGCGCTTCGGACGCACCGGCCGAGGACGAGGTGTCGCAGGCCTTCGAGACCATCGTCAGCGAGGGCGCCCAGCGGCTGCACCGCACCTGGCGCGAGGTGCTGGCCACCGGCCTCGCCGGCGGCCTCGAGGTGGCCACCGGCGTGCTCGCCCTGCTGGCGGTGCTCGCCGAGACCGGCAGCCACCTGCTCGCCGGGCTGGCCTTCAGCATCGGCTTCGTGGCGCTGCTGCTGGCCCGCAGCGAGCTGTTCACGGAGGGCTTCCTCGTGCCGGTGACGGCGGTGGTGGCCAAGCGGGCCTCCTGGGCCCAGCTCGGCAAGCTCTGGGGCGGCACGCTCGTCGCCAACCTGGCCGGTGGCTGGGTGGTGATGTGGCTGATCATGACCGCGTTCCCGCAGCTGGCGCCGACGGCGGTCGAGTCGGCGGTCACGTTCGTCGACGCCCCGCTGGACCCGCGCGCGGTCTGCCTGGCCCTGCTCGCCGGCAGCACGCTGACCCTGATGACCCGCATGCAGCACGGGACGACGTCCGACCCGGCGAAGATCGTGGCCGCGGTCGCCGGCGCCTTCGTGCTCGCCGGGTTGTCGCTGTTCCACTCCATCCTCGACTCGCTGATCATCTTCGGCGCGCTGCACACCGGCGCCCCGTTCGGCTACGCCGACTGGCTGGGCTGGTTCTGGTACACCGCGCTGCTGAACATGGCCGGCGGGCTGCTGGTGGTGACCTTCCTGCGGCTGCTGCGCAGCAAGGAGCTCATCCAGCGCGAGCGGGCGGCCGTGACGAACGGCGGCTGACGGCCGCGCCTCCGCGGTCGCGCGGCCCCGGCTGGCGATGCTGGTCGGGTGATCGAGCTCGACGGGCTGACCAAGCGCTTCCGCGCGCGGGTGGCCGTCGACGACCTCACGGTGCGCATCGAGCCCGGCCGCGTCACCGGCTTCCTGGGCCCCAACGGCTCGGGCAAGACGACGACGATGCGCTGCGTCGTCGGCCTGACCCGGCCCACCGCGGGGACGGCGACGGTCCTCGGCGTGCCCTACCGCGAGCTCGACGCGCCGATGCGGCGGGTCGGGGCGCTGGTCGACCCGCGCGCCCGGCACCCGCGGCGGACGGCGTCGGCGCACCTGCGGGCGCTGGCGCAGAGCAACCGGCTGCCGCGGTCCCGCGCCGACGAGGTGCTCGAGCTGGTCGGCCTGGCCGACGTCGCCGACGAGAAGGTCGGCGGCTTCTCCCTCGGCATGGGCCAGCGGCTGGGCATCGGCGCGGCGCTGCTCGGCGACCCCGACGTCCTGCTGCTCGACGAGCCGGTCAACGGCCTGGACCCGGAGGGCATCCGCTGGGTGCGCGAGCTGCTGCGCGACCTCGCCGCCGAGGGGCGCACGGTGCTGGTCTCCAGCCACCTGATGAGCGAGATGGAGGACACCGCCGACCACCTCGTCGTCGTCGGACGCGGTCGGCTGCTCGCCGACGTGCCGATCGACGAGCTGCTCGGCGCCCGCGCGGCCGTGCGGGTCCGCACCCCCGCCGCCCGGCTGCTGGCAGCGGCGCTCGAACGCGCCGGCGCGCGGGTCGAGCCCGGGGACGACGGCGCGCTCCTGGTGACCGGGCTGGCGCCGGCCGCGGTGGGCGACGTCGCCTTCGCCGCCGGCGTGCCGGTGCACGAGCTCACCCGCGTCACCGCGTCGCTGGAGGCCGCGTACCTGGCGCTGACCGGCGACGACGTCGAGTACCGGGCGGCCGCCCGGTGAGCCTGCTCGCGTCCGAGTGGACCAAGCTGCGGTCGCTGGCCTCCACCTGGTGGTGCGCCGGGGTGTACGCCGTCGTCGTCCTCCCGCTGGGCCTGCTCGGTGCGGCGATCACCGACGACGCCCCCCGCGCCGACTTCGCGGTGGCCGTCGCGCTCACCGGCTTCGGCTTCGGCCAGCTCGTGCTCGTCGTCCTCGGCGTGCTGACCGGGGCGGGAGAGTTCACCTCGGGGTCGGCGGTGTCGTCGTTCACCGCCGTCCCGCGCCGGACGCGGCTGCTCCTGGCGAAGACGGCCGTCGTGGCGCTGTTCGCGGCGGCGCTGACGGTGCTGCTCGAGGTCGGCTGCGTGTTCGCGGCGCGGACGCTCACGACGGTGCCCGGCGGCGTCCCGCTGCTCGACCCCGGCGTCCTGCGCGCGCTGGGGCTGCAGGTGGCCTGCGCGGCGCTGGTCGTCGTCCTCTCCGTCGCCCTCGGGACGGCGCTGCGGTCCAGCGCCGGCGGGATCGGGCTGGGCACCGCCCTGGTGTTCCTGCTCCCGCCGATCCTGGCCGCCGAGGGCGGCCGGGTGACCGCGTGGCTCAGCCAGGCGCTGCCCGCGCTGCGGGTGGGCGAGGACGCGTTCCTGGCCGGGGCGGCGGCGTGGCCGCTCGGCGTCGCCGTCCTCGCGGTGTGGGGGGTCGGTGCCTGGGCGCTCGCCGCCGTCCTGCTGGAGCGGCGCGACGTCTAGCCCCGGGCGGCCCGCCGGACCGCCGCGACGTAGCGGTCCAGCGCGGCGGACTGCACCGCCCGGCTGACCGGTCCGCCGAGCCGGGCCAGCGGGCTCGCCAGCCGGGAGAACACCCGGGTGGTGAAGACGACCTCGCCCCGGGGGCGGCGGGTGACCACGAAGGCCTCCTCGCCGCTCTCGGGGTGCCCGGGCAGGGTGCCGTAGCCGAAGCCCTGCTCGTCGCCGTCGGTGCGCGCCCAGACGACGCGGCACGGGATGTCGTAGCCGAGGCGGGGCGGCCCGGCGGTGAGGACGACGACGGTGCCGACCTCCCGCGGGGACCCGCTCGCCCGGACGCGCAGCCCGAGCCCCTTCTGCATGCGCCAGTCGAAGACGGCGGCGACGGCCCGCTCGAAGGCGACGGGCCCGTGCCCCACGACCGCCTCGCGGACGCCGTGCGCGTAGCCGGCGGGCAGCACGCCGTCCCGCGTCGCACCCACCTCGGCGTAGGTCAGCGGCGCGGCGGCGAGCCGGTGGAGGTCGGCGGCGCGGAACAGGCCCACGGGGTCAGCCTCCCTGCCGGTAACGTCCTGCGCACTGTGCTGCCCGCCGTCACCGCCACCCGCTACGTCACCCCGCTGCGCGAGGGTGGCTCGCTGCCGGGGCTCATGGAGGCCGACGACCTGGGCACCTACGTGGTCAAGTGGCGGGCGGCCGGCCAGGGGGTGAAGGTCCTCGTCGCCGAGGTGGTCTGCGGCGAGCTCGCCCGCGCCCTCGGCCTGCCGGTGCCCGCGCTGGTGACGGTCGACGTCGCCGCCGAGCTGGCGGTGGGCGAGCCCGACTTCGAGGTGCAGGAGCTCATGCAGCGCTCCGCGGGGCGCAACCTCGGCCTGGACTACCTGCCCGGGGCGCTGGACTTCGAGGCCGGCGTCGCCTCGGTCGAGCCCGGGCTGGCCGGGCGGGTGCTGTGGTTCGACGCGCTCGTCGGAAACGTCGACCGCTCGTGGCGCAACCCCAACATGCTGTTCTGGCACGGCGGGCTGTACCTGATCGACCACGGCGCCGCGCTCACCTTCCACCACCACTGGCCCGGCGCCGGTGCCGCCGTCGCCCGCCCGTACGACGCGGGCCAGCACGCGCTCGTCGAGTGCGCGCCGGACGTCGTCGCGGCCGACGCCGCGCTGGCGCCGCGGGTGACCCGCCCCCTGCTCGACGAGGTGCTGGCGCAGGTGCCCGACGAGTGGCTGGAGGGTCCCTCGCCGGACGAGCCGCCGTCCGCCGTCCGGGAGCGGTACGCGGTGCAGCTGCTGGACCGGCTGGCCGCCCGCGACGACTGGCTGCCGGGGCTGGTGGCCGCGGCCGCCGCCGGGGGCGCCGGGCGGCGCCGGGCACCGCGCGGGGAGAACCGGCCGGGTTGGCTGGGCCCGCCGCCGCCCGAGGGGGTGACGCAGCGGTGAGGGACACGTTCGAGTACGCCGTCCTGCGGGTGGTGCCGCGCGTCGAGCGGGGCGAGGCGCTCAACGCCGGCGTCCTGGTCTACTGCCGGCAGCGGGACTACCTCGGCTCGCGGGTGCACCTCGACCTCGACCGGCTGCGCGCGCTCGACCCGACGGCCGACGCCGAGGCGATCGGCCGGGCGCTGCAGGCCGCAGCCGACGTCTGCGCGGCCGACCCGGTCGCCGGCGCGGCCGGCCGCGAGGCCCTCGGCTCGCGGTTCCGCTGGCTCACCGCCCCGCGCAGCACCGTCGTCCAGCCCGGCCCGGTGCACACCGGGCTGACCGAGGACCCGGACGCCGAGGCCGACCGGTTGCTGCGGCTGCTGGTGCTGCCTGTGGACGCCCCGTCCGCCCAGGCAGCGCACACCCGCCGCACAGGTCACTAGGGCTTCACCTCGCGGCCACCTGCCCCCGGCGGCCGTCTGCCTAGGGTCCGAAGGCCCTGTGTCACCTGTCCGAAGGACCCTGATGACGGACATCCGCGAGCCCCGGCGTCGCCTCCTCCCCGTGCTGAACTCGCTGCGCCACGGCAGCCGCAGCCACACCACCTGCTTCTACAAGTGCGGGAACGCCTGCGACGCGCCCGTGCCGAACCGGACCGACAACCCCACCTTCGCCGCCGTCGTCGAGACCGCCTTCAGCCGGCGCAACCTGCTGAAGGCCGCCGGCGCGAGCGCGCTGGTCGTGGCGGCCGGCCCGGTCGGCGTCGCGGCCGCCGACGACCGCCGGGGCGGGCGCGGCCGAGGCGGTGGGCGGCCCGACGGGGCGCTGACGTTCCAGCCGGTGGAGCAGGACCTGCTCGACGACGTCGTCGTCCCGGCGGGCTACACGTACTCGGTCGTCCTGCGCTGGGGTGACCCGGTCGAGCGGGACGCACCGGAGTTCGACATCGACGCCCAGACCCCCGAGGCCCAGGCCAAGCAGTTCGGCTACAACTGCGACTTCATCGGCTTCCTGCCCCTGGACGGGGGGAAGGCGCTGCTCGTCGTCAACCACGAGTACACCGACGAGCAGCTCATGTTCTCGGGGGTGGCGGAGGAGGGCGCGCCGACCACCCCTGAGCAGAAGCGCATCGCGATCATGGCCCACGGCATCTCGGTGGTTCAGATCGAGCGGGACGGCCGGTCGGCGCTGTGGCGGCCCAGCGGCCAGCGCGACCGCAACCGGCGGATCACCGGTGAGACGCCCTTCCGGCTCACCGGCCCCGCCGCCGGCTCGGAGTACCTGATCACCAGCGAGGACCCCGAGGGCCGGACCGTGCGGGGCACGCTGAACAACTGCGCCGGTGGCCTCACCCCGTGGGGGACGACCCTGCACGGCGAGGAGAACTTCAACCAGTACTTCGGCACCACGGTGCCGCTCGAGGAGGACCCGCGCGAGCCGCGCCTCAGCCGGTACGGCGTCAGCGCGGAGGACGCCGCCACGCGGGGCTGGGAGGAGGTCGACCGCCGCTTCGACGTGTCGCAGGAGCCGAACGAGATCAACCGGTTCGGCTGGATCGTCGAGGTGGACCCCTACGACCCCACCTCGACCCCGCGCAAGCACACCGCCCTCGGTCGCTTCAAGCACGAGGCGGCCAACGTCCGGATCAGCCAGGACGGCCGGGTCGTCGCCTACTCCGGCGACGACGAGCGGTTCGACTACATCTACAAGTTCGTCTCGAGGAAGAAGTACGCGCAGGGGAACGACCGGCGCACCCGCGAGCACAACATGACCCTGCTCGAGGAGGGCGACCTCTACGTCGCCCGTTTCACCGGCGACTCGCCGGCCGCCGGGATCGACGGCAGCGGCCGGCTCCCCGCGGACGGCGAGTTCGACGGCACCGGCCGCTGGATCCCGCTGGTCCGGGACGGGCGGTCGATGATCCCGGGCAAGGACGTCGCGTGGGTGCTCACCTTCACCCGGCTGGCCGCCGACCGGCTCGGCAAGCAGCTCGACGCGAACGGCGACTTCCCCGACCCGGACAACCCGGTCGTGGTGGACGAGAGCCTGCTGCCGACCAAGATGGACCGGCCCGAGGACATCCAGGTCAACCCGGTCACCGGACGGGTCTACGCGGCGCTGACCAACAACTCCAACCGGACCGGCGCCGACGGCCGGCCGGGCGCCGACGAGGCCAACCCGCTGACCCGCTCGTTCGCCTTCGACATCGAGGACGGCACCTACGAGCAGCGGGCGGGGAACCGCAACGGCCACGTCATCGAGTGGGAGGAACGGGGCAACGTCGCCGGGGAGAAGTTCGACTGGCGGATCTTCCTCCTCGCCGGCGACCCCGAAGACCCCGGCACCTACTTCGCCGGCTACGACAAGTCGCAGGTCAGCGCCATGTCGTGCCCGGACAACCTGGAGTTCGACCCGGCCGGCAACCTGTGGATCTCCACCGACGGCAACGTGCTGTCCACCCGCAACCAGGAGGCCGGCACGTTCGCCGGCACCAACGACGGGCTCTTCGCCGTCCCGACCGAGGGGCCCGAGCGCGGTCACCTCAAGGCGTTCCTGACCGTCCCCGTCGGCGCGGAGTGCAGCGGACCGGAGATCACCGACGACGGCCGGTCGGTGTTCGTGTCGGTCCAGCACCCCGGTGAGACCACCGGGTCGACCCGGGACACCCCGTCGAGCGTCTGGCCCGACCGCCTGCCGGTGCGGCCGTTCCCGCGACCCAGCGTCGTGGTGGCCTACCGCCAGGACGGCGGCCGCCTGGGCAGCTGACCGTCCGCACCCGACCGCCCGCGCCGGGTCCCGCACCGCGGGGCCCGGCGCGGCGCCGTCCCGGCCGGAGCCGTCGGACGGCGGGTGTAGACCCCGGGCATGCAGATCGCCGCCGTGGGTGTGTGCGCCACCGACCTGTCCCGGGCCGTCGCCTTCTACGAGCTCCTCGGCTTCTCGTTCCCGCCGGTCGAGGCGGACACCCAGCACCTCGAGGCCGAGGCGGGCATCCGGCTGATGATCGACAGCGCCGCGCTGATCGAGGGCATGTTCGGCGAGGAGCCGCGGGCGGGGAACACCTCGGCGTTCGCGGTGCTGTGCGACTCCCCGGCGCAAGTCGACGAGGTGGCCGGCCGGGTGCGGGACGCCGGGCACACCGTCCACCTGGAGCCGTTCGACGCCCCGTGGGGGCAGCGCTACGCGACCGTGGCCGACCCCGACGGCTACCGTGTCGACCTGTTCTGCCCGCTCTCCTAGGAGCCGGGCAGCAGGGCGTCGATCCGGCGGGCGAGCTCGAGGTCGTTCGCCGTCACGCCGCCGGCCGAGTGGGTGACCAGGTGCAGGTGCAGCGTGCGCCAGCGCAGGTCGACGTCGGGGTGGTGGTCGAGCTCCTCGGCGACGTCGGCGACGGCGCCGATCGCGGCGACGGCGTCCCGGAAGCTCGGCAGCTCCACGGTGCGGTGGATCCCCTCGCCGTCACCGGACCACAGCGGCAGGTCGGCGAGGGCGGCCGACAGCTCGTCGGGGGAGAGGCGCGGAGGACGGGCCATGCGGTGATCCTGCCGTGCCGGACGGGCCTCGTTCCAGGGACCCGCGGTCGCGGGGGGAGCTCCTCCGTCAGGTGTGCAGGCCGCACTCCACCTTGTTCCGGCCGGCCCAGCGCCCGGCGCGGGCGTCCTCGCCCGGCGCCACCGGCCGGGTGCAGGGCGCGCAGCCGATCGAGCCGTAGCCGAGCTCGAACAGCGGGTTCACCGGCACCTGGTGGCGCTCGACGTAGGCGTCGACGTCGTCCTGGGTCCAGGCGGCGATCGGGTTGACCTTGACCATGCCGCGCTTGGCGTCCCAGTCGACCAGCCGGGTGCCGGCACGGGTGGGGGACTCGTCGCGGCGGATGCCCGAGCCCCAGGCCGCGAAGCCGGCCAGCGTGGCGGCCAGCGGCTGCACCTTGCGCAGCGAGCAGCACAGGTCGGGGTCGCGGTCGTGCAGCTTCGCCCCGTGCTCGGCGTCCTGCTCCGCGACGGTCTGCGGCGGGGTGACGTTGACCAGGGTGATGGGCAGCGCGCTGGCGATCCAGTCCCGGGTGCCGATGGTCTCGGCGAAGTGGTAGCCGGTGTCGAGGAAGACCACGCGGACGCCGGGGATCGCGGTGCTGGCCAGGTGGGCGAGCAGACCGTCGGCCATCGAGGAGGTGATCGCGAAGTCGTCGCCGAAGGTCTCACCGGCCCAGGCGAGCACGGCGAGGGCCTGCTCCACGGGGTCGGCGATGTCCTCGAAGCGGGCGTTCGCCTCGGCGGCCAGTTCCGGGCTGGGCCGGACGGCGGTCGTCACTCGTTCACTCCCGTCGCGATCAGTCGAACCGTGAAGGCGCGCAGGCAGGCCGCGCAGCGCCAGCCGTCCGAGGTGTCCCCGTACGGCGAGATCTCCTCGTCGCCGCAGTACGGGCAGTGGAACGGCGGGAGCTGGCGGGTCCGCCCGCCCGGCGCCTCCTCCGTCACAGCGAGCCCGTCACAGCAGCCAGGCCTCGTCGGCGCGCGCGACGTACGCGGCGAAGCTCTCGCCGGGCTCGCGCCGCTCCTCGAAGCCGCGCAGCACGCGCTCGCAGTAGTCCGCCGTCTCGGCCTTGGTCACCTTGTGCCCGCGGAACTTGCGGCCGAACGCGGCCTCGACGCCGAGGTGGCCGCCCAGGTGCACCTGGAAGCCCTCGACCATCTCGCCGTTGTCGTCGCGGACCATGGAGCCCTTGAAGCCGATGTCGGCCGTCTGGAACCGGGCGCAGGAGTTGGGGCAGCCGTTGACGTTGATGGAGATCGGGGTGTCGAACCCCGGCAGCCGCTTCTCCAGCTCGGCGTAGAGGTCCTGGGCGTGCTGCTTGGTCTCGACGATGGCGAGCTTGCAGAACTCCAGGCCGGTGCAGGCCATGGTGCCGCGGCGGAAGGCGCTCGGGCGCACCTGCAGGTCGAGCGCGGCGAGGGCCTCGACGAGCGGCTCCACGTTCTCGTCGGGGACGTCGAGGACGACCAGCTTCTGCTGCGCCGTCGTGCGGATCCGGCCCCGGCCGAAGGTGTCCGCGAGCTCGGCGACCCGGGCGAGCAGGCTGCCGCTGATCCGGCCGGTGCGCAGCGCGAAGCCGAGCGCGTTGGCGCCGTCCTTCTGCTTCATCACGCCGACGTGGTCGCGCTCGTCGTGCTTCGGCGGCGCGGCGGCCGGGCCGTCGGGGAGCTCCTGGTGCAGGTACTCGTCCTGCAGCACCTGGCGGAACTTCTCCGGGCCCCAGTCGGCCATCAGGAACTTGATCCGCGCGCGGTTGCGCGACCGGCGGTAGCCGTAGTCGCGGAAGATCGCGGTGCAGGCCGCCCACACGTCGCTGACCTGCTCGGGCCGGACGAAGACGCCGATCCGCTGGGCCAGCATGGGGTTGGTGGACAGGCCGCCGCCGACCCACAGGTCGAAGCCGGCCCGGCCGTCGGCGTCGCGCACGCCCACGAAGGAGACGTCGTTGATCTCGTGGCCGGTGCAGTGGTCCGCGCAGCCGGAGATCGACGTCTTCCACTTGCGCGGCAGGTTGGAGAACTCGCGGCTGCCGACGTACTTGTCGACCGTCTCCGCCAGGTACGGGGTCGCGTCGAGCACCTCGTCCTCGAGGATCCCGGCCAGCGGGCAGCCGAGCATCACGCGCGGGGTGTCACCGCAGGCCTCGGTCGTGCCCAGCCCGACGGCCTCGAGCCGCCGCCAGATCTCGGGCACGTCCTCGATGCGGATCCAGTGCAGCTGCACGTTCTGCCGGTCGGTGACGTCGGCGACGTCGCGGCCGAACTCCGTGCTGATCCCGGCGATGACGCGCAGCTGCTCGCTGGTCAGCTGCCCGCCGTCGATGCGGACCCGCAGCATGAAGTACGGGTCCTCGAGCTCCTCGGGCTCCAGGACGGCGGTCTTGCCGCCGGGGATGCCGGGACGGCGCTGGGTGTAGAGCCCCATCCACCGCATCCGGCCGCGCAGGTCGGTCGGGTCGATGCCGTCGAACCCGGTGTGCGCGTAGATGTCGAGGATGCGCTGACGGACGTCGAGGCCGTCGGAGTCCTTCTTGAACCGCTCGTTCGGGTTCAGCGGCTCGCGGTAGCCGAGCGCCCACTGGCCCTGGCCGCGCTCGGGCCGCTTGCTGGTGCGGGGAGGGGTGGTCACGTGGGAGCTTCCTTCTGCGCCCGTCCGCGCACGGGGCAGCCGCCCGGGCGGGGGAGGGCGCTGTGGCCGGAGGGTGCAGCCGCGTCGCTGCGGGATGAGGACCGGTGTCAGCGCGCGGCGCGACACACGGCGCTGGACACCAGCGCCAGGTCGATGTGCAGACGCGCGACGAGGAGGGCGCCACGGTCCGTCATGCGCTCCATGGTGTCACACTCCCGCCGTCCGGGCCGTGTGGCTCAGCTCACCCGGCCATGGCCCGGCGGATGCGGGCCACGGACTCCTCCAGCGGCGTCACGCTCGTGTCGATGGTCACGTCCGCGCGCTCGGGGACCTCGTACGGGTCGCTGACGCCGGTGAAGTGCGGGAGCTCGCCGGCCCGCGCCTTCGCGTACAGCCCCTTGACGTCCCGCTGCTCGGCCACCTCCAGCGGTGTCGACACGTGCACGAGCAGGAAGCGGCCGTGCTCCTCCACCAGCTTGCGGGCCTCCTCGCGCGCCTGCTCGTACGGCGCGATGGCGGCGACGACGACCGTGCCGCCGTGCTTGACCACCTCGCCGGCGACGAAGCCGATGCGGCGGATGTTGAGGTCGCGGTGCTCGCGGCTGAACGTCAGCTCGCTGGACAGGTGGGTGCGCACGACGTCGCCGTCCAGCAGCGTGACCGGGACGCCGTCCTGCGCGAGGTCGGCGACGAGCGCGTCGGCGATGGTCGACTTGCCGGCCCCGGACAGGCCGGTGAGGAACACGGTGGTGCCGCGGCTCGACATGCCGCCCAGTGTCCCCGACGCGCCGCGGGCCCCCGTCAGCGGTCGGCCGGGTCGTCGCCGAACGACCGCCAGGCGCTCTCCAGCGCGATGAGCTCCGCGACGTGGCCGGGGAACTTGCCGGCCACGACGTCGGCCAGGGTGACGTCGTCGAGCACCTGCCGGTAGGCCTCCCGCGCGGCGACCCAGACGCTGGCCAGGGGCGCGGCCGGCCCCGGGTACTCGAGCAGCTCGGGCCGCTCGCCGTGCACGTCGGCGAGGAACCCCTGCTCCACGCGCATCACGCGGGCCACCGAGATCTCCGACGGCGGCAGCGCCAGCCGGTACCCGCCCTCGCGGCCGCGCTGGCTGGTGACCAGCCGGGCGTGCTGCAGGTCGCCGAGGATGGCCTGCAGGAACCGGCTCGGGATGCCCTGCGAGGTCGCGATGCGGTCGCAGGTCAGGGCCTCCGGCGCCACCGCGGCCAGCTCGAGGGCGGCGCGGACGGCGTAGTCGACCCGGGCGGTGATGCGCACGGTGCCCATCCTGCCGGGTCTGGGAAGGTCGAGCGGTGCACCAGCTGCGTTTCACCACTCTGGTGGAGGCGCCGCTGACGGTCGCCTTCGACGTCGCGCGGGCGCTCGGCCGCCCCTGGCGCGGCCCGCTGGAGGAGGTCGTGTCGGTGCGGCCGGAGCGCGACGTGTACGCCGTGCGCCGGGGGCGCGGCTGGATCACCCACTCGCGCCGCTTCTCCGCCACGGGGGCCGGCACGCTCGTCGACGAGCAGGTCGACTGGGAGACGGGGCTGCCCGGGGTGCTCGGCGGCCTCGTCGACCAGCTGCTGCTGCGCCGGCGCGTGCTGCGGGCGATGCAGTCCCACCTCGACCTCTACGCCGCCGCGGCCGCGCGCCGGGCGCTCGAGGTTGTCCAGGTGGTCGGCGCGGCGGTCGTCGACGGCGACCGGGTGCTGGTGGCCCAGCGGGCCGGCGGACCCTACGCCGGCCGCTGGGAGTTCCCCGGCGGCAAGGTCGAGCCGGGGGAGTCCGACCTCTCGGCGCTGGTGCGGGAGCTCCGCGAGGAGCTCGGCGTCGACGTCGTCCCCCAGGCGTTCGTGGGGGAGGTGCTGCTCGACGGCGTCGTCGCCGGCGGGGAGCCCGGCGCCTCGACGCTGCGCGTGTGGTGGGCCCGGGTGAGCGGCGGCGGCGAGCCGGTCGCCCACGAGCACGCCGAGCTGCGGTGGGTGCGCGCCGGGGAGCTGGACGCCCTCGACTGGATCCCGGCCGACCGCCCGCTGCTCCCGGCGGTCCGTGCGCTGCTGACCCGGCTGGAGCGCTGACGCCGCGACGCCTCCCCGGCGGCCCGCCGATGCCCTACCGTGCCGGCTACCCGTGCGCGGGACGCCGAGGAGAGGCCCATGGCGCGCAGGCTCGTGGCAGCGCTGGCGCTGCTCGTCGCCGTCCTGGTCCAGGCGGCGCTGCTCCCGGCCGCGGTCGGCACGGGCTCCCCCGGCACGTGGGCGGCGTGGGCCCTGGTGGTGGGCGGGGGCGTCGTCGCGGGGTTGCTGGCCGCCCGCGGCGACCGGCGCAGCTGGGGGCGCGCCGGGGCGCTGGCCACGGGCCTGCTCGCCCTCGTGCTGCTCGTGCACGTCGGCGGCCTCCCCGGTCGGCCGGCGCGGCCCTGGGACCCGCTCGCCGGCGTCTCGGTCGCCGCGGCCGCCGTCGCCGGACTGCTCTGGCTGGGCCGGCGCCGCGACGGCGGGCGGGCCCTGGCCCTGCGCGCGGGGGCCGTCGCGGCCGCCGCCCTGGTGGTCGCGGTGCTCGTCCCGTTCGGGGGCGCGCCGTCGAACGCGGGCGCGCCGGGACCGGCCGGTCACGAGCACGCCGGCCACGAGCCGTCCGGCCCGGCGCGGCCCGCGGTGCCACCGCTCGCGGCGGCGACCCTCGAGGAGCAGCTCGCTGCCGCCCGTGCCGCCGCCACCCGGTGGCCGACGCTCGCCGACGCGCGCGCGGACGGCTGGACGCTCGCCGACGACTACATCCCGCGCATCGGCTCGCACTGGATGCGCTACGACCGCATCGACGCGGTCTTCGACCCGGCCGAGCCGGAGATGCTGATGTTCGCGGGCGACCAGCCCGGGGCCGTCCTGGTGGGCCTGACCTACTACGTCGTCCACCAGCCGCCCACCGGCTTCGCCGGGGACCAGGACGTGTGGCACCAGCACCGGGACGTGTGCATCGGTCCCGACGGGCCGCTGTTCGCCGGGGACGGCGTCGGCGTGTGCCGGTCGCCGTGGGACTGGTCGTGGATGCTGCACGCCTGGGTGGTCCCCGGGCACGAGAACCCGGACGGCGTCTTCGCGACGGAGAACCCGCTCGTCTGAGCGCGGGCACGCCGGAGCGCCGCCCCGGGGGCCGGAGCGGCGCTCGGCGGTGGTCCTCAGGCGGACCGGGTCACTTCAGGGCGTCCTTGACCTTGTCGCCCGCCTGCTTGAGGCTGCCCGCGGCCTTGTCCTTCTCGCCCTCGGCCTGCAGGTCGCGGTTGTCGGTGGCGGCGCCCGCCGCGGACTTCGCGCGGCCGGCGAGCTCCTGCGCCTTGTTCTCCATCTTGTCGCTCATCGCGGAGACCTCCTCTGGTCCGTGGGACAGCAGCGCGCATACCCGCAGGTGACGACGCCGACACCCCAACGGAACCGAAAGGTCTGCGGCTGGAGGGCCGGGAGACCGCAACGGGTGTCGTCGGGCGCCTGTTACCGCTGGGTATGTTGTGCGGTCGCGGGACGATCGTGAGCCCAGGTCACAAATCGGTGTCGGTCGTGGACGCCTCTCCGAGGCCGTGCCTACTGTCGCCCCGACGCGCTGCGCAGGCGTCCACCTGCGCTGCGTGGCTACCGAATGAACATCCAGCGCCGGACGGTTGCGCCGCCGGTGCTGGCGACCGGGTCCGTTCCCCCCGCGCGTCGCGGGACGAGGGAGGCATCGCACGTGAAGTTGAGCAAGCGCTCCGCCGCGCTGGTCGCGACCGGCGTGGCCGGCGCGATGGCGCTGACCGCCTGCGGCGGTGGTGACAGTGGCGGCGGCGAGGGCGGCGAAGCCGCGCAGGGTGGTCGCGTGGTCTACGGGGAGTCCACGGACTTCCCCGAGAACCTGTTCCCGAACATCGCCTCGGGCAACGCCACCTCGACGGCCAACATCCTGAGGGGCATCCTGCCGGGCGCCTTCGAGATCCAGCCCGACTTCAGCGTCGTCTACAACGACGACCTGCTCACCGAGGAGCCGACCCTCTCCGACGAGGGGGGCAGCCAGGTCGTCACCTACTCGATCAACCCCGACGCCGTGTGGAGCGACGGGACGCCGATCTCCGCTGACGACTTCGAGTTCACCTGGCGGTCGGGCAAGAGCACCGACCCCGCGGCCGGCGGCTGCCCGTCGCTGCTGTCGACCACCGGGTACGAGAACATCGCCTCGGTCGAGGGCTCCGACGACGGCAAGACCGTCACCGTCACCTACGCGACCCCCTTCGCCGACTGGCAGTCGCTGTTCAGCGGCGACTTCGGCGGCGGGATCCTGCCGGCGCACCTGATGGACAACCCGGACCCGGCGGCGCTCTGCGAGACCATCACCACCGGCTGGCCGATCGCCGAGGGCCTGCCCGAGGACATCTCCGGCGGTCCGTTCCAGCTGCTGCAGGAGAACATCGACGTCGGTGGCCAGATCGTCGTCCTCACCCCGAACCCCGAGTACTGGGGCGAGGCGCCGAACCTGGACCAGCTGATCATCCAGAACATCGGCAACGACCCGACGACCGCGGTCCAGGGCATGCAGAGCGGTGAGCTCGGCGTGATCTACCCGCAGCCGCAGCTCGACCTGGTCGACCAGATCGAGGGCCTCGAGCCGAACGTGGGCAGCGAGATCACCTTCGGTCTGTCGTTCGAGCACCTGGACTTCAACACCCAGGACCCGCACCTGGCCGACCCGAACGTCCGCAAGGCGTTCGCCATGGCGCTCGACCGGCAGGAGATCGTCGACCAGACCGTCGGCCAGTTCTCCTCCGACGCCGAGGTGCTGCAGAACCGCATCTACTTCAACAACCAGCCGCAGTACCAGGACACCGCTCCCGAGGAGTACAAGGAGCAGAACGTCGACCAGGCCAAGGCGCTGCTCGAGCAGTCGGGCTACACCCTGGGTCCGGACGGCGTGTACACCCACCCGCAGCGCGGGCGGCTGGCCATCCAGATCGACACGACCGCGAACAACCCGCTGCGGCAGACCACGATCGAGGTCATGATCCCGCAGCTGGCCGAGGCGGGCATCGAGGCCACCTTCAACGCCAACCCGGACATCTTCGCCGGTGCCGAGCAGCCGACCTCGCTCGAGGCCGGTGGCTTCCAGGCGGCGCTGTTCGCCTGGGTCGGCTCGCCGCTGCGGTCCTCGACCCAGTCGATCTACTGGTCGCCGGCCAACGGCCTCGGCCAGAACTACTCGCGCCAGGGCACGCCGGAGATCGACGCGCTGTTCGAGCAGTTCGTCGCCGAGCCCGACCCCGACGCGCAGGCCGAGCTGGGCAACCAGATCGACGCCCTGCTGTGGGAGGAGGTCGCGACCATCCCGCTGTACCAGAAGCCGACCTTCATCGCGTGGCAGAGCTCCATCGAGGGCGTGGAGGACAACTCCAGCCAGGCCGGTCCGCTCTGGAACGCGGAGACCTGGTCCGTCCAGTGATCCGGCGGGGGGGGGGGGGCGGCGGGCCGGCGCCCCCCCCCCGCCCGCCCCGACCATCTGCCCCACCGACGCCGCGGCGGTCAGCGAGCCGAATCCGCGGTCGCGGTCGCTGCCCAAGTCCAGCCGGGCGACGACGGTCTGCTGGCCCACCATG
>NZ_JBJGYO010000022.1:0-80562 GCF_054050035.1 Geodermatophilus sp. SYSU D00815 | reverse complement strand
GGGGGGGGTGGGGCGGGGGGGGGCGGGCTGGGGGGGGTGGGGGGGGGTGGGCGCCGCCGCCGGGGGGGGGGGGCGCCCCCCCCCCCCCCCCCCCCCCCCCCCGCGCCGAGGACGGTGGTCTCCGCGGGGCCGGTGAAGCCCTCGATGCGCCGGATCAGCCGGCGGGCCGCGGCCTCGCCGAGCTCCTGCACCGGTTGCTCGACCACGGTGATCGGCGGCTGCATGACCGCTGCCCAGGGGCTGTCGTCGAAGCCGACGAGGGAGACCTCCCCGGGCACCCGCAGGCCGAGCGCCCGGGCGGCCTGCAGCGCCCCGAGCAGGGCGTCGGTCTCGGTGGCGAACACCGCCGTCGGCGGGTCGGGCCGCTCGAGCATCGCGCGCAGGGCGGCCGTGGTGGCCTCGAGCGTCTCGACGCCGGTGGTGACCAGCGCCGGGTCCAGCCCGATGCCCGCCGCGTCGAGTGCGTCGAGGTAGCCCAGCAGGCGCGCGCCGCCGGTCGACAGCTCGGCGCCGGCCCCGGCCAGCAGCTCCTCGCGGCCGGCCGGCCGCCGCGGGTGCAGCGGCCCCCAGGCGAAGGCGATCCGCGTGTGCCCGGCGGCGACGAGGTCGCCGACCGCCTGCCGGGTGACCTCGCGGTTGTCGACGACGACCGCGTCGACGTCGAGGTGGGCCAGGCTGCGGTCGATCGCGACCAGCGGGATCCCGCGGGCGAGCGCGGCCTCCAGGTGCGGCGCCTCCTCCGGCGCGCCCACCGCCGAGGCGATGACCAGGCCGTCGACCTGCTTGCCCAGCAGCACCCGGACGGCGGCCTGCTCCCGGTCGACCCGCTCGTCGGTGTTCACCAGCACCGTGTCGTAGCCCCTCGCGCGGGCGGCGTCGGCGATGCCGCGCACCACCCCGGCGAAGAAGGAGTTGCTGATGTCGGCGACGACGACGCCGAGGGTCCTGGTGACGCCCGTCGACATCGACCGGGCCAGCATGTTCGGCTGGTAGCCCAGGGCCTCCGCGGCGGCCCGCACGCGGGCCTGCAGCTCGGGGCTCGGCGAGCCGTACCCGCCGAGCACGCGCCCCGCCGTCGCCTTCGCCACGCCGGCGGCCCGCGCCACCTCGGCGATGGTGGGAGGCCCCTGCGGGGTCGCACCGTCCATGGTCGGGACCCTAGCCACCGGTCAGGCTCCCACCAGGCCGAGCACGGCGTAACCCGCGAGGGCCAGGACGAAGGCGACGACCTGGTACGGCAGGTTGGTGATCCAGTGCCGGAACAGCGGCACCTCCGTCGACGACGACGTCAGCAGCCCCACGTCGGAGGAGATGGCGGTCGTGATGCCCCAGGTGCCGGCGCTGAGCAGCGCGGCGACGGCGGCCAGCGGGTTGGCGCCGATCTGGTCGGACAGGTCCACCAGGACCGGGACCAGCAGGATGTACAGGCTCCAGTTCAGCGTCACCATCGCCTCGGTCAGGCCGAAGGCGAGGAAGACGACGAACGGCAGCCAGGCCGGGGACACCGCGCCGGAGACGTTCTCGATCACGAACTCGGAGAACTGCAGGTCGGCGATGCCCGAGACGAGCACGAAGGCGATCGCCATGAGCAGGACGAGCGGGAAGATGCCCTTCATCCCCTCGACGACCGCGTCCACGTAGCTCGCCGGCGTGGCGATGCGCTGGGCGACGAGCGCCAGCCCGGTGACGAGCAGCGCGAGGACGAAGCCCTTCTGCACGTCGTCGGTGACCAGCGTGCCGACGACGACGGTGCCGACCGCCAGCACCAGGTTGAGCCAGTGCGGGCGCCGGGCGGCGGGCGCGGCGGCGGCCGGCTCGACGACGTCGGCCGCCTCGACCGCGCCCCCCTCCACGGCGGCCATCTCCCGGCGCATCGCGCCGAGCGGGCGCAGGACGCCGACGCCGGCGAGCACCGCCACGACGACCACGGCGATCGGGAAGAACAGGTAGGGCATCAGCTCGACGTAGGTGGAGACCTGCGTCGCCGTCGTGGCCGCGCCGGCGGTGACCAGCAGGCCCGCCACGAGCACCGGCGTGGAGCCGATCGGGTTGAGCGTGCAGGCGGGCTCGGCGGTCGAGCGGATCAGCATCGCGCTGTAGGCGCGGGGCAGGCCGAAGCGGCGGTTGACCGGTGTCATCGACACCCCGACACCGGAGCTGGAGAGGTACGAGTCGTTGCTCAGCAGCGCGGTGGCGACGAGCGTGACGCCGGCGCTGCGCCGCCGGCCGCTGGCCAGCCGGGCGACCCGCTCGGCGAACGACGCGGCCAGCCCGAGGTGGTCGAGCACCCCGATCAGGCCGCCGATGCACAGGAGCAGCAGCAGCAGCCACAGGTTGTCGGTGTTGGAGACCTCGGCGTAGACCCGGTCCACCCACGCGGTGAACAGCCCGCCGCGTTCCACCATGAACAGGGCGAGCGCGGAGGCCCAGAGGAAGCCCTCGATCACCCGCTGCGTGGAGAGGATGAACAGGAAGAGGGTGACGGCCGGCAGCAGGCTCCACGCCCCGTACCAGCTGTCCCCGCGAGGAGCGGCCGCCGCGACGAGGCCGAACACCGCGGCCAGGCCCACGTACACCGCGACGTCCCGGTACCGCACGACCGCCGCCCGACGGGGGCCCGCGGCCGACGGCCCGGCCTCCGCGGAGGGGACGACGGCCTCGGCGACCACCTGCTCGCTCATGCTCAGAACTCCTTGCCGTAGCCGAAGGCGCCCTCGACGAGGCACTGGTCGGCCGCGAAGCGCGCCGCGACCGCCAGTGCCTCCTCCAGGGCTGCCGGGGAGGGGAGCCGGTCGCGGCGCCAGCCCCGCTCGAGGCAGGCGACCGCGAAGGCCGTCGAGAACGCGTCGCCGCATCCCATGGTGTCGACCGGGTCGACGGTCTCGGCCGCGCCGTGCCGGAGCGCGCGGCCGTCGAACAGGACGGAGCCCTGCAGGCCCCGGGTGGCCAGGACCAGCCCGACCCCGCGCCGGTGCACGTCGCGGACCAGCGCCTCGGTGTCCGCGGCGCTCAGGTGCTCGCACGAGAAGACCGCCAGGTCGACGTGCGGGCAGACCCGGTCGAGGTGTTCCGCGGTGCGGAACTCGTCCTCGTCCGAGAAGTCGAAGGAGACCAGCGCCGGCAGGGAGCGCAGCAGGAACAGCTCGTCGGCCACCCCGCCGTAGACGCCGGAGTGGACCAGGTCGAACCGGCTCAGGTAGGCGAGGTCGTCACCGGCCAGGACGAAGGGGTCGGCGGTGGTCACCCCGCCCTCGTTCCAGTCGCCGAACACGCGGTCGCCGTCGACGACCGTCACGTCGCACCAGCCGGTCTCGCCGTCCTTGACCTGGCAGCGGTCGAGCGCGATGCCGAGGTCGTCGAGGGAGCCGCGCACGTGCGCCGCGAGGTCGTCGGTGCCGAACACGCCGAGGTAGGCCGCCTCGGCGCCCAGGCGGGAGGCGAAGACGGCGAAGTTGACGCTGTTGCCGCCCGGGTAGAGGACCCGCCGGTCGAGGAACCGGTCGACCACGTTGTCGCCGAAGCCGACGACGCGCGGCCGGGTCCCCGACGGCGCGACAGCGACGTCCGCCCTGACCGGCACGGGTCAGTACTCCACGACGCGGTAGTAGCGCCGCAGGTCCAGCGGGTGGTTGCGGGCGCGCTCCAGGTGCTTGGACAGCCGGATCGTCACCGAGTCCATCACCAGCGGGCCGAGCAGGCCGCGGAACTCCGGGTCGATGCCCGGCAGCGCGTGGTCGGCGACGTCGAACACGGTCACCTGGCTGCTGTAGCGCTCGGCGAAGGCGCGCACCCGCTGCATGAGCGGCCGGGTCTCGTCCTCGCCGATGAACAGCAGGATGCTGGTGTCGGGCTCGACCAGCTCCAGCGAGCCGTGGAAGAACTCGGCCCCGTGGACGCGCGTGGTGCGCAGCCACTGCATCTCCTCGAGGATGCACATCGAGTAGTTGTAGGTGAATCCCCACAGCGGCCCGCTGCCGACCAGCATGTGGTAGTCGGTCGCGGCGTGCTTGTCCGCGAAGGCGGCCGCCACCGGGTCGGCCTGCTCCTGGACGCCGCGGAGCACGGCGCCGATCCCGTCCAGCTGCGCGGCGAGGCGCGGGTAGGCGTCGAACTCGCCGCGCGCGTGCAGGATCGCGCCGGTCAGCAGCGTGAGCTGGATGTCGTACGACTCCGAGGCGGTCTCGTCGTCGGCGGGGTTGACCAGCACGACGTCGGCCGCCCGCGCGAGCGGCGAGTCGGGGTCGCCGGTCATCGCGACGGTCCGCACCCCGCGCTCGCGGCAGTGGTGCGCGGCCGCGACGGTCTCGGGCGTGGTGCCCGACAGCGACGACAGCAGGACGACGGAGCGGTCGGTCAGCTGTCGGTGGCCGGCGGCGACGAGCTCGGCGGCGATGACGGAGCGCACCGGCAGGGTCGACCGGGTGCTCAGCGTGTACTCGTACGGCCAGAAGGCGGCGTACGAGCCGCCCGAGCCCACGAGGAACAGCACGTCGGGGTCGGCGGCGACGACGTCCCGGGCCAGGTGCTCGATCCGGGGGCGCAACGCCACCGCACCGCCGATCACCGTCTCGTACCGCGCCTGGTCGAACCCGTGCATGCCCGTCCTCTCGGTTGTGCGGAGACCGGTCTCCACTCGCGCAGAGACCGGTCTCCCGGTTGGCCGGGGACGCTAACAGCCGATGGCGCGGAGGGAAAGGGACGGTGCCGGACCGGTGCGCCGGACGCCCGCTCCCGCCGGTCGGGCGGGGCGACCAGGTCGCGCCGGTGGGGCGCCCTGCGGAGGTCCGGGTGTCCGGACCGGCACCTCCCCAGCGCCCTCCCGGTCGGGGAGTGTCGCCCCATGTCGACTCTCCCGTACTGGGTCGCCGGCGCGCCCGCGACCGGCGCCGACGTCCTCGAGGTCACCTCGCCGCACGACGGCCGGGTGGCCGGCCGGACCACTCTGGCGAGCACCGAGGACGTCGAGGCCGCGGTGGCCGCGGCGCACGCGGCCCGGGCCGCCTGCGCCGCCACCCCGGCGCACGTCCGCGCCTCGGCGCTGGACCACGTCTCCCGCCGGCTCGCCGAACGCGCCGAGGAGGTCGCCGCGCTGATCACCGCGGAGTCGGGCAAGCCGCTGAAGTGGGCCCGGCTGGAGGTGGCCCGCGCGGTGTCGACCTTCCGCTGGGGTGCCGAGGAGGCGCGCCGCTGGTCGGGTTCGCTGCAGCGGCTGGACACCGACCCCACCGCCACCGGCCGGCTGGCCCTCGTCCGGCGCGCCCCGCGGGGGCCGGTGCTGGGCATCGCCCCGTTCAACTTCCCGCTCAACCTGGTCGCCCACAAGGTCGCCCCGGCGATCGCGGTGGGCGCGCCGATCGTGCTCAAGCCCGCCCCCGCCACCCCGCTCTCGGCGCTCCTGCTCGGGGAGGTCCTGGCCGCGACCGACCTGCCCGCCGGCGCCTGGTCGGTGCTGCCGGTGACCAACGAGGCCGCCGCCGAGCTGGTCCGCGACCCGCGGCTGCCGGTCGTCTCCTTCACCGGGTCGGTGCCGGTGGGCTGGTCCATCCGCGACGCCGTCCCGCGCAAGCACGTCACGCTGGAGCTGGGCGGCAACGCCGCCGTCGTCGTCGCCCCCGACCAGGACGACGACGCGCTGGCGCACGCCGCCTCCCGGATCGCGACGTTCGCGATGTACCAGGCCGGGCAGTCCTGCATCTCCGTGCAGCGGGTGTTCGCCCACCGCGACGTGGCCGAGGTGCTCACCGACCGCGTGGTCGAGGCGGTGCGCAAGCTGGTCACCGGCGAGCCCACCGACGCCGCCACCGACGTCGGCCCGCTGATCGACGAGGCCGCCGCCCGCCGGGTGGAGAGCTGGGTCGAGGAGGCGGTCGCCGCCGGCGCCACCGTGCTCACCGGCGGCACCCGCGACGGCGCCGCGTACGCGCCCACCGTGCTCACCGGCGTCCCGACCGACGCCAGGGTGGCCCGCGAGGAGGTGTTCGGGCCGGTCGTCGTCCTCGACGTCGTCGACTCCGTGGACGAGGCGTTCGCCCGGGTGAACGACAGCCGCTTCGGCCTGCAGGCCGGCGTCTTCACCCGCGACCTGCAGCTGGCCTTCCGCGCCGCCCGCGAGCTGGAGGTCGGCGGCGTGGTGGTCGGCGACGTCCCCAGCTTCCGCGCCGACCAGATGCCCTACGGCGGGCTCAAGGACTCCGGCACCGGCCGCGAGGGCGTGCACGCCGCCATGGAGGACCTCACCGAGGAGCGCGTCCTGGTCCTCACCGGCATCGACCTCTGACCCACCGGGCTTCCGGTACCGAAAGCCCCCGCCGCCACGGGGCTTCCGGTACCGAAAGCCCCTCGGCGGCGCCGATCAGGCCGCCGACCGCCGCAGCCGGGACAGCTCCCCGGCGAGCACGGCGAGCAGGGCGACGGCGTCCTCCCGGGCCGTCACGGCGGCGTCGCGGACGGCGGCGAACCGGGCGACCGCGGTCGCGTGCGCGGTGAGGAACCGCTCCACGTCGCCGCCCGCGGCCAGCAGCGCGCCGGTCAGCGCGCGGGCGTGCTCACCGCACCCCTCCCGCAGCGCGGCCTTCGCGGCCAGCACCCAGGACGAGTCGCCGGGCGCGTCCGCGGCCGGGACCCGGTCGAGCCCCAGCGCGCGGCCGAGGGCGCGGTGCCGGGCGAGGACGGCGCACACCGGGAGCCCGCTGCGCCCGACGACGTCGGCGAGGTCCACCGCGTCGGCCCGGCGCCCGAGCGCGGCGACGAGGTCGGCCAGCTCCGCGCGGGCTCCGGCGCTGCGCAGCTGCCGCGCCGACGCCCGGTCGACGCCGTGCACGCCGGCCACGAGGGCCGCCAGCGCGGGGACGGCCGCGGTGAGCGCCGCCGGGTCGGGGTGCCGGCGCAGCAGCCGGTCGGCCACCCGCTCGGTGACCCGCTGCACCTCCGGCAGCGCGAGCCGCTCGACCGCCGGTGGCACGTCGTCGTCGAGCAGCGCCCACACCGGGTCCAGGCCGAGGACCTGCTCGGCGGCGGCGAACGCCCGTGCCGCGACCGGCGTCCCCACGCCGTGCCGCTCCTCCAGCCGGTGCAGGAACCCCGGCCCGACCCGGTTGAGCAGGTCGTTCGCCAGCTGGGTGGCGGTGATCTCGCGGGCCAGCGGGTGGGCGGCGATCCGGTCGGGCCAGCGCTCGCGCACCGCCCGCGGGAAGTAGCGCAGCAGCACCTCGCGCAGGGCCGGGTCGTCGGGCACGTCGCTGCCCAGCAGCTCCTCGCGCACCAGGTTCTTCGAGTAGGCGAGCAGCACCGCCGCCTCCGGCCGGGTCAGCCCGCCGCCGGCCGCGCGCAGCCGCTCGATGTCGGCCTCCGACGGCAGGTGCTCGAGGTCGCGGTCGAGGCCGGCCTGCTGCTCCAGGTCGCGGATCAGCGCGGCGTGCCGGTCGAGCAGGAAGGGCGCCTGGTCGGCGCAGACGGTCAGCGCGCGGGCCTGGTGGGCGTTGTCGGCGAGCACCGCCGCGGCCACCTCGCCGGTGAGCTCGCGCAGCAGGGCGTCGCGCTGGGCGCCGGAGAGCTCGCCGTCGCGCACCGGCCCGGCCAGCAGGATCTTGAGGTTGACCTCGCGGTCGCTGGTGTCGACCCCGGCCGAGTTGTCGATGAAGTCGGTGTGCACCCGCACCCCGGCGCGCGCGGCCGCGACGCGGGCGCGCTGGGTCAGCCCCAGGTTGCCGCCCTCGCCGATCACCCGGCAGCGCAGCGTCCCCGCCGTCACCCGCACCCGGTCGCCGGCCCGGTCGCCGACCTCGGCGTCGGTCTCGTCGTCGGCACGGACGTACGTGCCGATCCCGCCGTTCCAGAGCAGGTCGACCGGCGCCCGCAGCACCGCCCGCACGACCTCGTCCGGCGTCAGCTCGGCCGCCTCGACACCCAGGCGGCGGCGCACCTCGGGGGAGAGCGGCACCACCTTGGCGTCGCGCCGGTGCACGCCGCCGCCGGGGGAGAGGGCGGCGGGGTCGTAGTCGGCCCACGAGGAGCCGGGCAGCGCGGCCAGCCGGCGGCGCTCGGCGAAGGAGGCCGCCGGGTCGGGGTCGGGGTCGAGGAACACGTGCCGGTGGTCGAAGGCGGCGACCAGCCGCAGGCGGTCCGACAGCAGCATGCCGTTGCCGAACACGTCGCCGGACATGTCGCCGATGCCGACGGCGGTCACCTCGTCGGCGTCGACGTCCACCCCGAGCTCGCGCAGGGAGCGGCGGACCGACACCCAGGCCCCGCGGGCGGTGATGCCCATGGCCTTGTGGTCGTAGCCGGCCGACCCGCCGGAGGCGAAGGCGTCGCCGAGCCAGAACCCGCGCTCGACCGCGAGCGCGTTGGCCAGGTCGGAGAACGTGGCCGTGCCCTTGTCGGCGGCGACGACGAGGTAGGGGTCGTCCCCGTCGAGCACCACGGTGCGCGGCGGGTGCACGACCCGCCCGTCCACCCGGTCGTCGGTGACGTCGAGCAGCCCGGAGACGAACGACCGGTACGCCGCCTCCACCGAGCCCTGCCGGACGACGAACGCGCCCTTGGCCCCGGCCGGCACGATCACCGCGTTCTTGACCAGCTGCGCCTTGAGCAGGCCGAGCACCTCGGTGCGGAAGTCCTCGGGGCGGTCCGACCAGCGGATGCCGCCGTGCGCCACCGGTCCGCCGCGCAGGTGCAGGCCCTCGACGGCGGGGGAGTGCACGAACGTCTCGACCCACGGCCGCGGCGCCGGCAGGAAGGCCAGCCGGGGCGAGGCGATCTTGAGCGCGAGCTGCGCGGGCGGGCGGCCGGCCGGGTCCCGGAAGGCGTTGGTGCGGACGACGGCGTCGAGGACGTCGCGCAGCCCGCGCAGGATGCGGTCCTGGTCGAGGCTCGTCGTCGCGGCCAGCAGCGCGTCGAGCTCGTCGCCGGCCGCGGTGGCGACCGCGGGGTCGAGGCCGTCGGGGTCGTGCCGGGCGGTGAACCGCCGCACCAGCGCTCGAGCGAACCGCGGCGCACCCAGCACGGTCCGCTCGATGTAGCCGCGGGACAGGGCGCTGCCGGTCTGGGCCAGGTAGCGGCAGGCCGCGCGGAGCACGCCCACCTGGAGCACCGGCAGGCCCTCGGTCACGGTCAGCCGGGCGAGGCCGTCGAGCTCGGTCTCCCCGGCCCACGCCGCGGCCAGGGCCTCGTCCAGCGCGGCCAGCGCCGGCTCGGGCGCGGCGTCGGCGGGCAGCAGCAGGTCCAGCTCCGTCGCCGTCCCCCCGTGCGGCCGCGCGTCGGCGACGCGGACGCCGAGCCGTTCGAAGACGGGGACGACGTCGGCCAGCAGCGGCCGCGGGCCGGGCCACTCGACGACCGCACCGACCAGCGGCCCGGCCCCGGCGGACGCCGGGCGGAGCCGGACCCGGTCGCGCGCCGGGGCGGCGGTCATGCCGTCGCGGCGAACGCGGCCTCGAGCACGTCGAGGGCCTCGGTGAGCAGGTCCTGCCCGATGACCAGCGGCGGCAGGAAGCGCAGCACGTTGCCGAACGTGCCCGCGGTGAGGACGACGACGCCCTCGGCGTGGCAGCGCTTGGCCACGGCCGCGGTGAGCGCCGGGTCGGGCTCGGTGGTGCCCGGCTTCACGAGCTCGACGGCGATCATGGCGCCGCGGCCGCGGACGTCGCCGATGGCGGGGAAGCGCTCCTGCAGCGCGCGCAGCCGGGGCACCATCGTCGCCTCGATCGCCCGGGCGGCGCCGGCGAGGTCGAGCTCGCGCATGGTCTCGATCGAGGCCAGCGCGGCGGCGCAGGCGAGCGGGTTGCCGCCGTAGGTGCCGCCGAGCCCGCCGGTGTGGACGGCGTCCATCAGCTCGGCGCGGCCGGTGACGGCGGACAGCGGCAGGCCGCCGGCCATGCCCTTGGCCAGGGTGACCAGGTCGGGCACGACGCCCTCGTGCTCGCTGGCGAACCAGTCGCCGGTGCGGCAGAAGCCGGTCTGCACCTCGTCGGCGATGAACACCGCGCCGGCCTGCCGCGCCCAGTCCGCGACCGCGGGCAGGAAGCCGGGGGCCGGGACGACGAAGCCGCCCTCGCCCTGGATCGGCTCGACGAGCACGGCGGCGACGTCGGCCGCCCCGACCTGGGTCTCGATCTGCCGGATCGCGCGGGCGGCGGCCTCGGCGCCGGTCATGCCCTCGGGGTCGCGGAACGGGTAGCTCATCGGCACCCGGTAGACCTCGGGCGCGAACGGCCCGAACCCGCGCTTGTAGGGCATGTTCTTCGCGGTCAGCGCCATCGTGAGGTTGGTGCGGCCGTGGTAGGCGTGGTCGAAGACGACGACCGCCGAGCGGCCGGTGGCCACGCGGGCGATCTTCACCGCGTTCTCCACCGCCTCGGAGCCGGAGTTGAACAGCGCCGAGCGCTTCTCGTGGTCGCCGGGGGTGACCCGGGCGAGCTCCTCGGCGACGGCGACGTAGCCCTCGTACGGCGTGACCATGAAGCAGGTGTGCGTGAACGCCGCGACCTGCTCCTGGACGGCGGCGACCACGCGCGGGGCGGCGTTGCCGACGTTGACCACGGCGATGCCCGCGCCGAGGTCGATCAGCGAGTTGCCGTCGACGTCCACGACCACGCCGCCGCCGGCCCGCTCGACGAAGACCGGCAGCGTGGTGCCGACGCCGCCGGAGACCGCGGCGGCCCGGCGGGCCATGAGCTCCCGCGAGCGGGGCCCGGGGACCTCGGTGACCAGCCGGCGCACCTGGGCCGGCGTCGACGGGGGTGCGAGCAGGTCGGTCACGGGGGCTCCTCGTCTCGACGGGGGGACGTTCCGCCGCCGAGTCTCGGCCGCGTCGGGCCGCGCAGGTACTGTCCGGACCGGCGCGCCGGCCGCCCGTGGATGTCCACTCCGGCACGCCCGTGTCCACAGGAGTCGCCGTGCCGGTCACCGTCGCCGATCTGCTCGCCCAGCCCTCGCTGGGCCTGCGCCTGCACACCGCCGGCGCGCCGGTGGACCGCCCCCTGTCGTGGGTGCACGTGAGCGAGCTGGCCGACCCCGCCCCGTTCCTCGAGGGCGGCGAGCTGCTGCTCACCACCGGCCTGGCGCTGCGCGACGGCGAGCCGGCCGGCCCGTACGTGCGCCGGCTGGTCGGCGCCGGGGTCGCCGCGCTGGGCTTCGGCACCGGCCTGGGCCAGGACGCCGTCCTCCCGCCGTTGGTCGACGCCGCCGTCGCCGGCGGGCTGCCGGTGGTCGAGGTGCCGCGGGGGACGCCGTTCATCGCGCTCTCGCGCAGCGTCTCGGCCGCGCTCGCCGCCGACGAGTACGCCGCGGTCGCCCGCGCGGCGGCGGCGCAGCAGGAGCTCACCCGGGCCGCGCTCGCCCCCGGCGGCCCGGCGGCGCTGCTGGAGCGGCTGACCCGCGCGGTCGGCGGCTGGGCGCTGCTGCTGGACACCGCCGGTGCGCCGCTGGAGGCCTTCCCGGCGGCGGCCGCGCGGCGCGGGCCGGGCCTGCAGGCGGAGCTTGACCGGCTGCGCGGGATGCGGGCCCCGGCCAGCGCGGCGCTGTCGGGGCCGGAGGAGACCCTGCTGGTGCAGTCGCTGGGCAGCGGCGCGCGCACCCGCGGGTTCCTGGCGGTCGGCCGCACCGGCCCGCTGCCGCCGGCCGACCGGCACGTGGTCAACGCCGCGGCGCTGCTGCTCACGCTGCGCATGGAGCAGTCCCGCGGGCTCGACAGCGCGATGGCGGCGCTGCGGGCCGCGCTGCTGCGGCTGCTGCTGGCGGGGGAGGAGCGCACGGTGTCGGCGGTCGTCGACGAGCTCGGCCAGCAGCTGCCCGCCGAACCGCTGCACGTCCTCGCCGTCCTCGGGAGCGGCGAGCAACGCTCCGCCGCCGTCGACGTCGCCGCCGACGCCGCGGCGCACGAGCGCGCGGCGCTGTTCTCCGCCGAGCTCGACGACGCGCTGGTGCTGCTGGTGTCGGCCGGCGGGCCGCTGCCGGAGCGGCTCGGTGCGCTGGCCGCCCGGGTGCCGGGGGCGGCGCTGGGGTCGTCCCGGCCGGTCGGCTGGTCGGCGCTGGCCGACGGCGTGCGGCAGGCCCGGCAGGCCGCCGAGCACGGCCGCGGGCGCGCGCCCGGCGTCGTCGCCTTCGCCGACCTCGCCCTGCCCGGCCTGGCGGCGCTGCTGGAGCCGACGGCGACCCGCGCCTTCGCCGACTCCCTGCTCGCCCCGCTCGTGGCCGCCGACCGCGCCGGCGCCGGCGACCTCGTGCACTCGGTGCGGGTCTGGCTGGCCCACCACGGCCAGTGGGAGCCGGCCGCGGCGCAGCTGGGGGTGCACCGGCACACCCTGCGCAAGCGGGTGCACCGCGCCGCCGCGCTGCTCGGCCGCGACCTCGACGACCCCGGCGCCCGCGCCGAGCTCTGGATCGCCCTCCACCCGCCCGGCGCCTAGGTGCTTTCGGTACCGAAGCCCCGAGGCCCGGCGCGTTTTCGGTACAGGAAGCACCCGGACCCGAGGTGCTTCCTGTACCGAAAGCCCGGCTCAGTGGCAGTGCTTGGCCGCGGTCGGGGGGACGTCGAGGGTGGGGTTGCGGTCGAAGAAGCCGACCGGCTTGAGCGAGAACGACACGACGTCGACCGGCATCACCGGCCAGTCCTCCGGCCGCGGGATGTGGTGGATGCCGAACACGTGCCACAGCACGATGTCGGTGTCGGCGATCGGCCGGTCGGCCTTCGTCCACTCCGGCAGGCCGGCGTCCCGGCGGCTCTGGTTCACGAACTCGCCGGAGGGCCAGCGCTCCTCCTCGTCGAACGCCGTCACCCACAGCGTGTGGTCGATGACCTCGGCGCGCTGCAGGATCGGGGAGCTGCGGTCGACCAGCGCCGGGAACGACGCCGAGGGCACCAGCTTGTAGCCGACCGGCGTCCCGAGCCGGTTGAGCTTGCCGCGGTTGACCACCTTCCACGTGCGCTGGGTGGCCCAGTCGTAGTCCTGCCTGCCGTCGGACTCGGTCTCCAGCGCGCGGCTGCGCTGCACCAGCCCGAGCCCGTACGGGTTGTCGTCGGAGACCGGCACGGCCTCGCTCTCCGAGACCAGCACCGTGTTCTCCGGGCCGTCGACCTCCATGTCCATGCGGGCGACGATGAAGTGCTGGTGGTACGGCGCGTAGGTGCGCTCGTCGACGACCGTGCCGTACGGCGGGGCCTCGCCGTCGAAGGTGCTGGTCACCATGATCCCGGTGGCGCGCACCTCGCACTCGATCGTGCCGTCCTGGTAGAAGCGCCAGTAGGTCAGGTACTCGTAGTTGGCCACGGTGGCGTGGAAGGAGACGACCATCCGCCGCGACCGGCGCACCTCGCTGCCGGCGTGCTCGTCGACGTGCTTCCACAGCACGCCGTCGTCCTCCTCGTGCAGGCAGATGGCGTTCTTGATCGTGTACGGCTCGCCGCGGCTGTCGTGCAGGACGGCGTCGACGTAGGTGATCTCGCCGAGGCAGTCGCAGCCGAGCTCCAGAGACGTCGTCATGAAGCCCAGGCCCCACTCGCCGACGTCGAACGCGGTGCGGCGGTGGTGGTCGGGGCTGGGGTCGCGGTAGGGCACGACCATCTCGGCGAACGACAGGCGGTGGGCGATCGGGCGGCCGTCGAAGCCGACCCGGTGGATCACCAGGCCCTCGCGGTAGTTGAAGCCGAGCCGCATCGACCAGTCCAGCCAGCGCAGCTCGTTGCCGTCGAGGGTGAACGAGCCGCCCTCCGGCTGGGTGATCTCCAGCGGCTTGATGTCGCTGCGCTGGGTCAACCCGGGCACCAGCGCCGGCACGTACTCGCCCATGGCGTCGGCCTTGGCCGGCGGCGGGGTGTCCTCGACGCGCAGCAGCTCCATGGTGTTGAGGTCGACGACGAAGTGCAGGCCCATCACCGGGTTGGCGTAGGGGTTGCCGTCGGGGGTGGACCGGTACCAGACGTCGGTCCAGCCGACCCGGCGGTCCTGCAGGCCCTGCGGGATGAGCGAGTGGCCGTACGCCCAGGTGTCGATGAGCACCAGGTCGAGGTCGGTGATGCCGCGCTTGGCCAGCGCCTCGACGACCTCGGGGTGCTTGATGAGCGTCTCGTGCGCCTCGTGCCACTCGTCGACGGTCATGTTGGCCTGCTCGCCGGGCACCGCCTCCCACGACAGGACGGCGTCGTCGGTGAGCGAGACGACCGCCTTGTAGGGGGTGCCCTCGTCGCGGCTCCAGCAGGTCACCCGCGCCTCGCGGCGGACCGGGTCACCGGGGGTGAAGGACCGGACGACGTCCTTGGCCGGCTCGCGCAGCTCGATGGCGGCGAAGCGCCAGCGCTCGTCGACGCCCCGGTCGCGGCGCAGGATCGCCGCGGCGGCGCGGAACTCGTCGGCGGACAGCGGGTCGAGCGGGTGCGCGGTCATCGGTTCTCCTCCGGGAGCGGGCGGTCGGCGAGCAGGGGGAGCGAGGGGTCCCAGCGGGTGCCGTCGCGGGCGTCGCGCCGGCGGCGGGCGATCGCCGACAGAACCTCCAGCACGACCCGGTTGGCCAGCGCGGCGGTGATGTCGGCGTGGTCGTAGGGCGGGCTCACCTCGACGACGTCGACGCCCACGACCGGTAGCTCCAGGCAGATCCGGCGCACCGAGTCCAGCAGCTGGCGGGCGGTGAGGCCGCCGGGCTCGGGCGTGCCGGTGCCGGGGGCGTGCCCGGGGTCGCAGACGTCGATGTCGACGGAGAGGAAGACGCCCTCGCACTCGTCGGTGGCGATGCCGAAGGCCTCGGTGAGGCACTCCTCCAGCCCGCGGTGGCCGATCTCGGTCATCTCGTACGAGCGCATGCGGTGCGCCGCCATCCAGTCCAGCGTCTCCGGCGGCGGCCAGTAGCCGCGCAGGCCGATCTGCAGGAAGCGGTCGCCGCGCAGGGCGCCGGACTCGATCAGCCGGCGCATCGGCTGCCCGTGCCCCCACAGCGAGCCGAACTCGATGTCGCCGGTGTCGGCGTGCGCGTCGAAGTGGATCATCGAGACCCGCCCGTGCCCGACGACGTCGGCCACCCCGGCGGCGTCGGGGAAGGCGATCGAGTGGTCCCCGCCGAGCACGACAGGGATCGCCCCCGACCGGGCGACGGTGGCCACGGCCTCCCGCAGCGCCGGCAGCGCGGTCTCGATGTCGCCGGAGTACATCTCGACGTCGCCGGCGTCGAGCACCCGCAGGTCCCTGAGCCCGTCGGTGCGCAGCGCCAGGCTGGGCCGGGAGCCGTCGTGGGCGAGGTAGTCGGTCATCCGGATGGCCTGGGGACCGAACCGGGTGCCGGGGCGGTGCGAGGTGCCGCCGTCGAAGGGCGCGCCGACGATGACGACGTCGGCGCCGGCGAAGGACGCCGGGTCGCCGAGGTCGCAGCGGTCGACGCCGAGGTAGGTGATGTCGGGCCCGTACTGGGCGCCGTAGCGGGTCATGCGCCTGATCCTGTCGTCGGGTGGAACTACCGGAAACCGTAGCGGACTCTCGCTGTGACAACCGATTCCGTCGTCACCGCGTCGGTTGGATGCTGACCGGCCGGGCGGGGCGCACAAGTGCCGGTCCGGTGCGGGCGCGGCGGGACGGTGGACGAAGCGGCACTTGGCACGCCCGGCGGCGGATGGCTCCCTGGACGCGACCCCGGGCACACCTGCCGCGGGGGCCTCCTCGGGAAGGACACCGCATGTCCCTGGACGCGCCGCCGACACCGCCGTCGGCCGACCTCCGCACCAAGGGCCTGTCGAAGAACTCCGTCGGCCTGGTGGCCAGCGTCGTCCTCGGCATCTCCAGCATCGCCCCGGTCTACGCGCTGACCGCCACGCTCGGCCCGACGGTGACCGAGGTGGGCCTGCAGATGCCGGCGGTGTTCCTCGCCGGCTTCGTGCCGATGCTGCTGGTGGCCTACGCCTACCGCGAGCTCAACCGGGTGGCGCCGGACTGCGGCACCTCGTTCACCTGGACGACGAAGGCGTTCCACCCCTACGTCGGCTGGCTCTGCGGCTGGGGCGCGCTGCTGGCGACGGTCATCGTGCTCTCCAACCTGGCCGGCGTCGCCGTCTCCTTCTTCTACCTGCTGCTCGGCGAGCTCACCGGCTCGGCCACGGTGGCCGACCTGGGCGGGAACAAGCCGGTCAACGTCGTCACCTGCGTGGCGTTCGTGGCCATCGCCACCTGGATCACCTACCGCGGCGTGGAGACCACCAAGCGGGTGCAGTACGTGCTGGTCGGCTTCCAGATGGCGGTGCTCGCCGTGTTCGCCGTCCTGGCCTTCGCCAGGGCGGGGTCCGCGCCGGGCGGCATCTCGTTCGAGGCGTCGTGGCTGGACCCGACGGCGGTCTCGTCGTTCAGCGCGTTCACCGCGGGCCTGTCGCTGTCGATCTTCATCTACTGGGGCTGGGACACCTGCCTGACGGTCAACGAGGAGACCGAGGGCAGCGCCCGCACGCCGGGCCGCGCGGCGCTGCTGACGATGCTGGTGATCATCGTGACCTACGTCGGCGTGGCGGTCGCGGTGCAGATGTACGCCGGCGTCGGCACGGAGGGCACCGGGCTGGGCAACCCCGAGACCGGGGACAACGTCTTCGCCGCGCTCGCCGGCCCGGTGCTCGGCCCCGGCCTGGCGTTCCTGCTCTTCCTCGCGGTGGTGGCCAGCTCGGCGTCGTCCCTCCAGACGACGTTCCTGCCGCCCACCCGCACGCTGCTGGCGATGGGCACCTACGGGGCGCTGCCCCGGCGGCTGGCCGAGGTGCACCCGCGCCACCTGGTGCCCTCGACCGCGACCCTGGTCGCCGGCGCGGGCACCGCGGTGTTCTACGTGGGCATGACGCTGATCAGCGAGAACGTGCTCATCGACACGATCTACGCGCTCGGGCTGATGATCTGCTTCTACTACGGGCTCACGGCCTACGCCTGCGTCTGGTACTTCCGCCGCGAGCTGCGCCGCAGCGCCCGCGACCTGGTGTTCAAGGGGGTGCTGCCGCTGCTGGGCGCGCTGATGCTGACCGCCGTCTTCGTGCAGACCGCCGTCGACACGCTCGACCCGGCCTACGGCAGCGGCTCGTCGGTGTTCGGGATCGGCAGCGTCTTCGTCATCGGGATCGGCCTGCTGCTGCTCGGCGCCGTCCTCATGCTCGTGTGGCGGGCGCGGCACCCGGAGTTCTTCCGCGGCGAGACCCTGCGCACCGACACCCCGGCGCTCGTCCTCGACGAGTGAGCCGAGCCGGTCGTGACCACCCCCGGTCCAGCGGTGCCTCCCGCGTGCGGGATCGCCGGTGGACCCGAGGTGATCACGCGAGGGAACGGCTCACCCGCCGTACGGGCGGGTGATGATCTCCAGGACGTGCCCGTTCGGGTCCTTCCAGTACACGCCGCGGCCGCCGTCGTTGGTGTTGATCCGCCCCGGGTGGCGCTCGAACGGATCGGCCCAGAAGTCCAGCCCCCTGGCCCGGATGCGCCCGAAGATCTCGTCGAATTCGGCCTCGGAGACGAGGAAGGCGTAGTGCCGCGGGTGGACGTCGTCGGCATCGGCGAAGTCGAGCGAGACGTCGTTGTGCAGGGTGACGACGGCGAACGGGCCGTACGACGTGGGCGGCGGCAGGCCCAGCACGTCGGCGAGGAAGGCCGCCGCCTCCTGCTTGTCCCGTGCGGCGACGATCGTGTGGTTCAGGTGGACCGGCATCGCGGCTCCCTCGTGCCGGGGGTGCGGGTCGACTTCCTACACCTCGACCGGCACCCGGTCTGCGGCTAGAAGACGGCGTAGCCGCCGTCGACCAGGACGGTGGTGCCGGTCTGGTAGCTGGAGGCGTCGGCCGCCAGGTAGACGGCGATGCCGCCGAACTCCTCGGGCCGGCCCCAGCGTCCGAGCGGCACCCGGCCGATCACCTTCTGGTTGAAGACGTCGGAGGCCTGGGCCGTGACGGTCATGTCGGTGGCCGTCCAGCCGGGCAGGACGCCGTTGACGCGGACGCCGTAACGGGCCAGTTCCACCGCGGCCGAGCGCACGAACGAGGTCACCCCCGCCTTGCTGGCCGCGTAGGCGTGGTTGCGCGCGGCGCCGTCGATCGCGGCCAGGCTGGACACGGCGATGACCGAGCCGCCGGTGCCCTGCTCCACCAGCACCCGCGCGGTCTCGCGCAGGGTCCAGAACGCGCCGTCGAGGTTGGTGGCCATGACCGCCCGGTAGTCGGTGGCCGTGGTGTCGACCAGCGGGGCCAGCGGCCCGCCGAGCCCGGCGTTGACCACGACGACGTCGAGACCGCCGAGCAGGGCCACCGTCTCCCGCACGCCCGCGACGACGGCCTCCTCGTCGGAGACGTCGACCTGCCGGGCGTGCGCCACCGCGCCCGCGGCGGCGAGCCCGCCGGCGGCCGCCTGCACCTTGCCGGCGTTGCGGCCCCACAGCGCCACCGCGGCGCCGTGGTCGGCGAGCGCGCGGGCCATGGCCAGGCCGATGCCGGAGCCGCCCCCGGTGACCAGGGCGCGGCGGCCGGTGAGGTCGAACAACCCGCTCACGACGGCGGCCTCCGTCGGCCCGTGGCGACCGGCACCTCCGGCGCCACCCGGCGCGCGACGTCGTGGTCCACCTGCGCTGTCTACGGCCGGCCTCGTGCGGCTGTCAACGAGCGGCCTTCCGCGGGCGACCGCCACCGCACCGGCGGCAGCGCCGCCGCGTGCGCCTGGGCGCAGGCCGCTCGAGCAGCCTCCAGCAGGGCGCCGGCCCCGGCGGCGAAGGCGAGCCCGGCGTCCGTCGGACCGCTGCTGCCCTCCGGACCGCGCCGGAGCAGCGGCACCCCGACCTGGTGCTCGAGCCGCTGGATCCGCCGGGACAGCGCCGGCACCGACAGGTACCGCCGCTCGGCGGCGCGCCGGAAGCTGTTCTCCTCGAGCACGACGAGGAAGTCGGCGACGAAGCGCAGGTCCAGGTCCATGGTCACCCGCCGGGCGTGGGGCGCCACGGTCCCGCAGACGGAGGGCGACCGCCAGAGTCGTTGGTCGCGGACGGGGACCGGTGCGTCCACGGCAACGGGGTTGGTGCCGTGCCGGGCGGCGGGCGGACCATGTCGGGGCCGGGCGCGGTTCCGGCCCGGTGCGCGACGAGCGACGAGGAGGTCGCCGTGCGCAGGGTGCCGACAGCGTTCCGGGGGTGGACCGCGTGCGCAGCGGTGCTGCTGGCCGCGGCCCTCCTCATGGCCTGCGACCCCCCGGAGGAGGCCGTCCGCCAGGAACCGGCGCCGGCCGTCGCGGCCCCGCTGACGGGCACGTGGGAGACCGACCCCCTGCCGCTGGCGCGGGTCCGGTCGGCCCACGTCGCGGCGGGCGGCGGGAAGCAGGCGGCGGTCCTCTTCGTCGCCCAGCTCCACGCGACCACCTGGGTGCAGTTCCGCCTCGAGGTCACCGAGCGGGGGTGGCGCGAGTTCGTGCGTGCCGACAGCGGCGCCGCGGTGCCCGGGTGGAGCGGCACCTACGTGCAGGAGGGCTCGACGGTGCACGTGGTCGACGACGCCGTCCGGTGCGACCTCACCGTCGAGGTCGAGGTCGACGGCGACCGGCTGCGCCCGGAGGTCCAGCGGGAGGTGGGCGGCCGGCGGGACTGCGGGCGCGCCGACCTGACCGCCGCGCGGACGATCCACTCCTCGGCGCCGTACGTGCGGACGGCCGCGTGCCGGTGAGGCCGTGCGGTCGGGCCCGGCCGTGCCCCGTCAGCGCCGCGACGCGAGCTCGAGCTGACCGGAGGCGCTGCTCGACCGGCTGGTCGCCGCGGTCGGGGCGATCCCGGTCGGCCCGGGCTGGACCCGGGGACGACGATGGGACGCGTGGTGAGCCCCGGTGCAGCACCAGGAGGCGCTCGGCCAGCACGGCCGCTACGGCTTCGCCGACCCGGGCTCGCCGTTCGAGGAGCAGGGCCTGGCGGGCCTGCGCTCCCGCACCCGCGTGAGGACCGTGGCCGTGGCCACTCGACCGGAGGCGCCCGATGACCGCACCCACCCGCATCGGCGTCGTCGGCGCCGGCATCGTCGGCCTGGCGGTCGCCCGGCAGCTGGCCCGGTTGCAGCCCGACGCGCAGATCACCGTGGTGGACAAGGAGGGCGACGTCGCCGTCCACCAGACCGGTCGCAACAGCGGCGTGGTCCACGCGGGGCTGTACTACGCGCCGGGCTCGCTCAAGGCGGAGCTGTGCACCCGCGGCCGCGGCCTGCTCCGGGAGTTCTGCGCCGAGCACGGCCTGGTCTACGACGAGTGCGGCAAGCTGGTCGTCGCCCGCGACGCCGACGAGCTGCCGGCGCTGCGCGAGATCGAGCGGCGGGCGACCGAGAACGGGGTCCCGGGTCTGCGCCGGCTGTCGGGCTCCGAGCTGCGCGAGATCGAGCCCGCGGCCGTCGGCGAGGCGGCGCTGCACTCGCCGCGCACCGCGATCGTCGACTACCGCGCCGTCGCTCGGGCCATGGCCGAGGAGCTCCGGCAGAAGGGGCACGAGGTCCGGCTCGGCTTCGAGGTGACGGGGCTGCGGCGCGAGCTGGGCGGGGGAGTGGTCGTCTGCTCCGACGAGGAGGCGTTCGCCGTCGACCGGCTCGTCGTCTGCGCGGGGCTGCAGACCGACAGGGTGTCGAGGCTGGCCGGGGACGAGAAGGGCCCGGCGATCGTGCCGTTCCGCGGCGAGTACTACCGGCTGCGGCCGGAGCGCTCCTCGCTGGTGCGCGGGCTCATCTACCCGGTGCCCGACCCGCGCTACCCGTTCCTCGGCGTTCACTTCACCCGCCGGGTCGACGGCGGCGTCGACATCGGCCCCAACGCGGTGCTCGCGCTGGCCCGCGAGGGCTACCGGTGGGGCGCCGTCCGCCCGGCCGAGCTGCTCGCGACGCTCGGCTGGCCCGGCATGCGGCCGCTGGCCCGGCAGCACTGGCGGACGGGCGTCAAGGAGTTCCGCGGCTCGCTGTCGCGGAAGGCGTTCATGGCCGCCGCCCGCGAGTACGTCCCGGAGGTCACCGAGGACGACGTCGTGCGGGCCCCCGCCGGCGTCCGGGCCCAGGCGGTGGACCGCGACGGCACCCTGGTGGACGACTTCCGGATCAACCGGATCGGCCCCGTCGTCACCGTGCGCAACGCGCCCTCGCCGGCGGCCACGTCGGCGCTGGCGATCGGCGAGCACGTCGCCGAGCGGGTGCTGCAGACCGCCTGACCCCCGGCCGGGCTCAGCCGCTCGTGAGGACGACGAGCTGCCGGGTCGCCCGGGTCATCGCCACGTAGCGGTCGACCGCACCCTCGATGCCCCCGCCGAACGCCTCGGGGTCGACGAGGACGACCAGGTCGAACTCCAGCCCCTTCGCCAGCTCCGGGGTGAGCGACCGGACGCGCCGCGTCGCCCGGAACGCCGGGTCGCCGATGACGCACGCCGTCCCCTCGGCGTGCTCGGCCAGCCAGGCGTCCAGACCCGAGCGCAGCTCCGACACCGACCCGTGGACGACGGGGACGCCGCTGCTGCGGATCGACGTCGGCACGTTGGCGTCCGGGAGCGCGGCCCGGATCACCGGCTCGGCCTCCGCCATCACCTCGGCCGGTGTCCGGTAGTTGATGGTCAGCGAGGCCACGGTGATCCGGTCCAGCCCGACCCGCTCGAGCCGCTCCGGCCACGACTCGGCGAACCCGTGCCGCGCCTGCGCCCGGTCACCGACGACGGTGAAGCTCCGCGACGGGCAGCGCAGCAGCAGCATCTGCCACTCCGCGTCGGTCAGCTCCTGGGCCTCGTCCACCACGACGTGCGCGAACGGCCCGGCGAGCCGGTCCGGGTCGGCCCGGGGCAGCGCACCCTCGTCGACCAGCGCGTCCCGGAGGTCCTGGTGCCGCAGGCTCGTCATCAGCAGCAGCTCGGAGTCGTCGGTGGCGATCAGCTCGTCGATGACGTCGGCCATGCGCTCGCGCTCCGCGGCGACGGCGGCCTCGTGCCGGCGCGCGTGCCGCGCCGCCTCCGGGTCGCCGAGCCGCTGCCGCGCCGCGTCGAGCAGCGGCAGGTCGGAGACCGTCCAGGCGGAGGCGTCGGCGCGCTGCAGCGCCCGCACCTCGTCGGGCCCGAGCCAGGGCGCGCACCTGCGGAGGTAGGCCGGCACCGACCACAGGTCGCCGACCAGGTCGGCCGCGTCGAGCAGCGGCCAGGCCCGGTCGAGCGCCGCGCGCAGGTCCCGGTCCCGCGCCAGCGCCCGCCGCACGGCTTCGCCCGGCACGTCGTCGTCCTCGAGGTCCTCGCCGTGCTTGTCCACGAGGATGGTCAGCAGCGCCTCCCACACCTGCTCGCGCGCCTCGTTGTGCGGTGTGCCGGGATCCGGTGCGTCGAACGCCTCCGCCCAGTCGTCGGCGTCGAGCCGGACCTCGGACCACGGGGTGGTGACCGTCCGCGGTGCGCGCGGCGGCTCCTCGTAGAACCGGACGGCCGTCTCGATCGCCGCCACCATGCCCGCCGACGACTTCAGCCGGGCCACCCGCGGGTCGGCCTCCACCCCTGCCGCGGCCCCCTCGGGGACGAGGTCCCGCAGGGTGCAGGTGCGCACGCCCTCCTCGCCGAGGCTGGGGAGGACGTCGGCGACGTAGGCCAGGTAGGGCTGGTGCGGGCCGACGAACAGCACGCCGCCGTGGGAACCGAGGCGGGGTTCGGAGTAGAGCAGGTAGGCGGCGCGGTGCAGCGCGACGACGGTCTTGCCCGTGCCCGGGCCGCCGTCCACGACGAGCGCGCCCGCGGACCCGGCGCGGATGACGGCGTCCTGGTCGGCCTGGATGGTGCCGAGCACGTCGCGCATCCGGGGTGACCGGCTGCCGCCCAGGCTGGCGATGAAGGCGGACTGGTCGTCGAGCGCGGCGTGCCCCTCCCAGCCGTCGGCGGTGAACACCTCGTCCCAGTAGTCGGTGATCCGGCCGCGGGTCCACCGGTACCTGCGGCGGCTGGCCAGGCCCATCGGGGCGGCGTGGGTGGCGCCGAAGAACGGCTCGGCGGCGGGGGAGCGCCAGTCGACCAGCAGCCGGCGACCCGTGCTGTCCGTGAGGCCGAGACGGCCCACGTAGACGGGGTCGTCGGGGTCGTCCGCGCGGACCATGCGTCCCAGGCACAGGTCCAGGCCGAAGCGGCGCAGGGTGCGCAGGCGGGCGGCCAGGCGGTGCACCTCGAGGTCGCGGTCCAGCGCCTCCTGGCCCTCGCCGCCGGGCGCCCGGCGCTCGGCGGCGAGGCGGTCGGACAGCTCGGCGATCGTCCGCTCGAGGCTGTCGGCGACGGCCGAGAAGTGCTGCTCGTCGACGGCGATCAGCGCCGGGTCGGCCTTGGGGGAGAGGTGGGCGGGCAGGTCGAACGCGCTGGTGGTGGAGGGGGTCACCGAGGGGGGCTCCGTTCTGAGGCCGCGGTCGACCAGGGGTGCGGACGGGGGCGCACCCTCCCTGGATCTGACCTCGGCCGGCGATTCTGCGGCCCCACCCGGGTCTTGCCGCAAGCCCACCCGGGCGCTATACGTTGAGGTGGGACGAGGTACGGCTCCCGCCTCCCGCGCGTTCGTGGCAGCGTGACCACGTGGACCGGGACGCGGTGGTGCGGTGGGTGGCGGGCTACGAGCGCGCCTGGCGTGACGGTGACCTCGACGGGGTCCGGCAGCTGTTCACCGAGGACGCGCGCTACCGGGCCTCGCCGTACGAGCCGTCGCGCGTGGGGCACGCCGAGATCCAGGCGTTCTGGCTGGCCGACGAGGGCCGCACCTTCACGGTGACCAGCGAGCCGGTCGCCGTCGAGGGCAGCGCCGCGGTGGTCCGCCTCGAGGTGCGCTACGAGGACCCCGCCCAGGAGTACCGGGACCTGTGGGTGCTGCGGTTCGCACCGGACGGGCGGGTCGAGGACTTCGAGGAGTGGGCCTACTGGCCGGGCCGGCCGTACACGGCGGAGGCCGAGCAGGGCGGGTGAGCGGCGCCCTCGGCCTCAGATCCGGTCGCGGCGCTGCAGTGCCGTGAACGCCACCCAGCCCGCCGGCGCCGGCAGCCAGAACGTCGCGGCGCGGAAGGCGAGCACCGCGGTCAGCGCGAGGGTCACCGGCACGCCGGTCGCGGTGAGGCCGCCGACCAGCGCCGCCTCCACCGCACCGAGGCCGCCGGGCGTGGGCGCGGCGGAGCCCACCGTGGAGGCGACGAGGTAGACCACCACCAGCGACGGCAGGTCCAGCGACGTGCCGAACGCGCGCAGCGATGCGTCGAGGGCGAGCACGTACCCGCCGATCTGCACCACGATCCCGAGCACGGCCGTCGCCAGGCGCCGCGGGTCGGTGACGGCGGCGAGCAGCTGCGGGATCGTCCGCCGCAGCAGCGGCTCCACCCGGCGGCGGAGCATCCGGCGGGCCGCCGGGATCGCGGCCGCCAGCGCCAGGAGCCCGGCCGCGACCAGGAGGACGGCGAGGACGCCGCCGCTGGGCAGCAGCGACGGCCGGGACGGCGACACCCCGCTGAGCCAGCCGGCGACGACGAGCACGAGCAGCGTGCCGGCGACGGTGACCACCTGGCTGACCCCGACGGTCGCCGCCGCGCCCGCGGTCGGCACCCCGGAGCGCTGCAGGTAGCGGACGTTGAGCGCGACGTGCCCGACCGTCGGCGGGGTCACCAGCGTGACGAACGACGACGCCAGCTGCACCAGGGAGGTCCGGCCGAGCGGCAACCGCTCCGGGCTGAAGGCGGCGAGGGCCAGCGCCGCGCCCACGTAGGTCAGCGCGGAGCCGAGCAGCGCGACGACGAGCCAGCCCGGCCGCGCCTGCTGCAGCGCGCTCGCGAGCGGGACGTCGGACAGCTGGGAGGCCAGCAGGTACGCGGCCACGGTCGCGCCCGCGACGCTGACGAGCGTCCGGGGGCGCACGCGCTCCAGGCGCGGGGTCGGGACGGCGCCGCCGTCGGGACCGGAGAGCTCGGCGCGCAGGTCGGCGAGGACCGACGTCCCCGCCGCGGCGCGACGGACCGGCCGGGTCAGGGCCAGCGGTTGCAGCAACGCCGCCAGCCGCGCCTCCTCCGCGCGCCCCGGCGCGCAGCCGTGGCGCAGCGCCGCGACGGCCGGCTCCACCCCGGCCCGCGCCGCCACCGCGACGAGCAGGGCCACCACGTCGAGGTCGCGCTGGAGCTCGCCCGCGGCGGGCTGGGCGAACTGCAGGTCGGTGAGCCCCACCTCGCCGTCGGGGAGGAGGACGACGGCGCGGTCGGTGAGCGCGCCGTGGGCGACCCCCGCGTCGTGGAGGCGGCGCAGCGCGGCGAAGGCGGCGGCCAGCGTCCCCCTGCCGGGCTCGTCCGCGGCCAGCGGCGTCCCGGGGAGGGGCCGCTCGACGAGGACGAGGGCCGGCCCGGCCGCCAGCAGGGCCTGCACCCGGGGGACGGCGACACCGGCCGAGCCGGCGAGGCCGGCGACCAGGGCCTGGCGCTCGAGGACGCCGCGCAGGGTGAGGGCGGGCCGGCCGACGGCCGGGGTGCGGAAGCGCAGCACCCGCCACAGGCGCCGGGTGACGGTGACGCCGCGGCGGTCCGGGTCGACGACGGTGACCAGCAGGTCGCCGCCGGGGTCGCTCGCGGCGTAGCGGACCCGGCCGGCCGCCACCTGCAGGGGCCGCAGGGCGTCCACGACCAGGCCGGCCCGCGCCAGCACCGCCCGCACCACCGGCTCGGCCGGTTGCGCGGGCACGACACCGGCGGCGACGCGGACCGCGAAGCCGGCCACCGCGCCGATCAGGGGGGCGGCGACCGCGCCGGCCACGGTCAGGCTGCCGAGGGCCAGGGCGCAGCCGACCACCACGGCCAGCCCGCCGGCGGCCAGGGCCGTCAGCCGCGCGCTGCGGGACCGGTCCGCGCCGACCACGACGGCGATGCCCACGGCGACCGGCACCACGCCGGTCCGGTCGGCCGGGCCGAGTGCGGCGATCCACCCCGCCGCGCCGGCCTGCTGGGCGGCGACGGCCAGCCCGGCGGCGAGCACCCCGGCCAGGCCCGCCGAGGTGAGGGAGTACCTGCGGTGGCGCAGGGCGTCCACCGCCAGCGCGAGCAGCGCCACCAGCACCGCGAGGGACGCGGCGGCGCTCGCGATCGAGACCACGGTCCGGGGCAGGCCGAGCAGGCCGGCGGGCACGGAGGCCTGGGCGGCGCCGGGGACCAGGACGGACAGCAGGACCAGGGCGAGCAGGCCACCCGCCGTCCAGCACAGCCGCCCGACGTCGACGGGGCGGCGGATCCGGCCGCGGGGCCAGAACGAACCGGCGTCACCTCCGTCCACGACCTGCAGTATTCGCACCCGCGGCACTGCGGCCGACGTCGGCCCGACGCACAGCGACCCCACAGGCGGCGCATCGAGGGGGTGCAGGCGCCTCCGGCACGGTGGGCCGCATGACCGCACTGGCCGCGCCGCCCGCGACCGCCGTCCGCACCGGACCCTCCCCGGCCCGCCTCGACGCGGGCGTGCGGCGGGGCTCCGCCGTCGCCCTCGGGGCGGGCCTGCTGCTGGTCGCGTGGTGGTGGGCCACCGGGGGCGGCCTCGCCGAGCTGGCCGGCTGGGACAGCGGGCTGACCTCGGCCGGCCGGCTCACCGGGCTGGTGGCGTCCTTCCTGCTGCTGGCGCAGGTGCTGCTGATGGCGCGGCTACCGGTCCTCGAACGGGCGTTCGGGCAGCAGCGGCTGGCCCGGCTGCACCGGCTGGCGGGGTTCACCTCGTTCACGCTGATGGTGGCGCACGTCGGGCTGATCACCTGGGGCTACGCCGCCGGGTCGCTCGCCGCGGCCCCGGCGACGCTGTGGGACCTGACGGCGAACTCCCCGGGGGTGCTGCTGGCCGTGGCCGGCACCGCCTGCCTGGTCCTGGTCGTCGCCACGAGCGCCCGGGCGGCCCGGCGGAGGCTGCGCTACGAGTCGTGGCACCTGCTGCACCTCTACGCCTACCTCGGCGTGGCCCTAGCCCTGCCGCACCAGCTGTGGACCGGCCAGGAGTTCACCGGCTCGCCCGGGCGGACGGTCTTCTGGTGGGGGCTGTGGCTGGCCGCGGCCGGCTCGGTGCTGGTCTGGCGGGTGGCCGTGCCGCTGTGGCGCAGCGCCCGGTACGGCCTGCGGGTCACCGCGGTGGTGCCGGAGGACGACGGTGTCGTCTCGGTGCACCTCGCCGGCCGGCGGACGCCGGCGCAGGCCGGGCAGTTCCTCACCTTCCGCTTCCTCTCCGGCCGCGGCTGGACGCGCGCCCACCCGTACTCGCTGTCGGCGGCCCCGGACGGGCCGAGCCTGCGCATCACCGTGCGGGAGGTGGGCGACACCGCGCTGCGGGCGCTGCGCCCGGGGACGCGGGTGCTGGTGGAGGGCCCGTTCGGGCGGCTCTCGGCCCGGGCCCGCACCCGCCCGCGGGTGGCGCTCCTCGGCGCCGGCATCGGCATCACCCCGCTGCGCGCGCTGGCCGAGGCGCTCGACTACGCGCCGGGGGAGGCCGTGCTGATCCACCGCTGCTCCGGCCGGCCGCTGTTCGAGCGGGAGCTGGCCGCGCTGGCCGCCGAGCGCGGGCTGGAGGTGGTGCGGCTCCCCGGTGCCCGGCGCCCCGGCTCCTGGCTGCCCGCGGCGGTGGGACCGGTCGACGACCTGACCGCCCTGCGGTGGTGGGTGCCCGACATCGCCGAGCGGGACGTGTTCGTGTGCGGACCCGAGGAGTGGGCGGCGGCGGTCCGCCGCACCACCGAGGCCGCCGGCCTGCCGGCCGCGCGGTGCCACGTCGAGAGCTTCGGGTGGTGACGGGCGTGCGGCGCATCGTCCTCTGGCTCGCCGGCACGGTCACCGCGCTGGTGCTGCTGTTCGGCTACCCGACCTCCACGTCGTCGACCCCGGCCGCCGCGGGGTCGGCCGTCGTGGCGCCCGCGGAGGGCGGCACCGCGGCGGACGCCGTCACGGTCACCGGCGACGCCGTCGACACCGAGCACGGGCCGGTGCAGGTGCGGCTGACGATCGAGGACGGCGCGGTCACCGCCGTCGAGGTGGTGCGGACCCCCGGCGACGGCGGGCGGAGCGCGCAGATCAACGCCCGGGCGCTGCCGATCCTGGTGCAGGAGACCCTCGACGCGCAGGGCGCCGACATCGACATGGTCAGCGGCGCCACCGACACCAGCGAGGGCTACGTCGAGTCGCTGCAGAGCGCGCTCGACGCGGCGGGGCTGTGAGCGCGCCGGCGCGGTACGTCGCGCACGTGATGGGCATGCCCGTCAGCCTCGCCCTGCGCGGGCGGCACGCGCGCGACGCCGCGGCCCGCGGCGCCTGGGCCGACGTCCTGGCCTCGCTGCGCGCGGCCGACCGGGTGTTCAGCACCTACCGGCCCGACTCGTACGTCTCCCGGCTCGGGCGGGGTGAGCTCCGGGTGGAGGACTGCCCGGTGGAGGTGGCGGAGGTGCTGGCGCTGGGGGAGCGGGCGCGCGTGGAGTCGGGCGGCGCGTTCGACGTCCGCCGGGGCGGCGTGCTCGACCCGAGCGGCGTGGTGAAGGGCTGGGCGGTCGAGCGGGCCGCGGTCGCGCTCGCGGGCCTCCCCGACACCGGCTTCTGCCTCTCCGCGGGCGGCGACATGACGTGCCGCACGGCCGATCCCGACGGCCCGCCCTGGCGGGTGGGGGTGGAGGACCCGGCCGATCCGCGGCGCATCGTCGCGGTCGTGCCGGTGTTCACGGGCGCGGTGGCGACGTCCGGGACGGCGCACCGCGGGGAGCACCTGGTGGACGCCCGGACCGGCCGACCGCCGGCGGGGATCGCGTCGGTGACCGTGGTGGCCGGCTCGCTGACCGAGGCCGACGTCGACGCCACCGCCGCCTACGCGCTGGGCGCCGGGGCCGCCCGGTGGCTGGGGACCCGGCCGGGCCGCTCGGGTCTGGTGGTGCGGGCGGACGGGACGACCACCGTGGTCGAGCCCGTGGTCAGCGCGGCGTGAGCGCGGCGAGGTCGCGCTCGGCGAAGCGGCGGTGCTCGATGTGCTCCTCGAGCACCACGCGGAAGCACTCGCCGACGTCGTGCGTCTCCTCGCCCCAGGCGGCCACCGGCGTGGCGGTGCGCGGCTCGTCGAGCTGCTCGTCGGTCACCGCCTCCAAGGCGGCGCGGACCTGCCCGCGGCGGTCGGCGAACAGCGCCGTCGCCTCGGCGGCGGACGGGCGGGCGTCGGGGTCGAGCCCGATCGCCGGCCACTCCTCGCGGGGCAGGTCGGTCGGCGGCACGCCGAGCGGCGAGAACGGCGCCGTCCCGCCGCGCAGCCAGCCGCCGACCCAGGTGTCGACGGCGAACGCCAGGTGGCGCAGCGTCTCCACGAACGACCACTCGCCGGCGACCCGCTCGTGCAGGGCGGCCTCGGGCAGCCGGCCGGCACGGGCGAGCGTGCCGTCCCACAGGCGCTCGACCTCCGCCCAGACGGTCCGCAGGTCGGCGGCGGTGCGCGCCTCGCGCAACCCGACCCGCTCGGGGTGGCGCCGGTCGAGCTCGCCGGCCACGTAGGCGCTGACGTCGACGTCGTCGACCACCACCGGGCCGGACCGCCCGCTGAAGCCGCCGATCACCAGGCCGTCGACGAACGAGCTGACGATGCGCACGCCCCGCATGTCGCAGTCGCGGAAGGTCGCGCCGCCCAGGTCGGCGTAGTGGAACGTCGCGCCGCGGAAGGCGCGGGTGTTCGTGTGCACCTGCGGCGTCGGCTCGGTCCCGGTCATGCGGGCAGGCTAGGGGCCCAGCGGCAGGTCCGGCGGCGCCGTGGCCGCGGTGCCCGTCCCGGCGCGGGTCGCCTCCGCGGCGGCGCCGGAGCGGTAGGTGTGCGTGCCCCCGCAGGGGCAGGTGACCTCGAGCGCGATGCACCCCGGCGTGTTCCGCACGGACCGGACCTGGCCGAGGGAGACCAGGTTCTCCTCCCCGGTCACCGGGCAGCGCAGCAGCAGCACGGCACCACCGTCGCGCGGCGCGACTTCGCGCAGAAGTGCGGGAACGGACGGCGACGGGCCGTTTCCGGCCAGATCCCGCGAGCGGGCGGCCTGCCGGTAGGCGGAGGGGGACACGCCCCGGCTCTGCCGGAAGTGGATCCGCAGGCTGTGCGCGCCGGCGAAGCCGCTGCGCCGGGCGGCCGCCTCCACCGACGCCCCTTCCTCCAGGAGCCGCTGCGCGAGCAGCAGCCGCTGCGCCAGGACCCACTGGTAGGGCGTCTCGCCGGTGAGCTCCCGGAACCGGCGGGCCAGGGTCCGGCGGCTCATGTGCGCGCGGGAGGCCAGCGCGTCGACCGAGAGGTCCTCGTCGAGGTGCTCGACCGCCCAGTCCAGCAGCGCCGCGAGGCCGTCGGCGCCCGCCCGGCGCTCGCCGGGCACGGGCGTGCCGACGACCTGCGCCTGACCGCCGTCGCGGTGCGGTGGCACGACCATCCGGCGGGCGATCGCGTTCGCCGCGGCCGAGCCGAACTCCCGCCGCACCACGTGCAGGCACGCGTCGATGCCGGCGGCCGTGCCGGCGCTGGTCACGACCTGCCCCTCGTCGACGTAGAGGACGTCGGCGGCCACGCGCACCTGCGGGTGGCGGTCGGCGAGCAGCCGGGCGTGCATCCAGTGGGTGGCCGCGCGCCGGCCGTCCAGCAGCCCGGTCGCCGCGACCAGGAAGGCGCCGGTGCAGATGCCGAGGACCGTGCCCCCGCGCTCGACGACCCGGTGCAGGGCGGACACGACGGCGTCGGACGGCGCGGCGTCGTCCAGCGGCCAGGTGGGGATGCAGACGAGGTCCGCCGACTCCAGCCGGGACAGGTCGTAGCCGGGCTGCACGGCGAGGCCGCCGAGGCTGGGCAGCGGCCCGGCGCGCTCCGCGACGACGGCGAAGTCGAACGACGGCACGCCGTCGTCGGACCGGTCGATGCCGAACACCTCGCACACGACGCCGAGCTCGAAGGGCACGGCGACCCCGCCCAGGAGGGCGCACACGTCACGCAGCGGCACGGCCGCCGTCCGCCTCCGCCGCGCGCGCCCGGTCGAGGAGCAGGCGCCGCAGCTCGTGCCCCGACGGGTGCGCGTCGGCCGGCGCCAGCGCCAGCTCCCACAGGGCGACCTGCGCCCGGTACCAGCGACCGAGGGCCCGGCGCAGGGTCGACGGTGTGCGGTTCACCGGTCGCGCGCCTCGATGGCCCGGACCACCGCGGCCATGTCCGCCCCGCCGAGGCCGGCCGCCACCGCCTCGCCGTAGAGGGCGTGGCAGACGTCGAGCAGGGGCGAGGCCACCCCGGCATCCCGAGCGGCCTCCGCGATCAGCCGGTTGTTCTTCAGGACGTCGGCGATCGCGGCCTGCGGGCGGAAGTCCTCGCCGACCAGCGCGGCGGCCTTGACCCGCGACACGTCGCTGGCCATCGGCCCGGCCGCGAGCACCTCGACCAGCACGCCGAGGTCCAGGTCGTGCCGACGGGCGAAGTGCACGGCCTCCGCCAGCCCGGTCACCATCGTGATCAGGAACAGGTTGACGGCCAGCTTCATCAGCGCGGCGTTGGGGACGGCGCCGCAGTCGACGACGGAGCGGCACAGGGGGCGCAGCAGCGGCCGCACCGTGCGGCGGGCGTCGTCCTCGCCGGCCAGCATGGCCACCAGCCGCCCCTCCTCGGCCGGCTTCCGGGAGCCGGAGACGGGCGCCTCGACGTAGCGGCCCCCCGCGGCCCGCACGTCGGCCTCCAGCCCGCGGGAGTAGGCGGCCGGGGTCGTCCCCATGTGCACGACGGTCCGCCCGGCCACCCGCCGCTCGAACCCGGGCCCGCCGCGGTCCAGCGTGGTGTCGAGCGCCGGCTCGTCGGCCAGCACGAGCAGCACGACGTCGGTGCGGGCGAACACCTCCGCGGGGTCGGCCGCGACGGCGGCGCCGGCGGCGCGCAGCGGCTCGGTCTTCCCGGGGGTGCGGTTCCAGACGAGCAGCGGCGTCCCGGCCCGGACGAGGTTCAGCGCCATCGGTTGCCCCATGAGACCGAGGCCGAGAAAGCCCACGCGCACGACTGCCTCCCGGTTGACCATGACGGTCGTCATGATGGACGCTCGACGTCGTCATGACAACTGACATGGATCTCCGCGTGTCGGCGGGGCTGGTCCTGCGGCCCGCCGGGCCCTCCGACGCGGGGCCGCTCGCCCGCATGTTCGGCCGCTGCTCGGCCGACACCGTGGCGCGCCGCTTCCACGGCCGGGTGGGCGAGCTGCCCCGGGCGTACCTCGAGGAGGCGCTCACCGCCGATCCGTGCCTGCACGACGCGTTGGTCGTGGAGGACGCCGGGACCGCCGTCGCCGGCGCGCGGACCGTCGTCGCGCTCGGCTCGGCGCGGCGGCTGGACGACCCGGCGCGGCCGGTGGCCGAGGTCGCCCTCCTGGTCGAGGACGCCCGGCAGCGGCACGGGCTCGGGTCGCTCCTGCTCGCCGTCCTCGCCGAGCGGGCCCGGCGCCGCGGCGTGACGGCGCTGCGGTGCGACGTCCTGGCGCAGGCCGAGCCGCTGGTGGGCACCGTCCGCCGCATACTGGGCCCGGCCACGACCCGCCGCGAGGGCTTCGTCGTCCACGTCGAGGTGGGGCTCCAGGGAGCGGAGGTCCCCTGCCGTGCAGGACGAGATGACGACGCCCGGTGACCCGCGGGCGCCGCGCGAGCTGGGTCCGCGCGAGCGCATGGTGCGCAGCGCCATGGCGCTGATCTCGGCGCACGGGGTCAGCGGCACCGGGATGCGCCAGGTCGTCGAGCACGCCGACGCGCCGCGGGGGTCGCTGCAGCACTACTTCCCGGAGGGCAAGGAGCAGCTCGTCCGGGAGGCGCTGGCGCTGGCCCGGCGGACGGCGTCGCGCACGGTCACCCGGCTGCAGGACGCCCCCGGGCCGATCCGGCCGTCCGACGTGATCGCCACGATGGTGCGGCCGTGGCGGGGCTGGCTCACCGACTCCGGCTACGCCCAGGGCTGCCCCGCGGTGGCCACCGTCGCCGACGCCGTCACCGGCAGCGATGCCCTCCGGGCCGCGGCCGAGCAGCTCTTCGCGGTGTGGCAGCAGGCCGTCGAGGAGGCGCTCCAGCTCGCCGGGGTGCCGGCGGCGCGCGCACCGCGGCTGGCGGCGGTCTGCATCAGCGCGCTGGAGGGCGCGATCGTGCTGTCCCGCGCGCGCCGTGACCTGGGGCCCCTCGACGACGTCGAGGCGGAGCTCGGGCCGCTCCTGGACGCCGCGGCCGGTCCGGCCGGCCGGTCCCGGCGGGCACGGTGAGACCCGGGCAGGAGGAGCGGGTCCGCCGGCAGTTCGGGCGGCAGGCGTTCCTGGAGCTGCTCGGCGCGGAGCTGACCGACGTGCGTGACGGCGAGGTCACCGTCGAGCTGGCCGTCGGCCCGCGGCTGGGGCAGCAGCACGGCTTCGTGCACGCCGGCGTGGTCTCCACGGCGCTCGACACGGCGTGCGGGTTCGCGGCGCTGACGCGCATGGACGACGGCGTCGGCGTGCTCACCGCCGAGTTCAAGGTGAACCTGCTGCGGCCGGCCAGGGGTGAGCGGCTGGTCGCCCGGGCCGAGGTGGTGCAGGCCGGTCGGACGCTGGTCGTCTGCCAGGCGCGGGCCCGGATGCGGCAGGCGGACGGCGGCGAGGAGCTCGTCGCCGTGATGACCGCGACGCTGGCCGCCGTCCGGGGGCGCAGCGACGTCGTCGACTAGCCGCTCAGGTCCGCCGGGCCAGCAGGGCGCCCGCCGCGGCGAGACCGGCGAAGCAGAGGGTGGCCGTCGCGTACGAGCCGACCGCCCGCGCGGCCACCTCCCCGAGCAGGGGGCTGACGGCGATGGCGGCGGCCACCGGCGCGTGGAACCGGCCGAGCACCGACGCGTAGGCCTCCCGCCCCCACCGGTCGGAGACCGCCGTGGCGACCGTCAGCGTGTGCGCGCCGCGCACCGCGCCGACGAGGACGGCGCCGAGGACGACGAGGGCCGCCGGCGCGCTCGCCAGGAAGACCACGAGCAGGGCGGCTGCGCTGAGCCACACCTGCAGGACGAGCCGGCCGCGCGGGGTGCCCCGGGCGCTGAGCGGCAGGAAGGCGAGCCGGCCGAGCAACTGGCCCGCGCCCACGAGGCCGAAGACGAACGCCGCGTCGCGGTAGGAGAACCCGCGTTCCTGCAGCAGCGGGACCATGGTGAGGGTGACGGCGTACAGGCCGGCCCCGGTGAGCGCCAGGGCGGCCTGGGCGCTCACGAAGCGACGGCTGCGGGTGATGGCGCGGAGGTACTCCCGGTGGGCGGCGCCGGTGCGCACCGGCCGCTGCCACGGTGGCGAGAGGAGGAGCGCCGCCGCGGCCGTGCAGACCACCCCGTAGAGGGCGGCCAGCAGGGCGAACGCGCTGCGCCACCCCCAGCTCTCCGCGAGCCACGCCGTGACCGGTGCCAGGGCGGTCGACGACACGCCGCCGGCGAGCGTGATGACGGTGAGCGGCCACGCCCCGCGACCGGCGAACCACTGCGACGCGGCGGCGAAGGCGGGCGGGTAGAGCGTGCAGGCCTGGGCCACGCCCACCGCCGCCCAGCAGGCCGCGAAGACGACCGGGGTCGTGGCGAGCGCGGATGCGGCCATGGCGAGGGCGCCGCCCGCCGCGCCCGCGGTCATGACCGCGCGCGGCCCCCAGGTGTCGGTGAGCCGGCCGATGCGCGGGCCCGCCGCGGCGGCGGCGAGCAGGGAGAGGGCGTACACGGACGGCACGACGGCCGACGACCAGCCCTCCGCGGCGGCGATGCGCGGAGCCGCCACCGGGAGCGAGTAGTAGAGGACGCCCCAGCTGAGGAGCTCGACCAGGCACAGCCCGAGGAGAGCGCTCAGCGGTCGCGCCGGCGGGGCTCGTCGTGGCCGGCGGGCACGGGCGGGCTCGAGGGGGACGGGGGCATCGTCGTCCGGGACCTCCGATCCCGTCGCGCTCGGTCTGGCGCAGCCGACTCTCGTCCACCCGCGCGCCGCGGACCAGTGAGGGGTGCGCCGGTGACCGACGGTTTCGCGCCATGTCGACGAGGGCCCGTGTCGACCAGCGTTCGTGTCGACGAGGGGCCGTGTCGACGAGCCCTCGTGTCGACGCGCTTCCCGGCACTCCCTGGCGCGCCGGGCCGCCGGAGGACCGCGACGTCGGGACACCGCTGACCGTGGGCTGGTCGCCCAGGCCCCGGGACCGGGCGGAGGGGCGGGCCAGCCGGCTCTCCGCCTGCCCGGCCGGCGCGGTCGGCCGGAGCTGTCCCGTGGAGCGTCCGAGCCGGCCAGCGATCGACAGCTGGGGGGAGCTGCGCCGGAGCCCTCTCGCCGAGGGGAGCGGTCGGTGTCCTCAGGACGGAACGGCTCGTGGCAGCAGCGCTACGCGGCTGCCAGGGAGCCGGACGAGCGGCGCAACGCCGTCTGGGTGCGGGACCGCTTCGGCGGACCGGTCAGCCGCACCCTGGCCAAGGAGCTCCCGTGGTGCTCCTGCTCGTCGTCGTCCTCGGGTTCCGCGCCTGGGCCCGCCGCCGGTACGGCGCCGACCAGGGGGCTGATCACCGGACCGCATCGGGCCCGGCCGAGAGCATCCGGTCGAGCGTCCGCGTCCACGCCGCCCGAACGACCGCGGGGTGGTCCTCGACCACGTCGCCGAGGGCGGCGAGCGTGCCGTCGCCCTCGGCGACGACCGACTCGAAGCCGAGGCGGACGATCAGGTCGCTGATCTCGTCGAGGCCGAGTCCCGCGTCGAGCAGCGGCTCGATGATCCAGTACTGCCGCTCCGGCGCCATCCACACCACGCATGCCCTTCCCGCGGCGGGGCGGGAACGGATGCAGGGACCGGGCACGTGTCGGCTCGTCGACTTCTCGGCGGGACGACACGTGCCTCGGTCGGTCAGAACGGTGGGGGATCGTCGTCGGGTCGGGGCGGGGGCGCTTCGGCTGGTGGTCGGCGCAGTCCGGGCGGCCGGGTGGTGCGGGTGATGCCGGACGGGGTGGTGACGTGCAGGGTGCCGTCGGGTCCCATCACGAAACGCCATCCCTTGGCGAAGGTCTTGAGCCGGTGGTGGGTGCGGCACATGCAGCAGAGGTTGGCGCAGTCGGTCTCGCCGCCCTCGGCGTGCGGGATCACGTGGTCGTGGTCGGACCAGCCCGCCCGGCCGGGGCACAGCGGCCACCGGCAGGACCGGTCGCGGGTGGTCACGAAGCGGCGCTGGGCGGGGGTGGGGTCGTGCCGGTCGACCGGTGGCGGCGGGCCCACCCCCTCTCCGCGGCGCACGAGGCGCTGCAGGTCGGCGGCGGTGAGGGTGCCGAGCAGCCGGCCGCCGGCGTCGGTGAGCGCGAAGGTCAGCTCGCCGTCGTCGGGGGCGGTGAGGCCGAGGGCGCCGACCCGGCGCAGCAGCTCGCGCAGGTGCGCGGGGGTGATCGCGTGCCCGTTCACCCGGGCGGGCGCGGTGCTGCCGCCCTCCAGTGACGCCAGCGAGACGGTGACGAGCAGCGTCGCCCGCGCCCCGAGCAGTCCCACGGCCGTCCCGCGCACCAGCAGGGAGTAGACCTCGGCGCGGATCTGCCCGATCGGTCGGTCGTCGCCGTCGGCCTTGGCGGCGGCGGCGAGGGAGCCGATCAGGTCCAGCGCCTCGGCGGCCTCGTCGGCCGGCAGGTCGGCGCCGAGGGTGGCCATGCCGTCGCCGGCCGGTTCGACGAACACGTCGGCGTCCCGCTGCGCCCGCGCCCGGTTCTCATCGGCCGACGCGGGGTCCAGTTCCAGCAGCACCGCCAGGATGCGGGCCTTGAGCCCGGCGAAGGTCAGCCCCGCCGCCTCGGGCAGCACGACCGCCTCCACCCGGCGGGCCAGCTCCGCCGGGGTGTGGGCCAGGGTGTCGGCGAGGACCTGCCCGCGCCGCTCGTCCAGCTCGCCGCGCGACAGCGCGGCCAGGGTCAGCGGGAGGCTGTCGCGCCAGGTGAACGCCCGGCGCATCCGGTGCGCCGCGGTGCCGGGGCTGACGTTGAGCACCGCGCCCAGGTGGGAGGGGGCGAACTCGCTCACCCCGGGGAACTCCGGGTCGGTCACCCGCCACGTCCGCGACCGGGCACCCGGCGTGCCGGGAGAGGGGTCGTCGTCGGCGGGGTCGAGCTCGGCGAACCGGCCGATCAGGGCCGCCTCCCGCGCCGCCTGCAGCGCGCGGCTGCGGTCGATCCGCTGCAGCTCCGCGGCCACCTGGGACTGCGTCATCCACTCCACCGGCACCCGCGCGGGCGCGGCCGGCTGGTCGAGGAACCAGTCGATCAGCACACCCTCGACCGTCGAGGAACCCGACATCCGCGGCACGCCCCGAACCTACGGACCGGGTACGACAGTTCCGAGCCTGTGAGCAGGGCCGATGCAGCAAGATGGCCGATGGCAGGAGACCTGCGCCCGCCTCGGCCACCAGCGCCGGCAACACCGTGTCGGGCGAATGCCGGGTCCACCGAGCGCGTGACGAACTCCGCGCCCGCCGACCACGAGCGGTGCAGAACTCAGGCGGGCGGCAGGAGACCCGCGCGGGCCTTCGCCACCAGCGCGGTCCACACCGCGTCGTCCACCCGCTCGGCGAACGCCGGGTCCACGGCGTCGCGAGCCAGGACGGCGTCGAGCATCTCCGGCAGCACCGCCGCCGTGACGGTGAGCACGAGCGTGCCGCCCGCCGCCAGGAAGCGGACGGCGCGGTCGCCGGGCGGGACGTCGCGCACCGCCGCGGCGCTGCCGACGTCGTCGGTGATGACCACCCCGTCGAACGCGACCTCGCCCCGCAGCACCTCGTCGATGACGACCGGCGAGAACACCGCCGGCGCCGACGGGTCGATCAGCTCGTAGGTCGCCGACGACACCATGACGAACGGGTGCGCGCGGTCCCGCGCCAGCACGCCGAACGCCGCCACCTGCTCCCCGTCGCGGGTGGTCGTGCCGTCGACGACGTCGGCGCTGAAGTCGGTGTTCTCGGTGACCGCCCCGAGGCCGGGGAAGTGCTTGACCGTCGCCGTCACGCCGTGCGCGGCCATCCCGCGGACGACGGTGCGGGCGGCGGCGACCACCTCGGCCGCGGTGTCCCCGTACTGCCGGTCGACGGCGCCGATCGGCGGGTTGGCCGCCGCCGTCCCCGCCGGCACGACGTCCGCCACCGGCGCCAGGTCGAGGGTCACGCCGGCCTCGGCGAGCGACGCGCCGAGGCCGTCGGCCAGCGCGGCCAGCTCCGGGGGCGGCAGCGAACCCTGCTCAAGCGCCGAGGGCAGGTCGCCGAACCCCGGCCCGGACAGCGCCTGCACCTGACCGCCTTCCTGGTCGGCGGCGATCCACGGCCGCACGCCGCCCGGCGCGGCCGCCGTCCACCCGCCGGTCACCGCCGCGATCTCGGCCGTCGACGCCGACGACCGCCCCTGCAGGAAGACCCCGCCCACGCCCTGGGCCACCAGCGCGTCCCCGGCCGGGAGGTCGGCCAGCGGGACGCCGACGACGAACAGCTGCGCCACCTGCGCGCGCCGGTCCATCCCCTCCAGCGCGGCGGTCACCTCCGGCGGCAGCGCGTCCGGCGCCGGGGACGGGGCGGACGACGACGTCGCCGGCGTCGTCGTGGCCGACGGCGGCCGGGGCCCTGACGACGAGCAGCCGGCCAGCGCCAGCACCGCCAGCGCGGCCGCGGCGGCCCGCCGCACCGCCCCGGTCAGCGCTGGTCCCGGCGCAGCGGGTGGCCCTCGGGCACCTCGACGAGGACGATGCGCACGCCGTCCGGGTCGGCCAGCCACGCCTCCACGAGCCCCCACGGCTCCTGTCGCGGTCCGCGCAGCACGGGCACGCCGGCCGCCGCGAGCCGGTCGGTCTCGGCGGCGACGTCGCGGACCTGCAGCCACAGCGCCATCCCGCCGACCGGGCCGGAGGAGCTGCCGGACACCTCGAGCAGCCCGTTGCCGGTGAAGAACACCAGGCCCGGCGCCTCCGGCGGCCCGAACTCCCGGTGCACCGCCAGGCCCAGGACGTCGCGGTAGAACGCCTGGCTGCGGGAGAGGTCGGCGGGGCGGAGGAGCACCCGGCTGCTCAGCACCTCCATGCGGCCATCCTGACGCACCCCTGCCAGGCTGTCCGGCATGACCGTCGACGACCTGCTCGCGGCCAGCCGCGCCGGCGTCCGCCGGTACTCCCCGCGGGAGGTGGTCGAGGCGGCCGGGCGCGGCGCGCTCGTCGTCGACACCCGCACCGAGGCGCAGCGCCGCCGCCAGGGCGAGCTGCCCCGCGATCTGCTGCCCGGCGTGCTGGTGATCGACCGGACGGTCCTGGAGTGGCGGCTGGACCCCACGAGCGCGACGCGCGTCCCCGAGGCGTCCGGCGTCGACCGCGAGCTCGTCGTCGTGTGCCGGCAGGGCTACAGCTCCAGCCTGGCCGCGGCGTCGCTGCGGGCGCTCGGCCTGACCCGCGCCACCGACCTGGCCGGCGGCGTCGAGGCGTGGCTGGCCGCGGGGCTGCCCACCGATGCCGGCCCGGCCGACGTCCGCGAGTAGCGAGGAGAGGAATGACCGAGCAGCAGCGCCCCGAGGAGCCGGAGAGCCCCGGCTTCGTCAGCCGCTCCATCGAGGAGTTCGTGCACCAGCTGCGCGCCTTCTCCGACCGCGCGCGCGGGCTGGCCGGCGGCGCCCTCCCCGCGGGGTTCAGCCTGCCCCGGCTGCCCAGCCCCCCCGGCGCGATGTCGGCCGCCCAGCTGCGGGCGGTGTCCGACGCGGTCAAGGCGCAGCGGCAGCAGCTGCAGGCGATGACCGCCCAGCTGCAGGCGTTCGACCAGCAGCTCGCGGTCTTCGAGCGGGTGCTGGAGCCGTTGGTCGAGTGGAGCTCCACCTGGGCCCGGCTGGAGGAGGGCGTCGCGTCGCTGGTCCGCCGCGACAGCGCCCCCCACGACCGGCGTCCGTCCGGGGAGGCCTGACCGGGCTCAGCCGGTGGCGGTGCCCCGCGGCAGCTCGACGTGCGGGCGGCCCTGCCACAGCGCCCACTCCGCGCTGACCTCGCCGGCCGTGCGCAGCAGGCGCGGCAGGTGCTCGCCGAGCAGCCGGTCGACCGACGTCTCGGCGGCGTGCACGGTCACGTTCATCGCCGCCCGGACGACGCCGTCGCGGTCGCGCACCGGCACCGCCACCGAACGCACGCCGGGCGCGAGCTCCTCGTCGGCCAGCGCCCAGCCGCGGGCCCGCACCTCGGTCAGCTCGGCCGCCAGCTGCTGCGCGGTGGACGTGGTGGACGGCGGCAGGCCGGCGCGGCTGGGCTCCGCCAGCGCCGCCGCGAGCTCGGCGGGGGAGAGGGCGGCGAGCAGCACCTTGCCCTGCGACGTCTGGCGCGCCGGGAAGCGGGTGCCGATGTCGACCCGCAGCGCGATCAGCTTGGGCACCGACACCCGCGCCACGTAGACGATGTCCGACCCGTCGAGCTGGGCCATGGACGACGACTCGCCGGTCTCGGCGACCAGCCGCTCCATGTGCGGCCGCGCGATGTCCCACAGCCCGAGCGCGCCCACGTAGGCCATGCCGAGCGTGAGCACCTTCGGCGTGAGCTCGAAGCCCGCGGCCGTCGCCCGGACGAAGCCCAGCTCCTCGAGGGTGAGCAGCAGCCGCCGGGCCGTGGGGCGCGCCAGCCCGGCGGCGGTGGCCACCTCGGTCAGGGACATCGTCCGGTGGGCGGCGTCGAAGCAGGCCAGGACGTCGAGGCCGCGCGCCAGCGCCTCGACGAAGTCCGGACCCGCACCGCGTCCCGCCATGCCCCTCCTCCCGCCGCTCAGCCGCCGGCGGGCGCCGGCTCCGGCGCGGCGGTCAGCCGGTCGAGCACGTCGGCCAGCACGGCGGCCGGGTCGGCCGGCAGGTCGGCGCTGCGCCAGGCCACGATCGTGTCGGGCCGGACCAGCAGGGCCCCGCCCGGGCCGACCTCGCGCGCCGCCGTCCACGCCGCGTCGCTGCGCACGGTGCGCTCCACGCCCGGCCCGACGTCGACGACGTCGACGAACCCGGCCAGCGCCGAGCCCCCCGCCACCGCCGCCCGCCAGGCGTCCGCCGCCTCGTCGACGACGAGCAGCCACCGCCCCGGGCGCACCAGGTCCAGCGTGGAGCGGCGGCCGTCGGCGGTCTCCACCCAGGCGTGCGGCAGGTGGTGCCCGGGCGCCGACGTCGGCCGGTGGACGAGCAGGTCGTCGGGCACGCAGTCCCCCGGCGAGCCCTCCTCCCGCAGCACCGCGCCCGCGCTGTAGTAGAACCCCAGCTCCGCCCCGTGGGCGTGGAACTCCTTGTCCAGCACGGCCATGGCCGCGTCCACCGACGCCCGCGCCGCCTCCCCCTCCGGCCCGTCGGAGAACAGCCGCTCCAGCGCCGCCCAGCCCTCGGCCGGCGGAGCGGCCGGGTCGAGGCCCAGCGCCACGTCGACGACGCCGCCGTGGTTCTGGAAGTTGGCCAGCGAGTTCGCCGCCACCGTCAGCGCGACCGGTCGCCGCTCGGTCTCGTACGAGTGCAGCAGCGGGGCGAGCGCCGGGTCGGCCAGCGCCGCGGCGAGCTTCCAGGCCAGGTTGTGCGCGTCCTGGACGCCGGTGTTCAGGCCCAGCGCGCCCCACGGCGGGATGCGGTGGGCGGCGTCGCCGACCAGGAACACCCGGCCGGCCCGGAACCGGTCGGCGACCACCGAGCGGATGTACCAGTGGCTGACCGAGTGCAGCTCCACCTCGAGGTCGGGCAGCCCCAGCGAGCGGTTGATGCGCGCCCGCATGTCCGCGTCGTCGAACCGCGCCGGGTCGGTGGGCAGGAAGGCGCAGGCGAACACCCACTCCTCCGACCGGCCCTGCTCGTCCCACGGCCCGAGGTGGTAGAGGTAGCCGCTGCCGATCGAGCCGGCGTGGTCGGGGTTGACGAACCAGTGGATGAGGTTGCCGTCGTCGACCAGGTGCGGGGTCAGGTCGGCCGAGAAGTGCGCGCTGACCATGTCGAGCAGGTTGGTCGGCCCGGTGTCGCCGATGCCGAGGAGCCCGCCCACGGTGCGGCCGCCGTCGGCGGCCACGACGTAGTCGGCCGTCACCGTGCCGGTGGCGCCGTCGGCGGTCTCGAACGAGACGTCGACGGTGTCGCCGTGGGGGTCCGACAGCCCGGTGACCGTGCAGCCGAACCGGACGTCGGCCTGCGGGTGGGCCTCCGCGGCCCGGCGCAGCAGCGGCTCCAGCCGGATCTGCGGCAGCATCGCGTACCCGCTCGGGCTCGCCGCCGCGTACTCCTCCCGGTAGGCCCCACCGCCCCAGGCGTCGCGGACGGCGATCCGCCGCCCGTGCAGCGGCGTCGGCCCGGCGAACGAGGTGTACCAGCCGGTGCGGCCGACGGTCTCCGGCGGCGCGGCGTGCGCCCGGACCTCGTCCTCGATGCCGAGGTGCCGGAAGACCTCGATCGTGCGCTGGTTGAGCCCGATCGCCTTGGGGTGGATCGACGTCCCCGGGTGGCGCTCGAGCAGGACGTGCTCGACCCCCAGCCGGCTGAGCAGCACCGAGGTGGTGAGGCCGACCGGGCCGCCGCCGACGACGGCGACCCGGGTCCGTGTCGTCCCCCCGGTCACCGGCCCAGCACCCGCTCCTCGCCGCCGGCCCGCTTCGACTCGTCCTTGAAGTCGCTGTACTGGTACGGGTTCTCGAGGATCGACTGCTCGGCCTCCGGCATCTGCGGGAACATCCCGGCCTGCCAGACCTCCTCGCCGCACTCCGCCTTGAGGTAGTCGATCGTGTTCTCGACCTCCGTGCGCACGGCCGCGAGGTCGATCCCGACCAGCCGGTGGTCCTCCTTCACCACCCGGCCGCCCACCACGACGGTGTGCACGTCACCGCGCTGCGCCTGGAAGGCCACGTGCCCCAGCGGGTTGAGCAGCGGGAAGGACACCGGCGAGTCGTCGTTCTTGAGCAGGACGACGTCGGCCTTCTTGCCGGCCTCGAGGCTGCCCAGGTCGGCGTCGCGGCCGATGGTGTGCGCGCCGCCCCGGGTGCACCACTCGACCACCTGCTTGGCCCGCAGCCGCAGGTGGGTGATCGTCTCGCCCTTGAGGTGGGCCTCGAGGTGCTCGGACATGCGGTCGGCGTTGAGCGTGGAGCGCATCGCCGAGAACATGTCGCCGCTCCACCAGACGCTGGTGTCCATCGACAGCGACACCGGGATGCCGTACTGCAGCACCTGCTCGGTGGGCGCGTGGCCCTGCCCGGCGCTGCACTCGGACTCGGTGGCGATCGAGATCGACCCGCCGGTGGCGGCGATGCGCTGGTAGGAGTCGCGGGTCAGCGTGGCCGCGTGCACGTAGGTGGTCTCCGGCGTCATGAAGCCGCCGTCGTACATCTGCTGGATGCCGGTGTCGCTGGTGGCGCCCCACACCCCGGCGTGCGTGGTCACCGGCAGCCCGAGCTCCCGGGCCACCTCGAACGCCGCCTTCTCGGGGAACGCGGGGTCGCCGGTGACGTCGAACGCGATCTGCACGCCCATCAGGTCGTCGCGCTCGTCGCGCAGCCGCTCGAGGAACGAGCGCACGGCCGGGTCGGCGGTCCACTCCCACGGGCCGGCCTGGATGTTGCCGTAGGCCAGCACGAACCGGCCGGGCACCGAGCGCAGCGCCTCCAGGGCGGCCTCGGCGTGGTCGACCGACTGGAGGTTGTGCGACCAGTCGACGGTGGTGGTCACGCCCGCGTCGAGGGACTCGATGGCCGCCAGCCGGTTGCCCGCCGCGATGTCCTCGGGCCGGAACTTCTTGCCGTGCTCGAGGTAGTACCAGACGAAGTACTGGGTGAGGGTCCAGTCGGCGCCGTAGCCGCGCATCGCGGTCTGCCACATGTGCCGGTGGGTGTCGATCATGCCCGGCATCACGATGCCGCCGCTCGCGTCGATCTCCCGCGTGCCCTCGGGCACCTGCAGGTCGGGCCCGACCGCCTCGATGCGGTCGCCCACCACCAGGACGTCGGCCCGGTCGAGGACGCTGCAGGACGCGTCCATGGTCAGGACGGTGCCACCCCGGAACACCAGGGCGGCGGGTTCGGACGGGCTCATGCTGGGCCTCCTCGACGACGTCGTCTTCGTCGGACGCCTGTCCGCTGTACGGTCGGCAGTCCTCGCCGCCACCCTGGTGTGACGGTCGGCACATGTCAAGCCCCCGGATGCGGCAGAATGGCCCCGGACCAGCGGCGACACGGGAACGGCCGGGGCTCGCTTGACACCGTCGAGCGGGCGTCGAAGACTGCCGCCGAAAGCGGACGCATGTCCGCATCGCGGACGACGAGGGAAGGCGCGCACCGACCGATGACCTCCGCACCCCCGGGCCCGCGGCCGGGCGGCCCGCTGGCCGGCCTGCTCGTCGCCGACTTCTCCCGCATCCTGGCCGGCCCGTACTCGACGATGCTGCTGGCCGACCTCGGCGCCGAGGTGGTCAAGGTCGAGGGTCCGCGCGGCGACGACACCCGCACCTGGCAGCCGCCGGTGCGCGAGGTCGACGGGCAGGGCGTCTCGACGTACTACCTGGGCGTCAACCGCAACAAGCGCTCGATCGCCCTCGACCTCAAGGACCCCGGCGACGTCGCGGTGGCGCAGGAGCTCGCCCGGCGGGCCGACGTCCTGGTGGAGAACTTCAAGCCCGGCGGCCTGGCCCGCTTCGGCCTGGACTACGGCACCGTGGCCGCGACCAACCCGGGCGTCGTCTACGCCTCGATCACCGGCTTCGGCAGCCAGCCCGGCGGCGCGGAGCTGCCCGGCTACGACCTGATCGTGCAGGCCATCTCCGGCCTGATGAGCCTCACCGGCGACCCGGACGGCGAGCCGTACCGGGCCGGTGTCGCCGTCTTCGACGTCATGGCCGGCCTGCACGCCACCATCGGCGTCCTCGCGGCGCTCAACCGGCGGCACGAGACCGGCCGCGGGCAGCACGTGCAGGTCAACCTCCTGGCCAGCGCGCTCTCGGGGCTGGTCAACCAGACCAGCGCGTTCGTCGCCGGCGGCGTCGTCCCGTTCCGGATGGGCAACAGCCACCCCAGCCTGTTCCCCTACGAGCCGCTGCCCTGCGCCGACGGCGAGCTGATCGTCACCGCGGGCAACGACGGCCAGTTCCGCAAGCTGTGCGAGGTGCTCGGCGTGCCCGAGCTGGTCGACGACCCGCGCTTCGCGCACAACGAGGACCGCACCGCCAACCGCGACGCGCTGCGCCCGCTGCTCGTCGAGCGGCTGCGCACCCGGGGCAAGCTGGAGTGGTTCCGCGAGATCATCGCCGCCGGCGTGCCCTGCGGGCCGATCAACACCGTCGACCAGGGCGTCGCCTTCGCCGAGGAGGTCGGGCTGGAGCCGGTGGTCACCGTGGGCGAGGGCGACGCCGCCGTGCCCTCGGTGCGCAACCCGATCCGGTTCTCCGACACCCCGCCCGACTACCGGCTGCCGCCGCCGTCGGTCGACGAGCACGGCGCGGAGATCCGCGCGTGGCTGGGGGACGGCCGTGCCCGCTGACGAGCCGCCGGTCTACCCGACCGCGCTGGGCGCCTCGAGCCTGCACCGCATCACGCTGCTCGGGCACGACCTCGCCGACGACGTCATGGGGAAGGTGGGCTTCGGCGAGCTGGCCTTCTGGCTGGCCACGCAGCGCCGGCCCTCGCCGGGCGAGACGCGCGTGTTCGAGGCGGTGCTGGCCGCGCTGGCCGACCACGGGTTCACGCCGACGGCGATCGTCACCCGGCTGACCCACCTGTCGGCGCCCGACTCGGTGCAGGGGGCGCTGGCCGCCGGGCTGCTCGGCGGCGGCTCCCGCTTCCTCGGCGTCACCGAGGACTGCGGCCGGTTCCTGCACGACGTCCTCACCGGGGTGGACGGCGACCTGCCCACCGACGACGCCGGCTGGGACGCCCTCGCGCTGGAGACGGTCACCGCCCAGCGGGCCGCGAAGCGGTTCGTGCCGGGGCTGGGCCACCACGTGCACAAGGAGGGCGACCCGCGCACCCCGCGGCTGTTCGAGATCGCGGCCGAGGAGGGCCTGGTCGGCCCGCACCTGACGCTGTTCGCCGCGATCGGCCGGGTGCACCCGCGGGTGCTGGGCAGGACGCTGCCGCTCAACGGCGCCGGCGTCTGCGGGGCGGCGCTGGCCGACCTCGGCCTGCCGCTGGAGCTGCTGCGCGGGTTCGCCCTGCTGGCCCGCACCGCGGGGCTCATCGGGCAGCTCGCCGAGGAGCTGCGCCACCCGGTGGCCGACCAGATCTTCCTGTCGGTGGACCTGAACAACCGCTCGGTGGCCCCCGACCCGTACGTTCCGGACAGCATCGATGGAGACGGAGGCCGAGATGGCTGAAGTGGCCGCGGTGATCGCGTCCACCCACCACCCCTTCTACTACCGGGCGAGCACCTCGACCGGCGCCGACCGCCCACCGTTCGCTGACGAGTGGGTGGCCAAGATCGAGCGCTTCCGCGAGACGCTCACGGCGGCCGAGCCCGACGTCCTGGTGATGGTGGGCAGCGACCACTTCCACCAGCTGTGGCTGGACAACATGCCGCAGTTCCTGATCGGCAAGGCGCCCTGGTTCGACGCCAACTGGTACAACGAAGAGCGCGAGTTCGGCCTGCCGCGGATGAAGCTGCGCGGCGAGGAGGACCTGGCCGCCCACCTGCTGCGCGACGGCCTCGACCGCGACTTCGACCTGGCGTTCTCCAACGAGCTGCGGATCGACCACAGCATCACGTGCCCGATCATCACGCTGCGCCCGCAGGCCGACCTGCCGATCGTGCCGGTCTACACGAACATCTTCGCCCCGCCGCTGCCCCAGCCGCGGCGCTTCGTCCAGCTGGGCCGGGCGATCCGGGAGATGGTCGAGTCCTGGGAGAGCGACAAGCGGGTGGCGATCATCGGCACCGGTCACCTGTCGCTGGAGCTGGGCGGCCCCCGCCAGTTCGGCGAGCACGGGCCCGACCCGGAGTTCGACCGCAGGGCCGTGGAGTGGATCGCCTCCGGCGACATCGACGGCTGCCTGGCCGAGGTGACGCTGGACAGTCTGCACGCCCCGGGCAACGCCACCCACGGCTTCATGGACTTCATGCTGATGATGGGCGTCGCCGGCGAGGGGCAGAAGGCCGACCACGTCGACACCCTGGACCTGTTCCACACCATGGAGGCCTACTTCACCTGGTACCCGAACGGGGTCCCGTCGGAGGTGGCCCGGTGAGCAAGTACCTGCTCGACAAGTTCCTCTACACCGTCGACCGCGACGCCGACCTGGTCGAGCGCTACCGCGAGGACCCCGCCGGCACCGTGCGGTGGTGGGAGGCCGAGATGGCCAACCGCATCCTCAACTGCACCGGCCCCGAGCAGAGCACCTGGCTGGAGTTCACCGACGACGAGCGGCGGGCGCTGGCCGAGCACGACCACGTCGCGCTGTTCCAGATGGGCGCGCACCCGTTCCTCACGCTCACGCTGTTCATCGCGATGTTCGAGCGCGACCACGGCCCGCTGGAGTACCAGAAGGCCTACGCGAAGGCCATGGAGCACATCTCGCTGCCGTACCCCGACATCGCGACCTGAGAGGAGGAGGTCCACCGTGCGCGCAGCCGTCCTGAGCCGGCACGGGGAGCCGCCCGCCTTCGGCGAGCACCCCGACCCCGCGGAGGGCCCGGGCCAGGCCCTCGTCCGCGTCACCGCGGCGCCGGTGGTGCCGCTCGACCTGCTCTGCGCCAGCGGCAGGTCGTACTTCGGCCCGCCGCCGCTGCCGTACGTGCCGGGGGACCAGGGCGTGGGCGTGGTGGAGCGTTCGGCCGTGCACGCCCCGGGCACGCGGGTCTTCTTCGTCACCGCCGCCGGCAGGGTGCCCCGCGACGGCAGCCTCGCGGAGCGCGCGCTGGTCCCGGAGGAGGATCTCGTCCCGCTGCCGCCCGGCGTCCCGGACGAGCTCGCCGCCGCGGTGGGGCTCTCCGGGGTGGCCGCCTGGATGGCGCTCACCTGGCGGGCGCAGCTGGAACCGGGCGAGCGCGTGCTCGTGCTCGGTGGCGGTGGCGCCGTGGGCCAGGCGGCGCTCGGCGCGGCCCGGGCGCTCGGGGCGGCGCGGGTGGTCGCCGTCGTCCGCGACGACGCCGCCGAGGAGCGGGCCCGGCGAGCCGGCGCGCAGGAGGTCGTGCGGCTCGCCGCCGATCCCGACGAGCTGACCGAGCGGCTGACCGCGGCGCTCGACGGCACCGTCGACGTCGTCGTCGACCCGGTGTTCGGGCCGGCGGCCACGGCCGCGGCCCGCGTGCTCGCCCCCTGCGGGCGGCTGGTCAACATCGGCGGCGCCATGGGCGACACGGCCGAGTTCTCGTCCTCGGTGCTGCGGTCGAGGACGATCAGCGTCCTGGGCTACACGAACAACGGCATCACCGTCGAGCAGCGCCGCGAGGCGCTGACCGCCGTCACCACCCACGCCGCGGCCGGCCGGCTGACCGTCGCCGCCGAGACGCTCCCCCTGTCCGACGTGGCCGCGGCCTGGCACCGTCAGGCCGCCGGCGACGCCGGTGTCCGGTTCGTCCTCATCCCCTAGGAGCCAGTGGAGGCACGCAGTGCAGCTCGTCACCGAGGACAACATCACCGACCTGGCCGCCCAGCGCTGGGGCACCGCGCACGACCCGCGGACGGCGGAGCTCATGTCCGCGCTCGTGCGCCACCTGCACGCCTTCGCCCGCGAGGTGCGGCTGACCGAGGCCGAGTGGATGGCCGCGATCCAGTGGCTCACCCGCACCGGGCAGATCAGCGACGAGAAGCGGGAGGAGTTCATCCTCGCCTCCGACGTCCTCGGGCTGTCGATGCTCGTCGTCCAGATGAACCACCGGCTCGACCCGCGGGCCACGCCGGCCACCGTGCTGGGCCCGTTCCACATCGAGGGCTCCCCGGAGCTCGGCTTCGGCGAGGACATGTCGCAGGGGCTGCCCGGCACGCCGCTGTACGTGCACGGCGTGGTGCGCGACCTCGAGGGCGACCCGGTGCCGGGCGCCGTCCTCGACATCTGGCAGGCCGACAACGAGGGGCTCTACGAGTCGCAGCACGCCGACGTGGACGAGGCCCGGCTGCGCGCGAAGTACACCAGCCGCGAGGACGGCAGCTACTGCGTGCGCACGGTGGCGCCGCTGGGCTACACGATCCCGATGGACGGCCCGGTGGGCGAGCTGATCCAGCGCACCGAGATCAGCCACTTCCGGCCCGCGCACGTGCACTTCCTGCTCAACGTGCCCGGCTACGAGCCGCTGATCACCCACCTGTTCCAGGAGGGCGCCGACTACCTCGACAGCGACGTCGTCTTCGGCGTCAAGGCCGAGCTCGTGGTGAAGTACGAGGAGCGCGCGCCGGGGGGGACGCCCGACGGCGGCACCATCGACCGTCCCTGGTACGAGGCGCGCTACGACTTCGTGCTCCAGCCCCGCTGACCTCCCCACCGGTGCCGTCCCCCGCGTCATCGGGAACGATGGGGGCCGCGGGGGACGGATCTGGGGGAGTGGGGGACGACGGTGGGCAGACACCGGGCACCGGACAGCGACGCGAGCGACTTCGAGGCGCCGACCAGCGCCGTCCCCGACGTCACCGGGGACTACGTCGTCGACGTGCAGCACACCCGGATCGGCATCCGGGCCCGGCACGCCATGGTCACGACGGTCCGCGGCTCGTTCTCCGACTTCGAGGGCGCCGCGCACCTCGACTACGAGAACCCGGCGGCCAGCGCGGTGGCCCTGCGCATCCGGACGGCGACCATCGACACCGGCGTGGCCGACCGCGACGCCCACCTGCGCTCGCCCGACTTCCTCGACGTCGAGCGCTACCCGGAGATCACCTTCGAGTCGACCGCCGTCGAGGAGATCGACGACGACCTGTACCGGGTCACCGGGAACCTGACGATCAAGGACGTCACCCGGCCGGTCTCGGTGGACTTCGCGCTCACCGGCTCCGCGCTGGACCCGTGGGGCAACCTCCGCGTCGGGTTCGAGGGCGCGGTGGCGATCAAGCGCAGCGACTGGGGGCTGACCTGGAACACCGCCCTCGACACCGGCGGGGTGCTGGTCAGCGACCGGATCCAGATCGAGTTCGACGTCTCCGCGATCCGCAGCGACGCCCCCGCCGGCTGATCCCCGACGGCGCTCGGCCCACCGGTCGTCGCCGCCGGCGCGGAAGTTGTCCGACCCCGGCCGCAGACTCGAGCGCGGACGCCGGGAGGCGGCGTCGGCGACGAGGGGGTGTTCGGGGAGCGTGGCGGACCAGGCCGACCCGCGGTGGACCAGCAGCGGCTGGGGGCTCGCCGTCACGACGCAGGAGCAGGTGTTCCGCGCGATCACCCGGATCGTCACGCTGGCGCCCGGCCGGCGCTACGTCTGGCGGGGGTGCGGCGACCGCTCCCACCGGATCCGGTCGGGGCTGCTGCGCGGCCTGATCATCGACGAGTCCGAGCCGCTGCCCACCGAGCTCGAGCTGCGGCAGCGGGAGGTGGCGATCCTGCGGGAGGCCCGCGCGTGGGGCCTGGCCCCGGAGCTCGGCCAGCACGCCTCCGACCTCGCCCTGCTCGCCCACCTGCACCAGCACGGGGTGCCCACGCGGCTGCTCGACGTCACCGACAACCCGATGACGGCGCTGTGGTTCGCCTGCGAGGGGGGCGACGAGGCGGGGGTGCTGTTCGCCTTCGACGTCACCGACCTCCCGGCGTACGGCACGACCGATCCGCACGACCGGGCGCGGCCGCTCGAGTGGTCGCTGCGCCACGCGCTCGCCGTGTCGGCGAAGACCGGGTCGCCGTTCCTGGTCCGCCCGACCCTGCGGACCGCCCGGCTGCAGGCGCAGGAGGGCCTGTTCCTCGCCGGGGCGGCGCCCCTGGGGCCCGCCCCGGCCGGCATCGACGGCCTGCCGCTGCCGTCCGCCGAGCCGCCGGGCCGGGAGAAGCTGGCGAGCCTGGTCGCGCCCGGGGAGCGCGCGGCGGGCCGGCCGGGCCGGTTGCCGTTCTGCGCGGTCGTGGTGCCCGCCCGCATGAAGCGGAAGATCCGCGAGCACCTCACCGCGCTCAACCGGCGGCGCAGCACCGTCTACCCCGACGTCGAGGGCTTCCGCGACGCCCTGCGCGACGGCGACGTCCGGCTCCACCCGCTGCCCGAGGTGGTCCCGGCGCACGACGACGTCGATGCCGCCGCGGGCTGACCGCGAGCTCCGCGACGACCGCGGGACGGCCCGTCCCGGCCCCCCGCCGCGGCGCGTCGTGTCGCTGGTCCCGTCGCTGACGGAGGCGATCGCGGCGACCGCGCCCGGGCTGCTCGTGGGCGCCACCGACTGGTGCACCCACCCGGCCGGCCTGGAGGTGGCCCGGGTCGGCGGCACCAGGTGGCCCGACGTCGACCGCGTCCTGGCCCTGCGCCCCGACCTGGTCGTGGCCAACGCCGAGGAGAACCGCGACGAGGACGTCGCGGCGCTGCGGGCCGCCGGCGTGCCGGTCCGGCTCACCGCGCCGGCGACGGTCGACGGGGCGCTGGACTCGCTCCGCCGGCTCTGCGCCGCCCTCGGCCACCCCGACCCGCCGTGGCTGCGGGCGGCCCGCGCGGCGTGGCGCCCACCGCCGTCGCTGCCGCCGGTGCGCGCCGTCGTCCCGATCTGGCGGCGGCCGTGGATGGTGCTGGGCCGCGACACCTTCGCCGGCGACGTGCTGGCCCGGCTCGGCGTGGTCAACGTCTTCGCCCGGCACGCCGACCGGTACCCGCGGCTCACCCCGGCCGAGGTGGCCGCCGTCGACGCCGACCTCGTCGTCCTCCCCGACGAGCCGTACGCGTTCGGGCCCGACGACGGTCCCGAGGCGTGGCCGCGGGCCCGGCCGGCGTTCGTCAGCGGCCGGCACCTCACCTGGTACGGGCCGTCGCTGGTCGAGGCCCCGCGGGTGCTCACGCGGCAGCTGCGATCCGGGGCAGACTGACGACGTGCTCCTGGCCGGCGCGGTGGCGGTGGCGGTGCTGCACGGCGCCGCGGTGCTGTTCATGCTCACCGGCGCGCTGCTGGCGGCGCGCCGGCCGCGGCTGCTGCTCCTGCACGCGCCGGTGGCCGCGATCATCCTCGCGGTGAACCTGGCCGGTGCGCCCTGCCCGCTGACCGTGTGGGAGCTCGACCTGCGGGCCGCGGCCGGCGCGCCGGCGTACGAGGGCGGCTTCCTGGGCCACTACCTGTTCGCCCCGCTCGGGCTCGACGTGCGCAGCACCGCGGTGCAGGTCGGCATGTACGCGGTGGCGGCGGGCCTGAACGCGCTCGGGTACGGGCTCGCGCTCAGCCGCGCACGCGCGCGGCGGCGGTCTCCAGCACCGGCACGAGCTCGGCCGGGGGCGGCATAGCCGCGATCTCCGCGGCGACCTCGCGGGCCGCGGCGGTGAGCGCGGCGTCGGCGACCAGCCGCTCGAGCAGGGCGGGGGAGAGGTCCGGCAGGTCGGCGGCGAGGCCGGCGCCGCGGGCGGCGACCAGGTCGGCGTTGACCCGGCGGTCGCCGGCGCCGCGGACGACCAGCTGCGGCACCCCGGCGGCCAGCGCGGTGAGCAGCGTGCCGGCGCCGCCGTGGTGGACGATCCCGGCGGCGGCGGGCAGCACGGCGGGGAACGGGAGCCAGTCCGTCGTCCGCACGTTGGGCGCCAGCTCCTTCCGCGCCACCCAGCGGTCGGGCCGCACCAGGACGACGTCCAGATCGGTCCCGGCCGCCGCCGCGGCGACCGCCATCATCAGCCGGTCGCGGCGCGGGTCGGCCACCGTGCTGCGGCTGACCAGCACCCGCGGCCGCGCGCCGGGGCGGGTGAACTCCTCGGGGAACGGGCGCTCGGGGGTCGCGGCCACGAAGCGCATCGGCCGCCCGCGGCGCGGGCCCACCAGGCTGGCCGGCGCGGTGACCAGCACCTCCGCCGGCGTCGGGAACGCCGCCGCGCCCCGCCGCGGGACGTAGTCGGCGAGCACCGCGGCGAACAGCTCCTCGGCGTCGAACAGGTTTCCCTCCACCAGCACGGCCGGCACCCGCTGCCGGGCCGCGGCCTCCGCCCCCGCGGGCGCCAGGGGCTCGTGGACGACGAGGTCGGGGCCGAACCGCCGGGCCAGCTCGGCGACGCCGTCGGCCATGCGCTCGCCGACCGCCCCGAACAGGATCCGCACCGCCCGGGTGCCGGCGCGGCCGGCCATCTCCTCGCGCATCAGCCGCGGGTGCCGGGAGAGCGCGCGCAGGAACAGCGGCCCGATCCGCAGCCCCGGCGCGACGTCCTCCGCGGCCAGCCCCGCCGGGGCGGCCCCCAGGCCGTCGGCGGCGGTCGCGAGCACGACCTCGTGCCCGGCGTCGCGCAGCGCGGCGGCCAGCGGGACCAGCGGCAGCACGTGACCCGGCAGCGGCGAGGCGACGACGAGGACGCGCATGAGCCGCAACCCTGGCCCGGGGAGGCCCCGCTTTCAAGCCCGTGCCCCGAGGAGCGGGGCCGGAGGGTCCCCCGACGAGCGGGCTGGGGGCAGTCAGTCGAAGGAGTGCTCCGGAGCGGGGAACGTGCCGTTGCGGACCTCGGCCGCGTACTCCTGCGCCGCGCGCAGCAGCTCGGCGCGCAGGTCGGCGTACCTCTTCACGAACCGCGGCACCCGGCCGCCGGTGAGGCCGGCCATGTCGGGCCAGACCAGCACCTGCGCGTCGCAGTCGGCTCCGGCGCCGATGCCGATGGTCGGGATGGCCAGCTCCTTGGTCACCTGCCCGGCGAGCGCGGCGGGCACCATCTCCAGGACGACGGCGAACGCGCCGGCCTCCTGCACCGCGTGCGCGTCGGCCAGCAGCTGCTCCGCGCCCGCCCCGCGGCCCTGCACCCGGAAGCCGCCGAGGGCGTGCTCGCTCTGCGGCGTGAAGCCGATGTGCGCCATCACCGGGACGCCGTTGGCCGCCAGCAGCTCGATCTGCGGTGCGACGCGCACCCCGCCCTCGAGCTTGACCGCCTGCGCGCCGCCCTCCTTCATCAGCCGCACCGCGTTCTCGAACGCCTGCTGCGGCGAGGCCTCGTAGCTGCCGAAGGGCAGGTCGGCGACGATCAGCGACCGCTTCGTTGAGCGGGTGACCGCCTTGGTCATCAGCAGGATGTCGTCGACGGTCACCGGCACGGTCGACGAGTGCCCCAGGACAACGTTGCCGCCGGAGTCGCCGACCAGCATCACCGGGATGCCGGCCTCCTCGAACACCGCGGCGCTGTTGGTGTCGTAGGCGGTGAGCATCGCCCACTTCTCGCCGCGCTCCTTGGCCTGCTGCAGGTGGTGGATGCGCACGCGGGCGGTGGACTGCCCGCCGTAGAGAACGCTCTCGGTCATGAGTGCGATGCCGCTCCTTCGCGGACGCTGGGCAGGCTCTCCCGCCAGCGGTTGGTGATCGGCAGACGCCGATCCCGGCCGAACGCCTTCAGCGAGATCTTCGTTCCCGGCGCCGACTGCCGGCGCTTGAACTCGGCGATGTCCACCAGCCGGAGGACCCGCGCCACCACCTCGGGGTCGTGCCCGCGCTCGAGCAGCTCGGCCATGCCGAGGTCGCGGTCGACGTAGTCGGCCACCACCGCGTCCAGCTCCTCGTAGGAGGGCAGCGAGTCGGAGTCCTTCTGCCCGGGCGCCAGCTCCGCCGACGGCGGCTTGTCGATCGAGTTCTGCGGGATCGGCTCGGTCTCGCCGCGGTCGCGGGCGGCGGCGTTGCGCCAGCGGGCCAGCTCCCACACCAGCGTCTTGGGCACGTCCTTGATCGGCGCGAACCCGCCGGCCGCGTCGCCGTAGAGCGTGGAGTAGCCGACCGCGACCTCGCTCTTGTTGCTCGTGGCCAGCAGCAGGTGGCCGTGCTGGTTGGACAGGCCCATCAGCAGCGTGCCGCGCACCCGGGCCTGCAGGTTCTCCGCCGCCACGCCGGTGAGCTCCACCTGGCCCTCGAAGGCGTCCACGATCGGCGCGATCGGCACCACCGAGTAGTGCAGGCCCAGCCGCTCGGCGAGGTCCTCGGCGTCGGACAGCGAGTGCTCGCTGGACCACTTCGACGGCAGCCCGACGCCGTGCACGCGGTCGGCCCCGAGCGCGTCGACGGCGAGCGTGGCGACCAGCGCCGAGTCGATGCCGCCCGACAGCCCGAGCACCACCGACGGCAGGCCGTTCTTGTCGATGAAGTCCCGCAGGCCCAGCACCAGCGCCCGCCAGACCTCCTCGCAGTCCGACAGCGGCCGCGCCACCGTGCAGGGCCGCGCGGCGAAGGGCTCGACCGGCTCCTCGGAGACCACGTGCCGGTGCACGGTCATCGGGCCGATCCGGCCGTCGCGGCGCTCGCCCACCGCCGCCCGGTCGAGGGTGAGGTCGGCGGTCATCAGGTGCTCGACGAACTGCGGCGCCCGGGCCAGCAGCTCGCCGTCGGCCAGCACGACCATCGAGTCGCCGTCGAAGACCAGCTCGTCCTGGCCGCCCACCTGGTTGCAGTAGACGATCGGCGCGCGCGCCTCGGCGGCCCGCCGGCGCACCAGCGGCAGCCGGGCGTCGTCCTTGGCCCGCTCGTACGGCGAGGCGTTGGGGGAGACGACCAGGTCGACCCCGGCCTGCCCGGCGACGCCGCACGGGCCGCCCTCCACCCAGAGGTCCTCGCAGATGACCAGCGCGACGTCGACGCCGTGCAGCCGGACGACGTGCAGCTCGTTGCCGGGCACGAAGTAGCGGTCCTCGTCGAAGACGCCGTAGTTGGGCAGGTGCCGCTTGTAGTAGCGGGCCACGACCTCGCCGCCGTGCAGCAGCGCGGCGGCGTTGCGCGGGGCGCCGCGGCGCGGGTTGGCGTCGGAGGGGTGGTCGTCCTCGTCGGTGGGCGGGGTGTCGACCGGCGCCGGGCCGGTGCCCTCGGTGTGCGCCAGGTAGCCGACGACGACGGCGGCGCCGCCGAGGCCGCGCCGCTCCAGGTCCGCCGCGAGGTCGACCAGCGCCTGCTCGCTGGCCCGGGCGAACGACTCCCGCAGCACGAGGTCCTCGGGCGGGTACCCGGTCAGCGTCATCTCGGGGAAGACGACGAGGTGGGCGCCGTCCTCGACCGCCTTCGCCGTCCACGTCGTCACCAGCTCGGCGTTGCCCGCCAGGTCGCCGACGCGGGTGTCGACCTGGGCGAGTGCCACCCGCAGCTGCACCGGATCGCTCATGCCCCCAGTCTCGCCGTCGCGCCTGGTCGGCGGCCATCCGGGGCGGTCAGCGGCGGGGGGCGGTGAAGCCGACGAGGGTCGCCCCGCCGAACTCGAGCGCGGCGAACGGCACCGGGACGTCGAACACGGCGACCCCGCCGGCGGGGAAGCCGAGGGCGACGCCGTCGCGGGCCGCGGGAGCGCCCGCGCCGTCGTCCAGCAGGTGGGCCAGCCCGCCCACCGACGGGTTGTGGCCGACGACGGCGAGCGTGCGCACCTCCTCGGGCGTCTCCCGGACGACGGCGAGCAGCAGGTCGACGTCGTTGTCGTAGAGGCGGGGCTCGACCACCGGGCCGACGCCGGTGGCCGCCCGCTCCCACGTCTGCACCGCCCGGCGGGCGGGCGACACCAGCACCCGGTCGGGGCGGGGGAGCGCGGCGCCGAGCGCGGCGGCGTCGCGTTCCCCCCGCTCGGTCAGCGGCCGGTCGGCGTCGACGCGGCCCGCCGCGGCCTCGGCGTGGCGGATCAGCACGAGTCGGCGCGGCTGCACCGGCCGAGTGTGGCAGCCCGGTCAGGCCGGGACGGCCCCGTCCGGCGACGGCGTCCGCGGCGCGGGCACCCCGGGGCGCGGCTCCGGCGGGGTGGCGCGCTCGAGGAAGCGCAGCAGCTCCACCGGGAAGGGCAGCACGACGGTGGAGTTCTTCTCGGCGGCGACCTCCACCATGGTCTGCAGCAGCCGCAGCTGCAGGGCGGCGGGCTGCGCGCTCATCACCGCGGCCGCCTGCGACAGCTTCTCGGAGGCCTGCAGCTCGCCCTCGGCGGTGATCACCCGCGACCGGCGCTCCCGCTCGGCCTCCGCCTGCCGGGCGATGGAGCGCTTCATCGACTCGGGCAGGGCGACGTCCTTGATGTCGACCCGGTCGATGTGGATGCCCCAGTCGACCGCCGGGTTGTCGAGCATCAGCTCCAGCCCCTGGTTGAGCCGCTCCCGGTTGGACAGCAGGTCGTCGAGGTCGCTCTTGCCGATGATCGACCGCAGCGACGCCTGGGCGACCTGGGCGATCGCGGCCTGGTAGTTCTGCACGCCCACGACCACCCGGACCGGGTCGTAGACCTTGTAGTAGACGACCGCGTCGACCTTGACCGTGACGTTGTCGCGGGTGATGCCCTCCTGCGCCGGCACGGGCATGGTCACCACCTGCATGTTCACCTTGTGCAGCCGGTCGGCGAGCGGGGCGATGAAGGTGAGCCCCGGCTCGCGTGGCGCGCCGCGCAGCCGGCCGAAGCGGAGCACCACACCCTTCTCGAACTGGTCCACCACGCGCAGGCTCACGCCGGCGAGCACCGCCAGGCCGAGCAGCACCACCACGAGGACCGTGAGAACGACGTCCATCTCGCCCTCCGCCACCGGCGCCGCGGCGGACGCGCAGGTCGCGTCCGTGCCGCGACGCCTCCTGATGGCGATCTGATGCTAAGCCGGAACGGCTCCGTCCGGGCGCCAGGCGGCGATCTTCTTCGTGCGCACGGTGGCGCCCAGCCGGCGGTAGAACCGCTCGGCGCCGGCGTTGCCCTCCTCCAGCTCCCAGCGGACGAGCAGGCGCTCGGCCGCGGCTCGCCGGCCCAGCTCGGTCATGAGCAGCCGGCCGATCCCGCCGTCCCGGGCGCCGGCGCGCACGAACAGGTCGTCGAGGCGCAGGACGTCCCGGCCCTCCCACAGGTGCAGGCCGCGCAGCGCCGAGACGTACCCGACCGGTTCGCTGTCCCGCTCGGCGAGCAGCACGACGACGTCGTCCCGGCCGAGCATCTCGGCCCAGCGCTGCTCGGTGCCGTCGTAGGCGGCGCCCTCGTGGGCGGCGATCTCGCGCACCATCGTCAGGACGGCGGCGGCGTCGGCCGGGCCGGCGCGGCGGACCTGCACGGTCATCGTCCTCATCTCTCCTCCAGGGGGTGTGTCAGGACGCGGCGACGGTGAACGGGGCGGTGAGCACCCGGCCGTCGGCGAGCCGGAACTGCGCCCACAACCGGTAGACGCCGGGGGTGTCGAACTCGGCGTGCACGGCGAGCTCCGGGCCGAACCGCGTGCCGGGGACGGCGAACACCGGACGGCCGTCGTCGTCGGTGACCTCGGCGTGCTCGTGCGCGAACGTCCGGCCGTCGGCGCGCATGACCACGACGTGCCCGGCCGCGGCGAGGTAGGGCTGCAGGTCGTCGACCGGCCGGCCGGTCGCCGCGTCGGTGAGCACGAAGTCGAGGTCGCTCGCGGCGCCCACCTCCGCCTCGCCGTGCAGCTCCACGCGGACGCCGTCCACGACGACGGCACGCGGGCCGGCGGTGAGCACCTCGGGCGCCGGCGCGGCGCCGCGCACGGTCACCACCTGCCGCTGGTGCAGGTCGCCCATCTCGCCCTCGCGCCGGAACTCGGTGTTGACCACGTAGTCGCCGGCGGTCGGGAACACCAGGTCGACGGCGAGCTCGCCCGGCCGGCCCGTGGGCTGTGGGTGCACGTGGGCGAAGGTGCCGAGGTCGGCGCGGGTGGCGATGAGGTGCATCCACGCCTGGTGGGACCGGGTGAGGTCCTCGACCGGCCGGCCGTCGGCGTCCACGACCGTGGCGACCAGCCGCGCGGGCCGTCCGGGCCGCACGTCGGCGGGCACGTCGAGCCGCACGGACAGCCCCTCCTCGGCCGCCTCGGTGGCCGGCACCTCGGCGGTCATCATCTCGCTCATCGCCGGGCGCATCGGCATGCCGGTCGACTCCGTCCAGGCCAGCAGGCCGTTCATGCCGCGCGAGGCGGCCTCGGTGCGGGAGAGCCAGGTGAACCCGGCGCCGAGGGCGAGCGCGACCACCGCGACGGTGAGCAGGTAGGCCGCCGAGCCGACCCGGGTCCGCAGCGGCGGGTGCGCGATCTCCGCGGCGCCGGCGGGCCGGCGGAACCGGCGCAGCCGCAGCGCGTTGGTCACCACGCTCACCGAGCTCATCGCCATGGCCGCCGAGGCGAGCACCGGGTCGAGCAGCAGCCCGTCCCACCAGTACAGGGCGCCGGCGGCGACGGGGATGAGCAGGACGTTGTAGCCGAACGCCCAGACCAGGCCCTGCCGGATCGTCGCGACGGTGCGCCGGGAGAGGGCGATCGCGGCCACGATGCCGCGCAGGTCGCCGCCGACCAGCGTCACGTCGGAGGCGGCGACGGCGACGTCGGCGCCGGTGCCGATGGCGATGCCGAGGTCGGCGCGGGCCAGCGCGGGCGCGTCGTTGATGCCGTCGCCGACCATCGCCACGACGTGCCCCTCGGCCTGCAGCCGGGCGATCGCGGCGTCCTTCTCGGCCGGCAGGACGTCGGCGACCACGTGCTCGATGCCGACCTCCGCGGCCACGGCGCGCGCGGTGGCCGCGGCGTCGCCGGTGAGCATCCACACCTCGAGGCCGAGGGCCCGCAGCTGCGCCACGGCGTCGGCCGACTCCGGCCGCACCGGGTCCGCGACGGTCACCGCGGCGACGACCTCGCCGTCGACGGCGACGAACACCGGCGTCCGCCCGGCCGCCGCCGCGGCGCGGCCGGCGGCGTCGAGGTCGCCGAGCTCCCGCCCGGCCAGCAGCGCCCGGTTGCCCACCTGCACCCGGCGGCCGGCGACGACGGCGTCGACGCCGCGGCCGGGCACGGCCTCGAACGAGTCGGCGGGCGGGATCGGCAGGCCGCGGTCGCGGGCGGCGCCCACGACCGCCTCGCCGAGGGGGTGCTCGCTGCCGATCTCCGCGGCCGCGGCCAGCGACAGCACCTCGGCCTCGGACCAGCCGGACCGGACGGCGACGTCGACGACGGCGGGCCGGCCGCGCGTGATCGTGCCGGTCTTGTCCAGGACGACGGCGGTGATCCGCCGGGCCTGCTCCAGCGCCTCCCCGTTGCCGATGAGGATGCCGAGCTCGGCGGCCCGGCCGGTGCCGACCATGACCGCCGTGGGCGTGGCCAGCCCGAGCGCGCAGGGGCAGGCGATGATCAGCACGGCGACCGTGGTGGTGATCGCCATGGTCAGCCGGCCCGGCTCGGGCCCGGCCAGCGCCCACACGACGGCGGTGGCCGCGGCCAGCAGCAGCACGACCGGCACGAACCAGGCGGCCACCCGGTCGACGAGGCGCTGCATCGGCGCCTTGCCGCCCTGGGCGTCCTCGACCAGCCGCACGATCTGCGCCAGCGCGGTGTCCTGGCCGACCGCGGTGGCCCGCAGCACGACCGAGCCGGTGCGGTTGAGCGTGGCGCCGATGACCGGGTCGCCGGCCGCCTTGTCGACCGGCAGGCTCTCGCCGGTCAGCATGCTCTCGTCGACGGTGGTGCGGCCCTCGGTGACGACGCCGTCGACCGGCACCTTCTCACCGGGCCGGACGCGCACCAGGTCGCCGACGACGAGCCGCTCGACCGGGACGTCGACCTCGGCGCCGTCGCGCAGCACGCGGGCCGTCGTCGGCGCCAGCCCGACCAGCGCGGTGATGGCCGCCGCCGTCCGCTTCCTCGCCCGCGCCTCCAGCCACCGGCCCATGAGCACGAGCGCGATGACCACCAGCGACGTCTCGAAGTAGACGTGCAGCGGCAGGCCCCAGCTCTCGGCGAGCCCGGGCCAGAGGGTGACGAAGGCGCTGTAGCCGTACGCGACGGCGGTGCCGAGCGCGACCAGCGTGTTCATGGTGGTGCTGCCGTGGCGGGCGGCGGCCCAGGCGGCCCGGTACACGTCGCGGCCGGCCCAGAACTGCACGACGCTGGCGACGACGAGGATCGCCGGCATCAGCCAGTCCATGGTGTCCAGGTGGACGGGCACGTACATGACGGCCATCAGCGCCAGGCCGGTGGCCAGGGCCACCTGCCAGCGCCGCCGCAGCGCGGTCAGCCCGTCGTCGTCCGCCGCCTCCGCCGGGGCGGCCGGCGCCGCGGGCCCGGGGTCAGGGTCGGGGTCGGGACGGCGCACGGTGGCCGAGTAGCCGGCGCGGCCGACGGCCGCGGCCAGGTCGCCCGGGCCGGTGACCGCGGGGTCGTACGCGACCGTGGCGGTCTCGGTCGCCAGGTTCACGGTGGCCTCGCGGACGCCGTCGACCCGGCGCAGGGCCTTCTCCACCCGGCCGACGCACGACGCGCAGGTCATGCCGCCGATCGCGAACGCCTCGGTGACCTCAGGGGTGGCAGCAGGGGTGACGGGAGGGGTGGCGGTGGTGGTCATGGCCGGCGCCTCAGCAGTGCGCGTACTCGGCCGGCCGCAGGGCCATGGCCAGGCCCATCGCGAACAGCATCCCGATGTGGCCCCAGAGCATCATCCCGCCGGCGGTGATCAGGCCGAACGCGAGCGGGACGAACAGGACGAGGAACGGCAGGTACATGGCCGCGCCCATCTCGGCGATCGGGCGCCAGCCGTGGCCGCGGAAGCGCATCCAGGCCGACATGGCGACGGTCATGTTCGTGGCCATGATCAGCGCGCCGGTGTAGTCGTCGCGCATCAGCCAGGAGGCGTCGAGCGCGTCGAGCAGGTAGCTCCAGACCGGGTGCAGGGCCACCATCCCGACGGCCATCGCGACGACCATCTCGAGGTAGTGCAGGACGAACTTCTTCTTGCTGAGGCGGTGCTCGTGCGGGGCCTCGGCGTGCGCGGTCTCGGCGCTCAGGGTCTCGGCGTGCAGGGTCTCGGCGTGGGGTGTCTCGGTGCTCACGGGGTTCTCCGGGCGGGGAGCGGGCTGGTCAGGGGAGGAGGGCGTAGCCGGCCTCGTCGACGGCGGCGGCGATGTCCGCGCGGTCGACCGGGCGCTCGGCGGAGACGGTGACGGTGCCGGTCGGCAGGTCGACGCGCACCGAGCGGACGCCGTCGACGCGGCTGATCTCCTCGGTGATGGCGCGCTCGCAGTGCGCGCAGGTCATGCCGCCGACCTGGAAGGTGGTCGTGCCGACGAAGGCGCGGGGGGTGTGGCTCAGCATGGGGATCGGGCTCCTCGGGGGCCGGTGGATCGGACGCCGTCGAGACTCGTGCGCCGGCCACCGGGGTCGCGCCGGGGAAATCGCCAGGGCGATCGCCGGGTTCGCCGCGGCCGCGACCAGGTGACCCGATCCCGGCGGGTCCCCCTCACCGTGGGACGCGGGGGAGGACCCCCCTGGGGTGAGGGACGACGCGGCGGCGGTGCTACCGGCCGATCCCGTCCCGCAACTAGGCTGCCTCCCCGTGCTGCAGGGCCGGGAGACCGAGCGCGCCGCCGTCGCCGGGCTGGTCGAGCGGATCCGCGGCGGGCACGGCGGCGCCCTGGTGCTGCGCGGGTCCCCGGGAGCGGGCAAGTCCGCGCTGCTGGCCGAGGCGGTCACCGCGACCGAGGGCATGACCCTGCTGCGCACCCAGGGGATCGAGTCGGAGTTCCCGCTGCCCTTCGCCGCGCTGCAGCGGCTGCTGCGCCCGCTCATGGGCGCGGCCGACCGGCTGCCGGCACCGCAGACCCGGGCGCTGCGGGCGGTCTTCGGCGAGGTGGAGGGTGGCGCCGAGGACCGCTTCCTCGTCTACCTCGCGGTGCTGAGCCTGCTGGCCGAGGCCGGCGAGCGGCAGCCGGTGCTCGCCGTCGTCGACGACGCGCACTGGCTCGACGAGGCCTCCGCGAGCGCCCTGCTCTTCGCCGCCCGGCGCCTGGAGCTCGAGCACGTGGGGCTGCTGTTCGCCGCGCGCACCGGCGACGTGCGCACCTTCGACGCCGGCGACCTGCCCGCGGTCGAGCTCGGCGGCCTCGACCGGGAGGCCGCGGCCGCGCTGCTCGGCGCGCTGGCGGGCGTCGCCGTGCCTCCGGCGGTCGGCGACGCGCTGGTGGCCGGCACGGGCGGCAACCCGCTGGCCCTCGTCGAGCTGGCCCGGACCCTGGGCCGCGAGCAGCTGTCCGGCGCGGAGGCGCTACCCGAGCGGCTGCCGCTGACCGAGGGCGTGGAGCGGGCCTTCCTCGAGCGCAGCCGGCGCCTGCCCGACGGCGCGCAGACCCTGCTGCTGGTCGCCGCCGCGGACGACTCGGGCCGCGTCGCCACGGTCCGCGCGGCCGCGGCGGAGCTCGGCGTGGGGGAGGAGGGGCTGGAGGCGGCCGAGCGCTCGGGTCTCGTCCGGTTCCGCGACGGCGTGCTCGAGCTGTGGCACCCGCTGGTGCGCTCGGCCGTCTACGGCGCCGCGACGAGCACGCAGCGGCGGCGGGTGCACCGGGCGCTGGCGGCGGCGATGACGGCCGCGGACGACGTCGACCGCCGCGCCTGGCACCTCGCGGCGTCCGCGGAGCAGCCCGACGAGTCCGTCGTCGCCGAGCTCGACCGGGCCGCCGAGCGCGCGCACCACCGGGGCGGGCACGAGTCGGCGGCCGCCGCGGCCGAGCGGGCCGCCGAGCTGTCGCCGTCCCGGGAGGGCCGGGCGCTGCGGCTCTACACCGCCGCCCGGTGCGCCTGGCTGGCCGCCCAGCCGGCCCGCGCGCGGGGGCTGGCCGACGCCGCGGCGGCGCAGGCCGACGAGCCGGGGCTGCTCGCCGACGTGCGGCGGCTGCGGGCGCGGATCGAGTGGAACACCGGGTCGCTGGACCTCGGGCACCGGCTGGTGCTGGAGGCCGCCGCCGAGGTCGCGCCGCACGACGAGCAGCGGGCGCGGGAGATGGCCATGTTCGCCGCCGCGCTGGCCGCCTTCGGCGCGCGGTCGGGCACCGGCATCGAGCCGACGTCGCTGGTGCCGGTGCCCCCGCCGGACGCCCCCGTGCGGGTGCGCTGCTTCGACGACCTGCTCCGCGGCCTGGCCGCCGTCCCGGCCGGCGACTGGCGGACGGCGGCGACCCACCTGCGCCGGGCCATGGCGCTGGCCGAGGACCTCGCCGACGACGACCAGGACCTGCTGCCGAACCTCGGCATCGCCGCCATGCACATCGGCGACGACGCGGCGGCGTTCCGGTTCGACGACCGGCTGCTGGCGCGGGCCCGCAGCACCGGCGCGCTGGTGATGGTGCTCTACGCGCTGACCCGGAAGGCCTTCCCGCAACTGGCGACCGGGCGTTGGTCCGCGGCGGTGGCCGGGGCGGCCGAGGCGCTGCCGCTGGCCGAGAACACCGGCCAGCGGGGGCTGACCGCGCTGCCGCTCGCCGTGCTGGCGGTGGTCGCCGCCTGGCGGGGGGAGGACGCCGACGAGCACCTGGCCGCGCTGGACGAGATCGTCGCCACCGAGCCGCTGGGGATCCTGGCCGGCACGGTGACCGACCTGGCCCGCTGGGCGCGGGCCGTGCGGGCCGGCGCCGGCTCCGCGGCGTCCCTGCGGTACCTGGCGCAGATCGAGCACCCGCTGGCCCGGCGCTGGGCGGGCCTCGACCGGGTCGAGGCCGCCGTCCACGCCGGCCGGGAGGACCTGGCCCGCGACTGGCTGGCCGACCTGGAGGAGTTCGCCGCGGCCACCGGCTCTGACTGGGCCACCGCGCTGGTCGAGCACGGCCGGGCGGTGCTCGCCGACGGGCCGGCGGCCGAGGAGCACTTCCGGCGGGCGCTGGCCGCGCACGGCCGGTCGGCGCGGGTGCCCGCCCGGGCGCGCACCCAGCTCGCCTACGGCGAGTTCCTCCGCCGCTCGCGCCGGCGGGTCGACGCCCGGGCGCAGCTGCGCGCCGCGCTGGAGACCTTCGAGGACCTCGGCGCCGAGCCCTGGGCCGAGCGGGCCCGCCAGGAGCTGCGCGCGTCCGGGGAGACCGCCCGCCGCCGCGACCAGGGCGAGGTGCCCGCGCTCACCCCGCAGGAGCAGCAGGTCGCCACGCTGGTGCGGCAGGGCCTGACGAACCGGGACATCGCCGCCCGGCTGTTCCTGAGCCCCCGCACCGTCGACTTCCACCTGCGCAACGTGTTCGCCAAGCTCGGCGTCAGCAGCCGGACCGAGCTGGCCGCGCTGGCCCTCGACTGAGCCGATCCCGGTGGTTTCACCGGTCCGAGCCCGCGTCCGCCGTCCCTAGCGTCGAGCGCATGACGACCTCCACGCTGGAGCACCCCCTGGACGTCCTCGTGATCGGCGCCGGCCAGGCGGGCCTCGCCCTCGGCCACCACCTGCAGCGGGCCGGCGCCCGGTTCCTGCTCGTCGACGCCGGCGACGCCGTCGGGCACGTGTGGCGCTCGCGGTGGGACTCGCTGCGCCTGTTCACCGCCGCCGAGCACGACGCGCTGCCCGGCCTGCCCTTCCCCGCGCCGGCCGGCACCTACCCGACCAAGGACGAGGTCGCCGCCTACCTCGCCGCCTACGCGGAGGCGTTCGACCTGCCCGTGCGCCTCGGCTGCCGGGTCACCCGCCTGTCGCGGGCCGGCGAGGGGTTCCTGGCCGGGACGACGACGGGGGAGATCACCGCCCGGCAGGTCGTCGTCGCCACCGGGCCGTTCCAGACGCCGCACGTGCCGGCGCTCGGCCTCGCCCCCGAGGTGCCCCAGCTGCACAGCGCGGGCTACCGCCGCCCGGACGACCTGCCGGCCGGCGCCGTGCTGGTCGTGGGGGCCGGCAACTCCGGGCTGCAGATCGCCGAGGAGCTCGCCGCCGCGGGGCGCGCGGTCACGGTGGCGGTCGGGACCCGGCCGACGACGGTCCCGCAGCGGCCGCTGGGCCGCGACCTGTTCTGGTGGCTCACCACCCTCGGCCTGATCCGGGCGACCGCCGGCTCCCGCCTCGGCCGCCGGTTCCGCGGCCGCGAGCTCGTCGTCGGGACGACGTGGCGCGGGCTGCGGTCGCGGGGGATCGCGCTGCGGCCGCGGGCGGTCGCGGGCGAGGGCCGGGTGGTGCGGTTCGCCGACGGGACGTCGGCCGCGTTCGACGCCGTCCTGTGGGCCACCGGGTACCGGCCGGACCACTCCTGGCTCGACGTCCCCGGCGCGGTGGTCGACGGGCAGGTGGTCCACGAGCGCGGGATCAGCCCGGTGCCCGGCCTGGCGTTCCTGGGCCTGCCGTGGCAGTGGACCCGCGGCTCGGCGCTGCTCGGGTTCGTCGGGGAGGACGCCGCGTGGCTGGCCGGGCGCCTGCTGGGTACCGCCGACGCGCGACTCTCCCCGGCCGGGGCCGTGTGACCGTCCCCCGGGAGGGGCAGCCTGCAAAGCTGTAGCGGGCGACGTCACAGAGCGGAAACGAGCGGATCAGATCATGGCGAGCATGGACCGACAGCAGGAGTTCGTCCTGCGCACCCTCGAGGAACGCGACATCCGCTTCGTGCGGCTGTGGTTCACCGACGTCACCGGCTACCTGAAAGCGGTCGCCGTCGCGCCGGCCGAGATCGAGGCCGCGTTCGCCGAGGGCATCGGCTTCGACGGGTCGGCGATCGAGGGCTTCGCGCGCGTCTACGAGTCCGACATGCTGGCCAAGCCCGACCCCGGCACCTTCCAGGTGATGCCGGCCCGCGAGGGGCGGCCCAGCGACACCGCGCGGATGTTCTGCGACATCACCCTGCCCGACGGCTCGCCGGCCTGGGCCGACCCGCGGCACGTGCTGCGGCGGACGCTGTCGAAGGCCGCCGACATGGGCTTCACCTTCTACACCCACCCCGAGGTGGAGTTCTTCCTGCTCAAGGACCTGCCCACCGACGGCAGCCCGCCCGAGCCGGCCGACACCGGCGGCTACTTCGACCTGTCCACGCACAACGTGGCGCACGACTTCCGCCGCGAGGCCGTCTTCGCGCTGGAGGCCATGGGCATCTCGGTGGAGTTCAGCCACCACGAGGTCTCGCCGGGCCAGCAGGAGATCGACCTGCGCTACGCCGACGCGCTGTCGATGGCCGACAACATCATGACGCTGCGGCACGTCGTCCGGGAGGTCGCGCTGGCCCAGGGCGTGTACGCGACGTTCATGCCCAAGCCGTTCACCGACCTGGCCGGCTCGGCCATGCACACCCACGTGTCGCTGTTCGAGGGCGACCGCAACGCCTTCCACGACGCGTCGGACCCGATCCGGCTGTCGACCACCGGCAAGCAGTTCGTCGCCGGCCTGCTCACCCACGCCCGCGAGTTCACCGCCATCACCAACCAGACGGTCAACTCCTACCGGCGGCTGCTCGCCGGCACCGAGGCGCCGACCGCGGTCACCTGGGGCCGGGCCAACCGCTCGGCGCTGGTGCGCGTGCCGTCGTACAAGCCGTCGAAGGCCAACTCCGCGCGGGTGGAGATCCGCTCGCCCGACTCGGCGTGCAACCCCTACCTCACCTTCGCCGTCCTGCTGGCCGCCGGCCTGCGCGGCATCGAGAAGGGCTACGAGCTGCCGCCCGAGGCCGAGGACGACGTCTGGTCGCTCACCGACACCGAGCGGCGCGCCGCCGGCTACGAGGACCTGCCGGTCTCCCTGGGCGAGGCGCTGAGCGCGATGGAGGGCAGCGAGCTGGTCGCCGAGACCCTCGGCGAGCACGTCTTCGACTTCTTCCTGCGCAACAAGCGCGAGGAGTTCGCCTCCTACCGGCAGAACGTGACGCCGTTCGAGCTGCGCCGCTACCTCCCGGGCCTGTAGGAGACCTCGCCGCAGGAGCGGGCGCTGCGGGGGGCGAGCTCGCGCTCCCCGGGGTGCTGCAGGACACCCGCAGCGCGAGTTCGGTCCCGGGAGCGGGCCGGCGGGGGCGAACTAGGCTCGATCGCGTGTCAGCCCGCGCCGCCCGCCTGCTCGTCGTCGTCCCCAGCCGCACCGATCCGCCGGCGCGGCTGGGGAAGTGGCTGCGGGCGGCCGGCCTCGAGCTCGACGAGCGCTACGTGCGCCCCGAGGACGGCGGCGACGAGCTGCCCGCCGACCTCGACGGCCACGACGGCCTGCTCGTCCTGGGCGGCCCGCAGACGTCGATGGAGCCCGACGACGTCCACCCCGAGCTGGTGGGCGTGCGGGCGCTGCTGCGGCGGGCGATCGCCGACGACGTCCCCACCCTCGGCGTCTGCCTCGGCGCGCAGCTGCTGGCCCAGGCCGGCGGCGGCGCCACCCGCAAGGGCGTCGAGGGGCCCGAGGTCGGCGCCTCGCTGGTGGCCAAGCGCGACGCCGCCGATGCCGACCCGCTGTTCGGGCCGCTGCCCATGACGCCCGACGTCATCGAGTGGCACCACGACGAGATCTCCCGGCTGCCCGACGGCGCCACCCTGCTGGCCAGCAACCCGGTCTACGGCAACCAGGCCTTCCGCGTCGGCCGCAACGTCTACGGCCTGCAGTTCCACATCGAGACCACCCCCGAGATCGCCCGGGCGTGGGCCGAGCGGGACACCGAGGGCATCGCGGCCAGCCCGCTCGACCTCGACACGATCTGCCTGCGCATGGACCTCGCCCACCCCGACGTCGAGCAGGTGTGGGCGCCGTTCGCGGCCCGTTTCGCGGAGCTGGTGCGCGGCAGCGCCCGGCTGGCCGCCTGAGATGACCGCACCCGGCGCGCGGGAGGTGCCGCGGCGGGCCGTCGTCCGGCTGGCCCGGTTCGGGTTCGACGACGGCGAGCAAGCGGCCCGGATCCTCTCCGACCCTGCGATCGGCCTGTGGGACCTCGACCGCAACGAGCCGGCCGACCCCGAGGCCGGCCCCGTCGTGAGCGCCCTGGCCCGCGCCGGAGACCCCGACCTGGCCGCGCGCTCGCTGCACCGCCTGGTGGAGGCGCTCGACCAGGAGGACCCCGGCGGCGGCTCGGCGGCCTCCCTGCTGGCGCGGCTGCGCGGCTCGGCGCCGCTGCGCGCCCGTCTGCTCTCCCTGCTGGGGGCCAGCGCCGGGCTGGCCGACCACCTGGCCGCCAACCCCGCCGACTGGACGGTCCTCGACGGCGACGGCCGGGGCAGCGCCCGCCCCACCGCGCACGCCCTCGAGCGGCAGATGCTGGTCGCCGTCGGCGCCGACCCCGACGACCCGCCGTGGGGCGTGCGGCTGGGCAAGGGGGCGCCCGACGCCGCGCCCGACCGGGTGACGGCGCTGCGGCTGGCCTACCGCCGCGCGCTGGTCAGCCTCGCCGGACGCGACCTGGGCGAGAGCCTGGGCGCCGACGACGTCGCCGGCGAGCTCGCCGACATCGCCGCCGCGGTGCTCAACGCCGCGCTGGCGATCGCGGTCGCCGAGCAGCCCGCCGACGCCGCGGCCTGCCGGCTGGCCGTCATCGCCCTCGGCAAGGCCGGCGGGCGCGAGCTCAACTACGTCAGCGACGTCGACGTCGTCTTCGTGGCCGAGCCGGTCGACCCCACCGACCCGGAGGCCCCGGCGGTGCAGAGCGCCACCCGGGTCGCCGCCGCCCTGATGCGGATCTGCCGGGAGGCGGCCTGGGAGGTCGACGCCGCGCTGCGCCCCGAGGGCAAGGCCGGCGCCCTGGTGCGCACCCTCCGCGGGCACACCAGCTACTACGAGCAGTGGGCCAGCACCTGGGAGTTCCAGGCGCTGCTGAAGATGCGGCCGGTCGCCGGCGACCCCGACCTCGGCCGCGCCTACGTCGAGGCGCTGTTCCCGCAGGTCTGGAAGGCCGGCGACCGCCCCGGCTTCGTCGCCGAGGTGCAGGCCATGCGCCGCCGGGTCGAGGAGAACATCCCGCCGGCGCAGGCCGACCGCGAGATCAAGCTCGGGCGCGGCGGGCTGCGCGACGTGGAGTTCGCCGTCCAGCTGCTCCAGCTCGTGCACGGCCGCGCCGACGCGTCGCTGCGGGTCGGCGGCACGCTGCCGGCGCTGATGGCGCTGCGCGCCGGCGGCTACGTCGGCCGCGACGACGCCGACACCCTCATCGCCTCCTACCGGTTCCTGCGCACCGTCGAGCACCGCCTGCAGCTGCTGCGCATGCGCCGCACCCACCTGCTGCCCACCGACGAGCAGCAGCTGCGTTGGCTGGCCCGCTCGCTCGGCTACAAGCCCGACCACCGCGGGGACGCCGTCGACGTCCTGCGCGCCGAGCTCGCCCTGCACAACCGCGAGGTGCGGCGGCTGCACGAGAAGCTCTTCTACCGGCCGCTGCTCTCGGCCGTGGCCCGCGTGCCGGGGGAGCAGATGCAGCTGGGCTCGAAGGCGGCCGGCGACTGGCTGCGGGCCCTCGGCTTCGCCGACCCCGAGGGCGCGCTGCGGCACATGGCGGCGCTGACCGGCGGGGTGTCGCGGTCGGCGTCGATGCAGAAGTACCTGCTCCCGGTGCTGCTGCAGACCTTCGCCTCGTGCGCCGACCCCGACGCCGGCCTGCTCGCCTACCGCAAGGTGAGCGAGGCCCTCGGCGGCAACCAGTGGTTCCTGCGGCTGCTGCGCGACGAGGGGCAGGTGGCCGAGCGGCTCGCCCTGCTCCTCGGCTCCAGCCAGTACGTCGCCGGCCTGCTCACGCGCACGCCCGAGGCGCTGAAGATCCTGGCCGACGACGACGAGCTCGAGCCGCGCGGCGCGGCCGCCCTCGCCGGCGCCTGGCGCGCGGCGGCCCGGCGGGCCCCCGACCCCGAGGAGGGCATCCGCGTCATCCGCGCGCTGCGCCGCCAGGAGCTGCTGCGCGTGGCCAGCGCCGACCTGCTGGGCCGGCTCGACGTCGTCCGGGTGGGCCGCGCGCTCACCGACATCGCCGTCGCCACGCTGCAGGCCGGGCTCGACGCGGCGCTGCGGGCGCACGCGGAGGAGGCCGGCGCCGACGTCGCCGACGTCCCCATGGACCTCGCCGTCATCGGCATGGGCCGGCTCGGCGGCGGGGAGATGGGCTACGGGTCCGACGCCGACGTGCTCTTCGTGCACCGCGCCCGGCCGGGGGCGGACGAGGGCAGGGCCGCCGCCGCGGCCAACGCCGTCGCGCACACGCTGCGCCGGCTGCTCGGCGCGCCCGCGCCCGACCCCGCCTTCGAGGTCGACGCCGACCTGCGCCCGGAGGGGCGGCACGGGGCGCTGGTGCGCAGCCTCGACGCCTTCCGCGAGTACTACGAGCGCTGGGTCGACGTCTGGGAGGTGCAGGCGCTGCTGCGCGCCGTCCCCGTGGCCGGGGACCCCGAGCTCGGCGCCGAGTTCGTCGCCCTGGTCGACCCGCTGCGGTACCCGGAGGGCGGGCTGACGGCGGAGCAGGTGGCCGAGATCCGGCGGATCAAGGCCCGGGTGGAGCGCGAGCGGCTGCCCCGGGGCGCCGACCCGGCCACGCACACCAAGCTCGGCCGCGGGGGGCTGGCCGACGTCGAGTGGACGGTGCAGCTGCTGCAGCTGCAGCACGCCGCCGCGGACGGCGGTCTCCGCGTGCCCTCGACGGTCGACGCGCTGGCGGCCCTGGCCGCGCGGGGCGACCTGACCGCCGAGCAGGCCGACGTGCTGCGGGCGGCGTGGGAGCTGGCCAGCCGGGCCCGCAACGCGATCTTCCTGGTCCGCGGGCGGCCGAGCGACCAGCTGCCCCGCGCCGGGCTGGAGCTGGCCGGCGTCGCCCGGGCCTGCGGGTACGGGCCCGACACCGACCCCGGCCGGTTCGTCGACGAGTACCGCCGCACCACCCGGCGGGCCCGCGGCGTGGTCGACGAGGTGTTCTACGGGCAGGCCGGCTGACCCGGTCAGGTCTCGGGGGCGCCGCTGAGCCCGTCGTACTCGACCTGGACGATGTCGTAGCAGTCGCAGGCCGCCTCGTGCATGCGCTCGACGTCGAGCACGGTGATCCGCCCCCGGGTGTATCGGATCAGCCCGGCCTGCTGCAGCACGCCCGCCGTGAGGGACACGGTGCCGCGCCGCACGCCCAGCATCTGGGCGAGGAACTCCTGGGTGAGCGCGAACTCGTCCGCGCCCACCCGGTCACGGGTCTGCAGCAGCCAGCGCGCGCACCGCTGCTCGGTGGTGTGCAGGCGGTTGCAGGCGACGTTCTGCGCCAGCTGGACCATCGTCGCCTGGGTGTACCGGTGCAGGACGTCGTGCAGCGCCCCGTCGGAGGCGAGGAAGGTGCGCAGGTCCTCCGTCGCCAGGCGCAGCAAGCACCCGCCGATCTGGCAGAAGCAGTCGTGCGGGCTGCTCGTCGCGCCGAGGAACACCGGCAGCCCGGACACGCCCTCGCGTCCGATCGTGGCCACCTCGACGGCCGCCTCGCCCTCCACGGTGGCGATCAGCGAGAGCACCCCGTCGAGGGGGAAGTACAGGTGGTCGATGCGCTTGCCGCGCTCGTAGACGGTGTCCTTCACGTCCAGCGACACCGGTTCGAGCAGGCCGGTGAGCCGGTCGAGCTCCTCCCAGGGGAGGCCGCGCAGGAGCAGGTTGGTCGTGGGGTCAGGCACCGGTGCGGACACGGGACACCTCCGGGAGGAGGCCGGACCCCTCGGCTCGGGGCAGGCGAGGCGCGGCGGCGCGGATCAGGCCGGGGGGCCGGGGGAGGCAGGCCCAGCCGGGCTCAGCCGGGCCCAGGGCGCGGGTGGCACGGCGAGCAGGTCGGCGGCGCCGGGGGCCATCGCGTAGGCCACCAGCGCGGGCCCGATCAGCCGGAGCGGCAGCACGTGCTCCACGCAGCCGGTGGCCAGCGCGGCGCTCGGCATGCCCGGCGCCTGCGCGTCGGCGGGGTCCTGGGCCAGCACCCGCCCGCCGGCCCGCTTCACCGCCCGGACGCCGGCCGCGCCGTCGGACAGCCGGCCGGTGAGCACGACGGCCAGCACCCGGCCGCCGTACGCGCGGGCGGCGGCGGTCAGCAGCCGGTCGGCGGCCTCGATGGTCGGGGAGGGGTGCAGGACCAGCCCGCCGGAGGACGTGGGTTCGGCGGACGTGCCCGGCGGCAGCACGGTGACCCCGGGCAGCAGGGGGCCCGGGGTCGCCGACCGCACCGGCAGGGGGGTGGTGCGGGCGAGGATGCCGGTGAGGAGATCGCCGGCGTCCTGCGCGCGGTGCTGCACCACCACGAGCGGGACGGGGAACGCGGCGGGCAGCCCGCCCAGGACCGTGCGCAGGGCCGCCACGCCGCCCGTCGACGCCGCCAGCACGACCACGTCGAAGGGTGGCCGGCGCTCGGCCGGGCCCCCTGTCGTCACGAAGCCGACGGTACGCGTGTGTACGGCACCTGACATAGCGCCGACGCCGAACGGGTCGCGGTGTTCCCGGAAACCCTGGCGTGTCGCGACCGGGGAGGAGAAGCCTGGACCCGATCCGCACCGCTGTCGCCGACGGCGACCGGGGGAGCGGCTGCGGTGCCGCGGAGGTCCCGCCGTGCCCCCTACCCTCGTCCGCTCGCTGGTCGCCGAGTTCGTCGGCACCCTGCTGCTGGTCTTCCTCGCCGTCGGCGCGGCGGTCGGCGGCATCGACGCGGTCGGCGCCACCGGCGTCGCCCTGGCCTTCGGCCTGGTCCTGCTGGCGCTGGCCTACGCGATCGGCCCGGTCTCCGGATGCCACATCAACCCGGCCGTCACCCTCGGGGTGCTGCTCTCTCGCGGCATGACCGCCCGCGAGGCCGGCCTGTACTGGGTCGCCCAGTTCGCCGGCGGCATCGCCGGGGCGGCGCTGCTGGCGCTGCTCACCAGCGGGTTCGGCGACGTGACCGACCAGACCGGCGTCCTGGGGGCCAACGACTGGGGCGTGACCGTCAACGGCGCCGGCGCGTTCGTGCTGGAGACGCTGCTGACCTTCGTGCTGGTCGCGGTCGTGCTGCTGGTCACCGGCCGCGCCGCCACGCCAGGCTTCGCCGGCCTGGCGATCGGCCTCACGCTGGCCGCCGTCCACCTGATCGGCATCCCGCTCACCGGCACCGGCGTCAACCCCGCCCGCTCGCTGGGGCCCGCGCTGTTCGCCGGCGGTGACCCGCTGGCGCACGTCTGGCTGTTCGTCCTGGCCCCGCTGGTCGGGGCGGTGCTCGCCGTCGGCGTCGTCCGGGCGCTGACCCCGCCGCGGGCGACCGAGGCCGCGCTGCTGGACGAGTCCCGCGACGCCACGGGCGCCCAGGTGCCCGAGGCGCGGTAGAGGACCGAGGAGGTGCTCGCCGTCGAGGTCGAGGCGCAGGAGCGGCGCAGCCCCCCGGCCGGGTGAGGCAGGTGTGCGCGCCGCCGTCGCGGGGCAGGGTGGAGCCGTGTCGCGACCCGCTGCCCGCCCGGACCTGCCCGAGGACGCCGACCCGGCGCCCCGGGACGGCGCCGGCGCCACGATCACCCCGTACCGGGACGGCCCGCTGATCGTCCGCGGCGACTTCCGCCTGGTCGACCAGGACGGCGTGGAGATCGACCCCGGCCGCGACACGATCGCGCTGTGCCGGTGCGGCAAGTCCGGTATCAAGCCGTTCTGCGACGGCACGCACAAGCGCACCGGCTTCTCCGCGCCCAGCGCCCCCTCGCGACCGCGCCCGGCGGCGCGGATCCGCAGCGCCGCGCGGCTGCGGGAGGCGTCCCCGGAGGGGTGACCGCGGGGCGCCGCGCTCGACCGCGCGCCCGGCGTGCCCCAGGATGCACGTCACGGTCTCGACGAGGAGGCCCGTGCACCCGATCCGGAGGCCGCCATGGGCTCGGCGCTGACCACCGTCCTGCTCCCGGCCGCGCTGGCCCTGGTCATGCTGGGCCTGGGGCTCTCGCTGACCGTCGCCGACTTCGCCCGCGTGGGCCGCCAGCCGCGCGCCGTCGTGATCGCGCTGGCGCTGCAGCTGGTCGTGCTGCCGCTGGTCTGCTTCGGCCTCGTCCTCCTGTTCGACCTGCCGCCCCTCCTCGCGGTCGGCCTGCTGCTGCTCGCCGCCTCGCCCGGCGGGACGACGGCCAACCTGTTCAGCCACCTCTTCCGCGGCGACGTCGCCCTCAACATCACGCTCACCGCGGTGAACTCGCTGATCGCCGTCGTCACCCTGCCGCTGGTCACCAACCTGGCGATCGCGTGGTTCGACCCGGCCGACGCCGGCTCGATCGGCCTGCAGTTCGGCAAGACGGTGCAGGTGTTCGCGATCGTGCTGGTGCCGGTGGCGATCGGGATGCTGGCGCGGCGCCGCGCGCCCGGGTTCGCCGAGCGCATGGACCGGCCGGTGCGGATCGTCTCGGCGGTCGTGCTCGCCCTCGTCATCGTCGGCACGATCGTCGCCGAGCGGGAGAACATCGCCGACTACCTCGGCGACGTCGGGCTGCCCGCGCTGCTGTTCTGCCTGCTCAGCCTCGGCACGGGGTTCGTCGTCCCGCGGGCGCTGGGGGTGGTGCACCGGCAGGCGATCGCCAGCGCCTTCGAGATCGGCGTGCACAACAGCACGCTGGCGATCACGGTCGCGATCAGCGTGCTCGGCAGCGTCGAGCTCGCGGTCCCGGCGGCCGTGTACGGCGTGCTGATGTTCCCGGTGGCCGCGGCCTTCGGCTGGGCGATCACCCGGGCCGGGCGGCGCTCGCCGCAGGAGGCGGTGGAGGCCTGATCAGCCCCGGTTCTCGAACCGGGCCGCCATCGTGACCTGCTCCTCGAGGACCTCGCCGATCCGGGCCTGGACGGCGTCGAGCTCCCCGACGATTCCGCCGGTCGTGTGGATGCCGGCCGACACCGACTCGCTGCTGGCCTGCAGCGAGACGATCTGGTCGGTGACCCGCTGGGTGGCCCGGGCGGTCTCGCGCGCCAGCTCCTTGACCTCGCTGGCCACGACGGCGAACCCCTTGCCCAGCTCGCCGGCGCGGGCGGCCTCGATGGTGGCGTTGAGCGCGAGCAGGTTGGTCTGGTCGGCGATGCCGGAGATGACCTGGATGACCTCCCCGATGGCGCCGGAGGCCTCGCCGAGCGACTCGACCTGGGTGGTCATCGCCGAGGCCTGCTCCACCGCCCGCTCGGCGACCCGGCCGGCGGCCGCGGCGGCGTCGCGCAGCCGCGAGACCGTCTCCAGCAGCGCGCGGGCGTTCTCGGCGTCCTCCTCGCCGCGCCGCAGCACGTCCAGCCGCTGCGAGACGAGCGTCTGCACGTTGCGCAGGGCCGAGGCCCGCGACTCCGACAGCTCGATGGTCTCGGTGACGAAGAAGTCCATCGTGCCGATGACCCGCCCGCCGGCGGTGATCGGGAAGCAGACGCCGGAGCGGACGCCGGCCCGCTGCGCCGCGGGCGCCCGGACGCAGTCGGTCACCTCGGCCAGGTCGCGGACGAACACCAGGTCGCGGCGCTGCCAGGCGCGACCGGACAGCCCGACGCCCTCGGCGAAGCTGGCCTCGAGGGTGACCTCCCGGAACTCCTCGCCGGCCGAACCCGACTCGACGCCGAAGCGCAGCACCCGCGCGTCGGTGTCCAGCGCCCAGAACGAGCCGTAGGCCCAGCCGAACGCGGTGCGCACCGTGTCGAGGGCCACCCGCAGCGCGGTGGCCTCGTCGCGGGCCTCGCCGACGCGCGAGACGACCGTGGTGACGGCGACCCGGTCGTCGAGGCTCTCCTGCAGGGCCGCGGACGCGAGCGCGGCCCTGCGGGCGTGCGCCAGGATCCGGCCGATCGACTGCCACTTCTCCCGCCGGCCGCCGACGAAGGGCAGCTCCCGGCGGCTGTAGTACTCGATGATCGCGACCACCCGGTCGCCGTCCAGCAGCGGCAGGAACGCCCCCTGCAGCGCGCCGGCCGCGTGCGCGGTCTCCCAGCGCAGGCAGCGGCCGCGCACCGGCTCGCCGGTGAGCAGCACCGTGTCGCGCTCGCGCAGCGCCTGCCCGCCGTAGCCGGCGTGCTCGTCGAGCACCGTGGCGGCGTCCCAGCGGGCGCTCATCGCCGGCACGAGGTCGCCGTGCTCCCGGAGCAGCAGGAACCGCCTCTCGCCGGCCGGCCACCACACGCCGCCGTAGGCCATCCCGGTGGCGTCCACCAGGCCCCGGGTGATCACGCAGACGGCCTCGAGCGGGTCGGACACGCCGGCGTCGAGCAGCCCGATGACGTGCTCCAGCGCCTCGACGTCCCGCGGCATCCGCTCCGGCGGGAGGACGGCGGTCGTCGAGGGGTCCGTGCGGCGCCACATGCCCATGGACATCGGTCGCCGCGAGCGGCGGTGAAGCCGAAACGGTGCCGTATCGTTTCTGCTGGTCAGGCGGCCAGCGACCGGCTCCCCCGCAGCGCCGAGCGGCCCGCCTCCCACGCGGCGATCAGCTCGCGGGCGGTCAACCCGTCGACGGCGAGCGCGCAGGCGGCCCCGAACAGGACGTCGCCGGCCAGCCCGGGGTCGTCGGCGACCAGCGAGCCGCACATGTCCACCGAGGCGATCTGCTCGTGGACGGCGTCGGCCTCGACGTGCTCGTCGTAGAAGACCGTCGTCCGCTCGTCGAAGCCCAGCCGGCGCAGGCCGGCCGAGAGGCGACGGCTCGGCTCGGACGACGTCATCTCCACCGCGGCGAGGTGGCCCAGCGCCGCGCCGCGCCAGCGGCGGTGCAGGCCGAACAGCGACATGGTGTTGACCAGGGCGAACGCGATCGCGGGGGCGTCGTCCCAGAGCGCGCCGTACGTCGTGTCGAGCCCGAGGTCGCGCATCATCCCGGCGAACAGCTCGCTGTGCATCCGCTCGGCGGCCCCGCCGCCGTACTCGTCGGCCTGGATCTCCACCATCGCCGACTTCGCCCGCCCGGACAGCCGCGGGACGGCGAAGGTGTGCGGGTCGCCCTCCTTGAGGTGGTACACCGAGCGCAGCGCCAGGTACTCCCGGTACTGCTCCAGCGAGGCCTTCTTCGACAGGTACGACGACAGCGAGGGGGAGTCGTCGGCCGCGATCAGCGCGGTCAGCTGCCGGTCGACGGGCTCGCCGGTGACCTCGAGCGGGCCCACCAGCGCGCGCAGGGCGCGGGTGTGCGCCCCCTCCAGCAGCGCGCGCAGCCGCAGCAGCTCCGGGTCCCACTCCCAGCTCTCGGCCACGCCGTCGAAGCCGCGGTAGTGCAGCTCGTAGCAGACCGCCAGGGCCACCTGCAGGTCGTCGTCCAGGAGCGGCTGCGCCGAAGCGGCCGCGACCCGCTCGGCGACGGCGAGGGTGGCGGGGGTGAGGGTGGTGCCGCCGGCGAGGTCGGCGACGAGGGCGCTGGTCAGCGGGCCCCTGGGCTCGGGCAACTGCATGGTCCCCGCATGCCCAGGGCGGATGGTTTCGATGCACACCTGTGCGCGATGTCGCCCGGGGGGAGGAGCCGTGCCGCCGGGGGTGGGAGCCGTGACGCCCAGGGGTAGGACCGCCGCATGACCTCGACGGGTGCCCGGATCGTCCTCGTCACCGGCGGCAGCGCCGGCATCGGCCGTGCCGTCGTGCACCGGCTGGCCGGCGACGGCGCCCGCGTGGTGACCTGCGCCCGGAACGGCGACCGGCTGGCGGCGGCGCTCGCCGGTGTCCCGGGCGTGACCGGGCTGACCGCCGACGTCGCCGACGCCGGCGACCGGGCCCGGCTGCTGGAGCGGGTGCTCGCCGAGCACGGCCGGCTCGACGCCGTCGTCCTCAACGCCGGGCTCGGCTGGGCCGGCCTGGTCGAGGACATGCCCGGCGAGGCGGTCGAGGGCATGGTCGCGCTCAACCTCACCGGGGTCGTCGAGCTCACCCGCCTCGCGCTGCCGCACCTGCTCGCCGCCGCCCGGGAGCGGGGGCGGGCCGACGTCCTCACCATCGGCTCGGCGGCCGGCTGGGCGCAGGTGCCGCCGCTGACCGTCTACTCCGCCACCAAGGCCGGCGTGCAGGGGTTCGTCAAGGGGCTGCGCCGGGAGGTGACCGCCCGCGGGGTGCGGGTGCACACCGTCAACCCCGGGTTCGTGGCCACCGAGTGGCTGGCCCGCGGCCACGGCCACCCCCCGGCCTCGGACGACGACGCCCGCGGCCGGCTCTCCCCGGGCATCGACCCGCGGCGGGTGGCGGAGGCGGTGGCGCGCTGCCTGGACGCGCCGCGGTCGCGCACCGTCGCCGTCCCGCGGTGGTTCGGCCTGGCCCGGCTGGGCGAGGTGACGCCGGTGAACCGGCTGCTCGACGCCGTCCTGTCCCGGCAGGTCGACCGGATCCGGGAGCGGACGGCGCGGGAGGTCGCCGAGCGCGTCGGCTGACCCGGGTACCGCCGAGAAGAGTCGAACGAACGGGGGGTTGATCGAGTTCCCGGCTGGGCAACAACGGTTTCGGTCTGCAACGGCCCACAACAGAACACGGCCCCAGCCCGGAGGACGCTCGATGACGACAACTCGCGAGGCACCAGCACCCGGCGTGATCCGCAGCCTCATCCCGGCGCGGATCGACCGGTTGCCGTGGTCCCCGTTCCACACCCGCATGGTGGCCGCCCTCGGCACCGCCTGGATCCTCGACGGGCTGGAGATCACCGTCGCCAGCGCCGTCGTGGAGCGGCTCACCGAACCGGAGACCCTGGCGCTGTCCTCGACCCAGGTCGGGCTGATCGCGTCGGTCTACCTGGCGGGCGAGGTGGTCGGCGCGCTGTTCTTCGGCCGCCTGTCGGACAAGCTCGGGCGCCGCAAGCTGTTCATGATCACCCTGGCCGTGTACCTGATCGGCAGCGGCCTGACCGCGCTGACGCTCAACAACGGCTGGGGGTGGGTCGGCTTCCTGTACCTCACCCGGTTCATCGCCGGCATGGGCATCGGCGGTGAGTACGCCGCGATCAACTCCGCGATCGACGAGCTGATCCCCGCCCGGTTCCGGGGCCGGACCGATCTCGCCGTCAACGGCACCTACTGGGCCGGCTCGATCCTCGGCACGCTGGGCACGTTCATCTTCCTCAACGCCATGGAGCCCAGCGTCGGCTGGCGGCTGGCCTTCCTGCTCGGCCCGGTGCTGGGCATCGTCATCCTCTTCGTCCGCCGGCACCTGCCGGAGAGCCCGCGCTGGCAGATCATGCACGGCCGCGAGCACGAGGCCGAGGAGACGATCGGCTACATCGAGCACGAGGTCGAGCGCGGTGGCCGGAAGCTGCCGGAGGTGCCCGCCGACAAGGCGATCGACCTGACACCGGCCGAGAACATCGGTTACCTCGCCCTCGCCCGGGTGCTGTTCAAGGAGTACCCGCGGCGGGCGGTCTACGGCGCCACGCTGATGATCACCCAGTCGTTCCTCTACAACGCGATCTTCTTCACGTACGCGCTGGTGCTGGGAAACTTCTACGGCGTCGACTCCGGTGACGTCCCGCTGTTCCTCATCGCCTTCGCGGTGGGCAACCTGGCCGGCCCGCTGGTCCTCGGGCACCTGTTCGACACGATCGGCCGCAAGAAGATGATCGCCGGCACCTACATCCTCTCCGGCGTCCTGCTGGCGGTGACGGCGTTCCTGTTCCGCGCCGACGTCCTCGACGCGACGACGCAGACCGTCGCCTGGGGGATCATCTTCTTCTTCGCCTCGGCCGGTGCCAGCTCGGCGTACCTGACCGTCAGCGAGATCTTCCCGCAGGAGGTGCGGGCCAAGGCGATCGCCGTCTTCTTCTCGATCGCGCAGATCTTCGGCACCTTCGGCCCGCTGATCTACAGCGCGCTGATCGGCGAGGGCGAGGACCGCACCCCGCTGTTCTACGGCTACCTCCTCGGCGCCGGGGTGATGGCCCTCGGCGGGCTGATCGCCGCGTTCCTCGGGGTCGCCGCGGAGAACAAGTCCCTCGAGGACGTCGCCACCCCGCTCGCCGTCCGCCGGGCCGGCGTCCGGGCCGAGGGGTCCGCCTCACCGCGCTACTGAGCCCACGTCCCGCTCCCGGCGCCGAGAGCAGAACCGCTCTCGGCGCC
>NZ_JBJGYO010000021.1:0-88920 GCF_054050035.1 Geodermatophilus sp. SYSU D00815 | reverse complement strand
GCCCGGAAGGCCACGAGACCGCAGAAGTCGACGCCGGTGGCGGGCGGTCAGTGCGTGCCGGAGGCGGCCAGCGGCGTGGACCCGCCACCGGCGGCGGGTGGCTGCGGGCTCGGCGGGGGCGGCGCGGCGCCGGGGGTGGCGGAGTCGGCCGGCACCGCCTCCTCGGCCGGTGGCGGCGGGGCGTGGCCGGTGGTGCCGCCGAAGTACATCTGCGCGAGGTCGGGGTCGGCCAGCACCGCCTCGGCCGTCCGCTGGGTCACCACCCGGCCGCTCTCCATGACGATGCCCTCGGTGGCCATCCGCATGCCGAAGCGGACGTTCTGCTCGACCACGAGGATGGTCTTGCCGCTCTCCTTCATGAGCACCACCGACTGGAAGACCGTCTGCAGGGCCTTCGGGTCCAGGCCCAGCGACGGCTCGTCGAGCAGCAGCAGCACCGGGTCGAGCATCAGCGAGCGGGCGAACTCCACCATCCGCCGCTGGCCGCCGGAGAGGTTGCCGGCCTTGTCGGCGGCCCGCTGCGCCACGATCGGGAACAGCTCGGCCACCGAGTCGTACCGACGGCGGACCAGCGCCCGGTCGCGGCGGATCGTGTAGCCGCCCAGCAGCACGTTCTCCCGCACGGTCAGGTTGGGGAACAGCGCGTTGGCCTGCGGCACCTGCGAGACCCCGGCCTTGAGGATGTCCGCCGGGCCGGACCGGTGGATCGGCGTCCCGTTCAGCGTGATCTCGCCCAGCCGCGGGTTGAGCAGGCCGCTGATCGTGCGCAGCACGGTGGACTTGCCGGCGCCGTTCGGCCCGACGATGCAGGCGACCGCGCCGCGCTCGACCTCGATGTCGACGCCCTGCAGCACGTCGCCGCCGCCGTAGCCGGCCACCACCCCTCGGAGCGAGAGCATCAGGAGCGCACCCTTTCCGGCTCGAGCTGGAAGTCGTCGCCGAGGTAGGCGTCGATGACGGCGGGGTCGGTCTGGATCTGCGCCGGGGTGCCCGAGGCCATCGTCCGGCCGCGGGCCAGGACGTGGACCGGGTCGCACAGGCCCAGCACGAAGGGCATGTTGTGCTCGACGATGAGGAAGGTCTTCCCGTGGGAGTTGAGCTCCCTGATCATCTCGGCCATCCGCTCGATGAGCACCGGGTTGATGCCGCCGGCCGGCTCGTCGAGCAGGATGAGCTTCGGGTCGAGCATCAGGATCTGCGCCAGCTCGACCAGCTTCTGCTGGCCGTAGGACAGCGCCCTCGCCTTCTGGTCGCGGAAGGCGCGCATGCCGACGAACTCCAGCAACTCCTCGGCCGCCCGCGCCTCGGGCCCGCTGACGGCGATCCGGCCGAGGTGGCCGAGCGAGAAGCTGCGCTGCGCGGCGACCACGTTCTCCAGCACGGTCATCTCGCCGAACAGGCGGGTGATCTGGAAGGTCCGGCCGAGCCCGCGGTGCGCCCGCTCCCAGGACGGCAGCCGCTCGATGCGCTCGCCGGCGAAGGTGATCCGCCCGGCGTCGGCGGCGATGGTGTTGTCGATGAGGTTGAACACCGTCGTCTTGCCCGAGCCGTTCGGCCCGATGAGGCCGGTGATGGAGCCCGCCGGCACGGTGAACGAGCAGCCGTCGACCGCCTTCAGCCCGCCGAAGCTCTTGGCCAGGTCCGAGACCTCGAGCAGCGGCTGCCCGGCCGGGGTGGTGGTGTCGGGCCGCAGCCGCTCGGTGAGCGACTCCAGGCTGCCGCCGGTGCCGATCCGGGCGCCGACCAGGCCGGCCCTGCCCCGGGTGCGCCGCCGGGCCAGCAGCGACTCGATCGCCGGCAGGATGCCCTGGGGCAGCAGGATGACGACGGCGACGAGCAGCCCGCCGAAGAGGAACAGCCGGGTGTTGCCACCGCCGAACTCGTTGTTGGCGATCTCGTTGAGCGGCTCGATGAGGAACGCGCCGAGCACCGGCCCCCACAGCGTGCCGCGGCCGCCGATCAGCAGCGACAGGATGATCTGGACGCTGATCAGGATGCTGAACATCCCGCGCGGGTCGATGAAGGTCAGGTAGTAGCCGTAGACCGCACCGGCCATCCCGACGAACACGGTGCTCGCGACGAACCCGATGATCTTCTCCACCGGCAGGTTGATGCCGATGGTCGCGGCCTTGGTCTCGTCCTCGCGGATCGCGATCAGGCCCATGCCGAGCTTGGTGCGCCGGATCCACCAGGTCATGAGCACCTGCAGCGCCAGGATCGCCAGCAGCGCGTAGTAGAAGGGCCAGTTGAGGACGTCGCGGTCCCACGACGGCAGCGGCAGGGTGAGCCCCGCCGTCCCGTTGGTGACGCCCACCCAGTTGACCGCGAGCACCTGCACGAGGAACAGGAAGGCCACGGTGATGATCACGAACGCCGGGCCGCGCGAGCGCAGCGACACCAGGCCCAGGCCGACCGCGACCACGGCGGCGACCAGGCCGGCCACCGGCACCCACAGCCACGGGCTCACGCCCTCGACCCGGGTGGCCAGCACGCCGATCGTGTAGCCGCCGAGGCCCACGAACGCGCCCTGGCCGAGCGAGACGTAGCCGGCGAAGCCGGTGATGATGTTCAGCCCGCTGGCGCCCACGGCGAACACCAGCGAGAGGATGATCATGTTCTGGTAGTACGCGTCGTCGACCGCCACCGGGAAGACGACGAGGAACACCGCCGCCAGGGCGACCAGCAGCCGCCCGATCCACAGCGGGCTCGCCAGGTCGCGCGCCGAGGGGCTCATGCCGCCACCGCATCCTCTCGCAGACGGGAACCGAGCAGGCCCTGCGGCCGGAACAGCAGGACGGCGAAGACGATCAGGTACGGCACCGCGGTGGCCCAGGCCGGCGAGACGTAGGCGGCGGTCATCGTCTCGGCGATGCCGAAGAGCATCGCGCCGAGGATGGCGCCGTTGAGGCTGCCCATGCCGCCGAGGACGACGATGGCCAGCAGCCGCGCGATCCACTGGTAGTGCGAGCCCGGGACGAACGGGTACATGACGCCGACGATCGCGCCGCCGGCGCCGGCCGCGGCGATGCCGAGGCCGAACACCAGCGCGGCCACCGAGGCCACCCGGATGCCGACCAGCTCGGCGCCGGCCGGGTTGACCGCCGCGGCCCGGATGGCCCGGCCCAGCCAGGTGCGGGTGAGCACCAGGCCCAGGACGACCAGGACGGCGATGGCGACCAGCCCGCCGAACACCTGGGTCTTGGGCAGGAACAGCCCGAAGAAGCGGAAGGACTCGTCGGCGTAGCTCGGGCGGATCGCCGTGGAGTTGTTGCCCCAGAGGCTGCCCATGACCGCCTCCAGGACCAGCGCCAGGCCGAAGGTCAGCAGGACCGTGGACACCATGGGCGCGGTGCGGATCCGGGAGACGAACAGCTTGTAGGTGATCCAGCCGAGGGCGAACACCACCGGCGTGGTGACGGCGATGGCCAGCAGCGGGTCGATGCCCGCCGCGTCCCAGAGGCTGTAGGTGAGGAACGCCGCCAGGATGAGGAACGCCCCGTGGGCCAGGTTGATCACCCGCATGACGCCGAAGATCAGCGTCAGGCCGCCGGCGACGAGCGCGTAGACCCCGCCGAGCAGCAGTCCCAGCAGCAGGTTCTGCGCGAACTCCGTCATGCCGCCTCCCCCTCGGGCCCGGGGCCCGCCGGGCGCGGGACCGCGCCCGGCGGGCTCGTCGGACCGGTCACGCTCCTTCGCCCGTGGGCAGCCAGCCCTGGACGATCGTGTCGGTCGTGGCGGCGTCGGTGGGCAGGATGATCTCCGAGGTGCCGTTCTGCCACTGGCCGATGAGGAACTCGCCGACCGGGCTGCCGTCCTCGTTCCAGCGCAGCTCGCCGAGGATGGTCTCGACGGGGTTCTCGCGCAGCCAGTCGGCCAGGGCCTTCTGGTCCTCGATGCTGCCCACGGCCTCGACGGCGGCCTGCAGCACCTGGCCGGCGGCGTAGGCGTCGGCGGCGTCCTCCGGCGGCGCCCCGCCGAACATCTCCTCGTAGGTGGCCACGAACTCCTCGTTGCCCGGCGTCGACGCCTCGGGCGTGTGGCTGACCGCGTACATGATCCCCTCGGTGTTCTCCACGCCCACCGCCTCGGCGAACTGGTCGGCCTGCGATGGGGCGCTGGTCTGGTACAGCCAGCGGGGCTGGAAGCCGAGCTTGCGCATCGAGCGGATCAAGCCGACGCCGTCCTCGAACACCGCGCCGCTCACCACGAGGTCGGGGTTGGCGGCCTTCATCGCGTTGACGATCGTGTCGAAGTTGCGGGTGTCGATCGCGTAGGTCTCCTGGTACACGGTCTGGATCCCGGCGGCCTCGAGGACCTCGCGGATGCCCTCGACGTTGGGCGCGGCGAACGGGTCGTCGATGGTCGGGTAGGCCGCGGTCCGCGGCCGCTGGTCCTCCGGCAGGCCCGCGATCCACTCGGCGAAGACCAGGCCCTGCTTGTCGGCGGTGGCCTGCTGGGCGAAGAACAGGTACTCGAAGCCGCGGTTGAACATGTCCGGCGAGCCGCCGGCGGGCTCGACGAAGAGCATCTGGTTGCGCTCGGCGACCGCGGAGGCCGGCAGGTTCAGCAGCGAGGAGAACGTGCCGAGCAGCAGGTCGACGCGGTCCTGGCTGATCAGCGCGTTGTAGTCGGCGACGATGGTGTTCTGGTTCGACGCGTCGTCCTTGATCACCAGCTCGACGTCGCGGCCGAGCAGGCCGCCGTTCTCGTTCACCAGCCGCTCCCACACCTGGTAGCCCTGCTGGGCGGCGGTGCCGGGCTGGGAGAACTCGCCGGTGAGGGGCAGCGACGTGCCGATGGTGATCGTGTCGCCGTCGGAGCCGCCACCGCCGCCGTCGTCACCGCCGCAGGCGGCGACGCCCGCCACCAGGAGCCCCGTGACCGCCAGCGAGCCGAGCCGCCGGCGCAGCCGAACGTGCGACATGCTTCCTCCTGACCGAGCCGCAATCGATTGCGGATTCGCCAGATGGTGTGACCGTGGGCACAGCCTGTCAAGAACTCCGAGGGAATCGGTAGCGGAATCTTTGCCGTCACCCCCGCTGGCGGTCGGGCCTCCCCGTCGTCCGCCGGGAACGACCCGTGCCGGTGGGTGGGCCGGGTCTCCGCGCGGTGACCAGCGGGTCTTGCAATCGACTGCACCGGGTGCCACCGTTCCGCGGGGAGGACGGGAGGCGGGATGACGCCAGGGGTGCCGGACGGCGCGGACGTCGTGGTCATCGGCGCGGGGCACAACGGGCTGGTCGCCGCGGGCTACCTGGCGGCCGCCGGGCTCGAGGTGGTGGTGCTCGAGGCCGGCCCCGCGCCGGGCGGGGACACCATCACCGAGGAGCTCACCCTGCCCGGGTTCGCCCACGACTCCTGCTCCAGCGCGCACGTGCTCATCCAGGCCAACCCGCTGATCCGCGACGACGAGCTGGGGCTGCTGTCGACCCACGGGCTGCGGTACCTGGCCACCGACCCGGCGGTGGTCTTCCCCCAGCCGGACGGCGACCTGCTGGTCATGCACCGCGACCTCGACGCCACGGCCGGGGAGCTGGCCCGCTGGTCGCCGGCCGACGCGGCGGCCTTCCGGGCGCTGGTCGGCGAGTGGAGCGGTGGGCTGGCAGCGGTGCACGGCCGGTGGGGCTCGGGGCTGGACCTCGGCGAGGGGCCGGCGGTGGAGGCGTACCGGCGCCTGCGCTCGCGCAGCGCCTGGGAGGTCGTGCACGAGCGGTTCGCCCACCCCGTCGTCCGGTCGTTCGTGCTGTGGCTGGCGATGGCGACCATCCAGGACCCGCGGCGGCCGGGCACCGGGTTCCTGCCGTCGTCGCTGACGGCCGGGCGGCTGGCGTTCGGCTGGTCGACGCCGGTCGGCGGCTCCGGCGCCCTGCCGGGGGCGCTCGTCCGGCAGATCGAGGCGCACGGCGGGCGGGTCGTGTGCTCGGCCCCGGTGGCGCACGTCGAGGCCGACGGCGAGCGGGTGACCGGGGTGCGCCTGGCCGACGGCACGCCGGTGCGCGCCCGCCGGGCGGTCGTCTCCAGCGCCCACCTGGCCCGGCTCGCGGACATGCTCGTCGGCGCCCAGGTGCCCGACGACCTGCTCGAGGCGCGCAAGACCTGGCGGCCGGGCCTGTCGGTGTTCGCCGTCCACGCGGCGCTGCGCGGGGACCTGTCGTTCCCCTCCCCCGCGGGCCCGGTGCGCAGCGTGGCCGCCGGCCTCGGCACGGTGGACGGCGTGGTGCGCCAGCTGGACGCCTTCGCGCGCGGCGAGGCCGACGCCGACGACCCCTGGCTGCTGGTGGTCAACCAGAGCGTCGTCGACCGCAGCCGGGTGGCCGGCGACGGCGGCACGTTCAAGATCCTCACCGTCGCGCCGTACGAGCGCCGCGACGGCCGCAGCTGGGCCGGCACCAAGGACGCGTTCGCCGCGGCGCTGCTCGCCCGGGTCGCCGAGCGCACCGACGGGCTGGGGGCGGACGACGTCCTCGCCGTCCGGGCCGAGTCGCCGGTCGACGTGGCCGCGCACAACGTGCACAACCTCGGCGGCTCGTGCCACGGCGGCGAGTTCGAGCTGCCCGACGGCGGGGTGGTCCCGGGCTGGCCGACCTACCGCACGGGTCTGGCGGGGCTGTTCCTCACCGGGGCGACGACGCACCCCGGCGGCTCGGTCTCGGGCCGGCCCGGGCGCAACGCGGCGCGCGCGGTCCTCACCGACCTCGGCATCGACCCCGCGAGCGTGATGGGGCCGAGCTGAGCGCGCGCCGCCCCTCCCCCATCCGGCTGCTGCAGCTCACCGCGTTCGTCAGCACGCTGGACCGCTACGCCATGCCGCCGGTGCTCCTGGCGATCGCCGCCGACCTGGACGCGCCGCTGTCGTCGGTGGTGCAGGCGGCCGGGGCGTACTTCCTGGCCTACGGGCTCTCCCAGCCGGTGTGGGGCCTGGCCTCCGACCGGCTCGGCCGGGTGCGGACCATGCGCCTGACGCTGGCCTGCGCCGGGCTGGCGGCGGTGGCGGCCGCGTTCGCCTGGGCGCCGCTGGCGCTGGGCGTCGCGCGCGGCCTCGGCGGGGCGTTCCTGGGGGCGGTCTACCCCTCCAGCCTGGTCTACCTCGGCGACACCGTGCCGCCGCAGCTGCGCCAGCGCGACATCGCCCGGCTCATGGTGGGGGTGGCGCTCGGCACCGGGCTGGCGTCGGCCGGCGCGGGGCTGCTGGCGGCGCTGGCCTCGTGGCGGGTGGCGTTCGTGGTCACCGGCGTGTCGGCGCTGGTGCTGGCGGTGGCGCTGCGGTCGCTGGCGGAACCGCCGCGGACCCGCCCGGCGGCCGGTCCGCTGGCCCCGCTCGGGCAGGTGGTCCGCTCCCGCCCGGCGGTGTTCGTGCTCGGCCTGGCCTTCCTCGAGGGGGCGGTGCTGCTCGGCGTGCTCACGCTGCTGCCGGCGGCGGTGGAGGCGGCCGGCGCCTCGGCCGCCCTGGCCGGGGCGGTGACCGCGGTCTACGGGCTCGCGGTGTTCGCGGCGGCCTCGGCGGTGGCCCGGCTCTCGCGCACCCAGCACCCGGCGCGGCTGATCGCGCTGGGCGCGGCCTCGGCGCTGGCCGCGTGCGCGCTGCTGGCGGCGTCGCGCGCGGCGGCGTCCGCCGTCGTCGTGACGCTGCTGCTCGGGCTGGCGTGGGCGGCGATGCACTCGTCGCTGCAGACGTGGGCGACCGAGGTGCTCCCCGCGGCGCGGGCGGCGGTGGTGTCGCTGTTCGCCGGGAGCCTGTTCGTGGGCAGCGCGCTGGCCGCCGTCGCCGTCGCCGGGCTGGCCGACGCCGGCCGTTACCGGACGATCTTCACCCTGGCCGCCGCGGCGGCGGCGCCGCTGGGGGTGCTGGCGGTGTGGGGACGCGCGCGGTGGAGGAGGCCGGCATGACCCTGACGGGTGCCCCGCGGGGGCGGTCCTCCCGGCCGGGGACCGGAGCCGGCCCTAGGATCGGCGCCGTGCCAGCGCCGACCCTGCGGGATGTCGCGGCCGCGGCGGGCGTCCACCCCGCCACCGCCTCCCGGGCGCTGAACCCCGACACCAGGGCGCTGGTCAACGCCGAGACCGCCCGCCGGGTGCTCAAGGCCGCGCAGTCGCTGAGCTACTCCCCCAACCCCATCGCGCGCAGCCTCAAGACGGCGAAGTCGCGGACGATCGGGCTGGTGCTGCCCGACCTGACCAACCCGCTGTTCCCGCCGATCGTGCGCGGCATCGAGGACGTGCTCGGCCCGGCCGGCTACAGCGCGCTGATCGTCAACACCGACAACGACCCGGGGCGGGAGCAGGCGCTGGTCGAGTCGCTGCGCTCCCGGCAGGTCGAGGGCATGATCATCGCCACCGCCCGGCTGGACCACCCGCTGCTGGCCCGGCTGCACGAGCAGGGCGTGCGCATGGTGCTGGTCAACCGGCGCGCCGATCAGCTCGACATCCCCTGCGTCACCCCGGACGACGCCAGCGGCATCACCCTCGCCGTCGAGCACCTGGCGCGGCTGGGCCACCGCAAGATCGTGCACCTGGCCGGTCCGCTGACCACCTCGACCGGCGTCGTCCGCGCCAAGGCCTTCACCGCCGCCGTCCGCGACCAGGGGCTGGACGACGACCCCGCGCGGGTCGTGTCCTGCGCCTACTGGGCCGAGGCCGAGGGGGCCGCGGCGCTGCGGGAGGTGCTCGACGCCGGCACCGAGTTCACCGCGGTGGTCGCCGGCAACGACCTGATCGCGCTCGGCTGCTACGACGTGTTCAAGGAGCGCGGCCTCAGCTGCCCCGGCGACGTCAGCGTCGTCGGCTTCAACGACATGCCGTTCCTCGACAAGCTGCAGCCGCCGCTGACCACCATCGCCGTCCCGCACCACTCCGTGGGCGTCGAGGCGGCGCGGATGCTGCTGGAGTCCCTCGACGAGCCCGACCGCCCGGCGCGCTCGGTGCTGCTGCCGGTCTCCCTGGTCGAGCGGGCGTCCACGGCGGCCCCGGCGCGCTGAGCCGCCGCCGGGCCTGTACCGGGGTCGCCGGCGCTCCTACCCTCGCGGCACGGGGGGACCCGACGTGCGGAGGACCGTCCGATGACTTCCGGCATCCCAGGCATCCGGGCCGGCGACCTCGCGCAGCCGCTCGGCGAGGAGCTGCTCGCGCTGGTGCGCCAGGAGGTCCGGCGCCTGCAGCGGGACTACCTCGGCAAGGCCCGGCAGGGCCGGACCGGCGCACGCCTCCTCGGCGGCGCGGCCGTCCTGGGCTCCATGTCGGCCGGCAGCACGACCGCCCTGGTGATCCGGCTGCTCGAGCGACGTCCCGGCACCGCCCCGGGGGTGACCGCGCTGGTCTTCGGCGCCGGGGCCGCGGCGCTCGCCGCCGCCGGCCGCGCGCGGCTGCGCCAGGCGTGGGCGCCCCTGCCGTCGTCCCCGGCCGAGACCGCCTGAGGCTCCCCGGCGGGCGGCCGGTCCCGGTCGGCGGGACGTTCAGGAGGAGGCGGACCGGTTCCCGCGCATGCCTTCCAGGAACGCCCGGACGAGGTCCCGGCCGAAGCTGCGCACCGTCACCGGCGGGGGCTGCACCTGCGGGCGCCGCCGCGGTCGACGGCGCGCGGGCGGCTGCCGGCCGGGGACGGTCCGGACGGGGGCAGGTCGTGGGGATCCGGTCGACCGTGGCATCGCGGGCCACCATCCGTTCTGCGTGCCCGGGGGAAGAGGTGAGCAGTGTCGCACCGGCGGGGGCCGTGCGGAGCCGGAGCCGCCGCGGGGTGCTCGCCGCCCACCTCAGACGTCGGCGCCCGATCGGGCCCCTCCGTGCGGTCCGCGCCACCACCGGCGCCGCGCCCGCCCGCGCGCGGCGCGCGAAGCCGCCGGGCGCCGTCGGCGGCGCGGCCGCGGCACCCCGTCGCGGACGCCGCCGTGGAGCGCGGGGCGACGGACCGGGGACCGGCGGGGGCCGCGCAGCCGTCCGCGGAGGGCGACCACCCGCGACCGCACGGCGGCGGGCAGCCCGCGGACCCGCGTGCCCGTGCCGGCGGCGCGCGCGGCGGTGGAGCGCAGCCGTTCCCGCAGCCGGGCGGCGCCCCGGTGGCGACGCCGCCGATCGCCGGGGCGGGGGACGGCTGCCGCCCGTCCCTCCCGCTCCCAGCGGGCCGTGTCGCGCCGGGCCAGGACCACGATCCCGGCGATGACCAGCACGAAGGCGAGGACGTCGACGATCGCCCACAGCATGGCGCTCCACCTCTCGGAGCGGCCGGGGGCGTTCCGGCTCGGGGACGTCCCGGCTGCAGTCGCACGATCCCGCTCCCGCCGCCGCCGGGCAAGGGTTCCCGGCGCGGTGCCCGCGAGGCCGGGCGGGGAGGGGCCGCGCCGCCGCTTCCCTCGCCCACGGGGGAAGACGAGGGCGGGACGGCGGCGCGGCCCTCACCCCTGTCATCGCCGCCCCGCCCGCCCGGGGTCCCGTCTCCGTCACCGCCGCCCCTCCCGCCCCACCCGCCGCAGCGGCGCCGTCCTGTCGGTGGCGACGGCGAGGATGCGGGCGTGCCGACCTTCTTCCTCCCGCGGGCGAGCGACGACGAGCAGGCCGAGCGGCTCTACGAGGCGCTCGCGGAGTTCGCCGGGTGCGAACCCGCCCCCGCCGACCGCCGGGTGCACGCCATCGCGTTCTCCCACGACGGGGCCGAGTGGGTGGCCCGCGTCGGCGACGAGCTGAGCGGGCGGCGGACCACCCGGCAGCTGCGCCGCGGCGAGCTGGTCGAGCGCACCGAGGACCTGTCGTCGTCCTCCCGGGTGCTGGCCATCTACCCGGGATCCCCGTTCGTCGTCGTGACCGACGCGCAGCCGATCACCGGTGCGGAGTCGGAGTGGGCCAACCCGTTCACGGCCTCCCCCGACCGGGTCACGTACTTCGACGCGCGCTGAGTGCGGCGGCTGGGCCGCGCCCCGGCCGACCGGCACACTGGGCCGCCGTGGACTCCTCCCCCGGCGCCGTCGTCGCGCGGCTGCGACCCCTGCTGCTCGCCGTCCACGAGGCGCTGTCGCGCGGCGTCGCGGTCAGCGCCGCCATCCACGCCGCGCACGGCTGGAACCCCGCCGCCGACCGGCACCTGGACCACCAGCTGGTCCGGCGCGAGGCGATGGAGCAGCTGCGCCCGTGGGGCGCCGACCGCGACGAGCTGTCCGACCCGCTGCTGGCCCGACAGCTGGAGCTCACCGACTCGAGCACCGACAACCTGGGCCTGGCGATGAGCGGGCTGATCCTGCGCACCCCCACGGACGTCGTCCGGGTCTGGCGGTCCGACGACGGCGAGCTGCCGGCGGCGGCCACCGACGGGCTGCGCGCCTTCTACCGCCAGGAGCCGGACCGTCAGCTGCGGCTGGACCTGTCGCCCGAGCCCGGGCCGCCGGCGGCCGGGCACCTCGCCCTGCTGTGGGCCGACGCCGGTGGCGTCCTCGTCCGGTTCGACCTCGTGCGCCCCTCCGGGCACGTCGGGCGGCGGGTGCAGGTCGACTGGCACCTCGACCTGCGGCGGCGCCTGGCCCTCCCGGCGGCCTGACCCGGCCCCCGGGCGGGGCGGTCGCTCAGCCCTGCGACGCCCGACGGCCCTGCGGAGCTCCCCGGCCCGACGGCGCCTTCCTCCGGCCGGGGCCGGCGCTCGTCCCGCCCCGGCCCCCCGCACCGGCCCTGCGCGACCCGGCCTCCGGCTCCTCGCCCGACCGCTCCTCCGACGCCCCGGCTTCGTCCCCGGCCTCGTCCGCGGACGTGGACGCCTCGGGCTCGGAGCCCTCGTCGGCCGCGGACGCCTCGGGCTCGGACCCCTCCGCCGCGGAACGGTCCTGACCCCCGGACCCGTCCCCGGGCTGGTCCCCGGACCCGTCCCCGGGCTCGTCCCCGGGCGCGTCCTGGGAGCCGGTCGACGACCGGTCCGACGTGGACCACTTCAGCTCGAGCTCCAGCTCGATCTCGTCCCCGTCGACGCCCACCTCCAGCTCGAAGCGGACCCGGTCGCCCACCGTCAGCTCGAGGGTGCTGCCGCCGAACCGGACGGACACCTCGCCCTCGTCGCCCAGTCCCCGGGCGAGGTCGGTGATCAGGCGCGCGACCTCCTGACGGCTCAGCTCCTGCTTCTGCTCGACCTTCAGATCTGGCACGGGCTCGTCCATCCCTCCGGCGCCGCCGCGGCCCGCGACGCCCCGGCCCGCGGTGTGCGCCACCCACCGCAGGGATCGGCTCGGGCCCCGTCCGTCGCAGAGTGCAGACACCTACCGCGATCCGCACGGATCCGCAACGGTTCTCCGCGACAGCGGTGCGACAGCGGCCCGACAGCACGGCCCGGCACGGTCCGCGGTGACGACGGGCAGGCCGCCGTCACCTCCCGGACGGAGCCGATCCCGTGTCCCTCGCCGCTGCACCTCCCGCCCGACCGGGCCGACCGGCCCGGGTGGGCCTCTGGGCCCTCCCCCTCCACGGCGTCCTGCTCGGCCTGAGCACGCTGACCCACCAGCCGCCGGTGGGCGACTTCGACGCCTACGCCCGCTACACCACCACCGGCGTGTTCCTGCTCAGCCACCTCGGCGCCAGCATCCTCGGCGCCGCCGTCGCCGTCCTCGGAGCGGTCGCCGTCACGGCGCACCTGGTCCGGGGCCCGGCGGCCCGGACCGCGGTGACGGGGCTGGTGCTCACCGTCGTGGCGAACGTGTTCCTGGCCGCCGCGTTCGGCAGCGCGGCGTTCGTGCAGCCCGGGATCGGGCGCGCGCACCTCGCCGGCGTCCCGGGCATGCCCGAGCTCAACGCCGACACGGCCTACGGGCCGGCGCTCGTCGTCACCGCGCTCCTCGCGACCGCCGCGCTCGGCGTCGCCGCGGTGGTGCTCGGCACGGCGGTCGCGCGCACCGACCGCCGGTTGCGCCGGCCGGGGGTCGCCTACGCGGTGCTCGTGCCCGCCTTCGCTCTCTCGGGCTTCTTCCTGCAGGCGGCGCAGGCCGCGACCGGCTTCGCGCTCGCCGCGGCGACCGTGCTGCTGGCGGTGCGGCTGCCGCGCGCGACCGCGCCGGCAGCGGCCGCTCAGCGGTCGGCCGGCAGCACCTCGGCCGAGCGCCGGCCCTCGGCCACGGCCGTGTCGTAGGCCGCCCCGAGGGAGCGCCGCAGCCGCGGCTCCCAGCGGCCGAGCCGGCGGTCCTGCAGCGGTGTGCGCGGGACGCCGGCCTCGGCGCGCAGCTGCCCGGCGTGCCCGAGCAGGCGCGCGGCGGCCACGGCGTCGTCGCCGGCCAGCGCGGCCTCGGCCAGCAGCTCCACGGTCTCGGCGAGCGCGGCGGCGTGCCCGAGCTCGCGCGCGTTCGCCGCCGCCCTCCGGTACAACGCGGTGGCGGCGGCGGCGTCGTCCAGCGCCAGGTGCACCTGGCCGAGCGTCTGCAGCGCGGCCGTCACGCCCTCCGGGTAACCGACCGCCTCGAAGACCGCCAGGCCCTCCCGGGCCAGGGGGGCGGCCGCGGCCGGGTCGCCGTCGGCCAGGCAGGTGCGGGCGGACTGCTCCAGGCACAGGGCGACCAGGTGCGGGTCCCCGGCCCGGCGCAGGACGTGCCGGGCCTCGAGCAGCAGGTCGCGTGCCCGCCCGGTGTCGTCCTGGTCGAGTGCGGTGCGGGCCCGCAGCACCAGCCCCAGGCCCGCGCCGCTGTCGTGGGCGGCCGAGCGGAACAGGGCCACGGCGCGGTCCTGCGCCGCGGCCGCCTCGTCGAGCCGGCCGAGCGCCCACCGGGCCGTGCCCAGGTGCAGCAGGCCGCGCGCCTCGCCGCGGACGTCGCCGATCGCGGCGAACCCGGCCGCCGCCCCGGCGCACTCCCGCTCCGCCGTGCGCAGGTCGCCCACCGACTCGGCGTGCATCCCGGTCGCCAGCTGCAGCCACGCGTCGAGCCGCGGGCCGTGCGGGCCGGCGGCGCGCGCCTGCGCGATCCACCGGCGGGCCTCCTGGAAGGAGCCCTCGTGGGACCAGAACCACGACAGCGAGCACACCAGCTGCGCGCCCAGCGCGGGCTGCGGCGACGCCCCGCCCAGGCAGTGGCGCAACGCCGCCCGCAGGTCGGCGCCGGCGGCGCGCAGCTCGGCGAGCCAGCCGGCCTGGTCGGCCCCGCGGATGCCGCGGTCGGCGTCCGCGGCGAACGCGGCGTACCAGCGGGCGTGCCGGTCCCCCGCGGCCGTCGCCCCATCGGGGTCGGCGGCCAGGCGCTCCCCCGCGTGGGCCCGGATCGTGTCCAGCAGCCGGAAGTGGTCGTCCTCGGCCGGGGAGACCAGCGACTGCCGGACCAGGCTCAGCAGGAGCCGCAGACCGTCCCCGCGCAGCCCCGCGCCGGCGACCTCGACCGCCGCCTCCAGGGGGAACGGCCCGGCGAAGACCGAGAGCCGGTCCAGGAAGGCCGCCTCCTCGCCGGTCAGCAGCCCGTAGCTCCACTCGACGGTCGCCCGCAGGCCCGCGTGCCGGCCGCCGCGGGCGTCGCCGTCGCCGAGCAGCCGCATCCGGTCGCCGAGCACCTCGGCGATCTTCGCCGGGCTCAGCGCCGCCACGTGGCCGGCGGCGAGCTCGACGGCCAGCGGCAGCCCGTCGAGCAGCCGGCACACCCGGGCGACGTCGTCGGCCGTGCTCGGGTCGAGGGCGAAGCCGGGGCGCGCGGCCGCCGCCCGCTCGGCGAACAGCCGCACGGCGTCGGCCTCGGGCAGCGGCGGCACCGGCCAGGACACCTCGCCCGCGACACCCAGGGGTCTCCTGCTGGTGGCCAGGACCCGCAGGCCCGGGCAGCCCGGCAGCAGGCCGGCGACCAGCCGGTGCACCTCCTCGACCACGTGCTCGCAGGTGTCGAGCACGAGCAGCCCCTCGCGGCCGCCGAGCCAGGCGCGCAGCTCGCCCAGCGCGTCCGCGGTGGACAGCCCGGTGCCGGTCGCGGCCGCGACGGCCACCTCGACCCCGGTGCCCGGCGCCACGGCGGCGAGGTCGGCCCACCAGACGGCGCCGTCCGCGTCCTGCACGGCCGCGACGGCCACCCGGGTCTTGCCGGCGCCGCCCGGGCCGGTGAGCGTGACGAGCCGGTGCGCGGCCACCAGCCGCCGCACCGCGGCGACCGCCTCGTCCCGCCCCACCAGGGAGGTCAGCGGCACCGGCACCTCCGGGACGCCGGCGGCCGGGGCCCGCGCCGGCGCGGGGTCCGGGACGGCGTCGACCGGGGGCGCGGCGGCGGGCACCGGGTCGACGGCGGGGGCGAGCGCCGGGTCCTGGCGGAGGATCTGCTGCTCGAGCTGCCGCAGCGCGGGCCCGGGGTCGAGGCCGAGCTCGTCGGCCAGCGCCGCCCGGGTGGTCTCCAGCGCGCGCAGCGCGTCGGCCTGCCGCCCGGCCTGGTACAGCGCCAGGGCGTGCAGGCCCTGGAGCCGCTCGCGGAACGGGTGCTCGCGCACCAGCACGCCGAGGTCGGGCAGCGCCTCGTCGTGCCGGCCCAGGTCCAGCAGCCCGGCCCCCCGGGTCTCGGCGGCCTGCAGCCGCAGTTCGTCGAGCCGGGCGATCTCCCCCTGGGCGAACGCGTCGTCCACCGCCTCGCTCAGCGCGGGGCCGCGCCACAGGGCGAGCGCCTCCCCGGCCAGGCGGACCTGGTCGTCCGGGGCCGCGCCGGGCGCGGTGGCCGCGCGGACCAGGTCCTCGAAGCGGAACAGGTCGACGGCGTCGCGGGCGACGACCAGCCGGTAGCCGGCGGGGGCGCGGTCGACCCGCAGCCCCGCCGGGGCGACGGTGCGGCGCAGGTAGGAGACGAGCAGGTGCAGCGCGTTGTCGGCGTTGACGGGGGGCGCGTCCCCCCACAGCTGGTCGACCAGGGTCGCCTGCGGCACCGGGTCGCCGCGCTGGAGCAGCAGCGACAGCAGCAGCCGCCGCGGCCGGCCGCGGCGCACGCCGACCGGCCCGCCGTCGTGCCGCACCTCCAGCGGGCCCAGCACGAGCAGGTTCACCGACCGCCCCCCCGGGACGACAGACACGTGACAGCGACCGCGCGAAGCTACCTCCCGTGAACGCCGATCTGGAGCTCGTCCGCCGGCTCGCCGCGGCCGACCACGGCCTGGCGGTCGTCGCCACCACCCGCGGCGACGGCGGCGTGCAGGCATCCGTCGTCAACGCGGCCGTCGTCGCCCACCCCGTCGACGGCGAGCCGGTGATCGCCTTCGTCGCCCGGGGACGCACCCGCAAGCTGGCCAACCTGCGCCGGCGCAACCGGCTGACGCTCGTGCTGCGCGCGGGCTGGGAGTGGGTCGCCGTCGAGGGCGACGTCGACCTCGCCGGCCCCGACGACCCGGCGCTGGGTCTGGGCGAGGACGCGGTGCGCCTGCTGCTGCGGAGGATCTTCGCGGCGGCGGGCGGCACGCACGAGGACCTCGACGAGTACGACCGGGTCATGCGGGCCGAGCACCGCACCGCGGTCCTGGTCCGGCCGGAGCGGGTGTACACCAACCCGCCGCAGGCCCGGCACGTCGAGCGGTGACCGTCGAGGTCCTGCGGCGCGACGGCGACGCCGTCCTGTCCCGGCTCGTCGTCGGGCCGCTGCGGACCGGCGCCCACCTGCTCACCTGCGCCCGCACCGGCGACACGGCCGTGGTCGACCCCGGCGACGACGAGCCGCGGATCACCGCCGCGCTCGGCGGGCGCCGGGTCGTCGCCGTCGTCCTCACGCACGCGCACTGGGACCACGTGCAGGCCGCCGACGCCGTCCGCGCCCGGCACCGCTGCCCCGTGCTCGCCTCCCCGGCGGAGGCCGCCGTGTGGGACCACGAGCGGGCGCACCTGCGCGCGCACGGGCAGTGGGACTGGGGGCTGGCGCGCCCGCCCGCGGACGCGGGCAGACCGGTCCCCGGCTGGGACGGCCGGATCGACCGGCCGCTCGGCGACGGCGAGCGGCTGCGCGTCGGCCGGCTCGCCGTCGAGGTGCTGCACACCCCCGGCCACACGCCGGGGTCGCTCTGCCTGCGCCTGGACGACGACCTGCTCACCGGCGACACGCTGTTCCCCGGCGGCCCCGGCCTGACCGGCTGGCCGCTGTCGGACTTCGACACGATCCTGCGCTCGATCGAGGACCGGTTGTTCACGCTGCCCGCCGACGTCCGCGTGCACCCCGGCCACGGCCCCAGCACGACCGTCGGGCGGGAGCGTCCCTCGCTCGAGGAGTGGCGCCGGCGGCGCTGGTGACAGCCGCGCGACAGGAACCTGACACGGGCCGGACGACGGTGGTCCTCAGCCGCGGCACCGGGCCGCGGCCGATCCCGAGGAGATCCGATGTCCCGCCTGCTGCACGTCTCCGCCTCCCCCCGCGGCGCCCGCTCCGAGTCGCTGGCCCTCGCCACCACGTTCCTCGAGACCTATCGCGAGCTCAACCCGCTCGACGCCGTCGACACGTTCGACCTGTGGGACGGCACCCTGCCGGAGTTCGGCCCGGCGGCGGCCGGCGCCAAGATGACGATCTTCGGCGGGGGCGTGCCCGAGGGCGCCGAGGGCGAGGCGTGGGCGGCCGCCCGCGCCACCTTCGAGCGGTTCGACTCCTACGACCGGTACGTGTTCAGCGTCCCGATGTGGAACGCCGGCATCCCCTACGTCCTGAAGCAGTTCATCGACGTGGTCAGCCAGCCCGGCATGGTCTTCGGTTTCGACCCGGTCGCCGGCTACACCGGCCTGCTCACGGGCAAGAAGGCGGTCCTGCTGCTCACCAGCGCCGTCTACGGCCCGGGCCGGCCGGCCTCCTTCGGCTCCGACTTCCAGGCCCCCTACCTGCGCGACTGGCTGAACTGGGCCGGGGTCCTCGACGTGGCCGAGGTCGCGTTCCGCCCGAACCTGGCCACCGCCGACGCCGCCGCCGGCCGGGAGCGGGCGCACGAGCAGGCCCGCCGGCTGGCGGCGAAGTTCTGATGCCGCGCCCGCCCGAGGAGGTCGTGCTCGGCTTCCTGCTCGACGTCCGCTCCGGGCACCGGCCGCAGCGCGCGGGCGCCTACCTCGCCCCGCGGGTGCGGGCGCACCAGGGGCGGCCCGGCGCGGTCACCGCGGTGGTGACGCGCAGCCCCGAGCAGTACGCCGAGCACGTCCGCGAGATGCTGTCGGCCGTCGGGCCGTGGACCTTCGAGGTCCTCGGCCTGGCGCGCCGCGCGGGGCTGGTCGAGGCCGCGTGGCGGCAGACCGGCACGGTCGTCGAGCACGGCCGGGCCGGCTACCGCGTCCGGGACGGCCGGATCACCGAGTACTGGATCGAGTTCTCCCAGGACGCCGTCCCCGGCCGGGCGGCGCCGCTCGAGGAAGGAGCATGAGCGTGCCCCCGACCGGCGACCCGGAGGTCCTGCGGTACACCGCCTTCAGCCCGACCCCGGACGGCGGCAACCCGGCCGGTGTGGTGCTCGACGCGAGCGGCCTGACCGGCGAGCGGATGCTGGCCGTCGCCGCCGAGGTCGGGTTCTCGGAGACGGCGTTCCTCGTGCCCCGGGACGGCCGCGTCGACGTCCGGTACTTCAGCCCGCGCGCCGAGGTGCCGTTCTGCGGGCACGCCACCATCGCCGCCGCGGTGGCCTGGGCGCAGCGCCACGGTCCGGGCACGCTCCTGTTCGCCGCACCCGCGGGCGACGTCGAGGTGGTCACCGCGCCGGCTCCCGACGGCACCGTGCGCGCGACGCTCACCAGCGTCCCGCCGCGGACCGTCCCGCTGGCCGACGCCGACCGGCGGGCCCTCCTCGCCGCCCTGCGGTGGTCCGAGGGCGACCTGGACCCCGCGCTGCCGCCGCGGGTGGCCTACGCCGGCGCCTGGCACCCGGTGCTCGCGGCGGCGACCCGCGCACGGCTGCGGGCGCTGGACTACGACGTCGACGCGCTCGGCGCGCTGATGGACGAGCGCGGCTGGACGACGGTCGACCTCGTGTGGCGCGAGGACGCCACGACCTTCCACGCGCGCAACCCCTTCCCGCCGGGCGGGGTGGTCGAGGACCCGGCGACCGGCGCCGCCGCGGCCGCGCTCGGCGGCTACCTGCGCGAGGGCGGGCACGTCGCCGTGCCGGCGACGGTGACCGTGCTCCAGGGGGCCGACATGGGCCGTCCCGGTGTGCTGGAGGTGGGCATCCCGGTGGGGCCGTCGAGCGGCATCCGCGTCACGGGGACCGCCGTCCCGCTGACGGAGCCCGCCGCGCGGGCGTGACCGGCCGACGCTCACCGGGGCGGTATCCCGGCCGGCAGCGACGCGGCCGTGGTCACCGCCGGGCGGACGGCGGGCCATCCCGCCCGCGCCGGGGTGCGGGCGGGTTCCGTCCGGCCGGGCGGGGGCGCCGTGCCGCGCACCTGCCCCGGCCGCCACTCCGGCGGGGCGGCCGGCAGCGGCGCCGGGTCGACCGGCGGAGGCGGGTCGGCGGCGTGCTGCGCCTCGTACGGGCCGGTGACCTGCCGGCCCAGGACGACGATCACCGCGACCTCGAGGCCGAACCCGAGGACGCTCACCAGGACCCACACCACGCCGGTCACCTCGCCGGGATGCCGAGCCGCCCCGGGGAGCCCCGTCCGCGGCAGCACGACGCTGGCTGCGGACCGGCCGGTTCCGCATCACCCGGCGCGGACGATCGGCGGCCCGCGCGCCGCTCACCGGCGTGTCGACAGGACCCGGCGCCGCCACCAGCATCGTTCCCGTGGCCGGAGGCAGCGCCGAGATCCGTCTGAGCCCGGACGACCTGCGTGCCGTCGCCCGGTTCGCCGCCGAGTGCGCGCAGTCGGCGCTCGACGTCTACGAGGGCGAGCACCCGGGCGACACCCGCCCGCGCGCGGCGGTCGACGCCGCCCGGGTGTTCGCCGGCGGCGGCAGGCGCGCGAAGGGCCTGCGGGACGCCGCGTGGGCGGCGCTGGCCGCGGCCCGGGAGGCGCGCACCCCGGCCGCGGGCGACGCGGCGCGCGCGGCGATGTCCGCGGCGTCCGCCGCGTACCTGCACCCGCTGGCCGACGCGCACCAGGTGAAGCACGTCCTGGGCGCCGCGGCCCACGCGGCGCGCGCGGCCGAGCTCGCGGCGGGCGGGAGCCGGGAGGCCGGTGCCGCGTCCTTGGAACGAGCCCGCCGGCGCGCGGCACCGGACGTCGTCGACGTGCTCGGCCGCTACCCCGCGGCGCCGCCCGGTGGCGGGCGCGTCGGGGAGCTCCTGCGCGAGCTGGACGCGGCCCTCCGCGGCCGCTCCCCCGACGCCGCGCGGTAGTCGCCGGTCGCCGTCCCGGCGCGCCCGCACCGGCCCGCCCCGCCTCTACGATCCCGCGGGTGACCGGCGCACCCGTCCCGCGGCAGCACCTGGCCGACCTCGTGCGGCTGCGGCGCGTGCGCGACCGCATCGACCGGGAGTACGCCCAGCCGCTGGACGTCGAGGCGCTCGCCCGCGGGGAGCACATGTCGGCCGGCCACCTCAGCCGGGAGTTCCGCCGCGCGTACGGGGAGTCGCCGTACGCCTACCTCATGACCCGGCGCATCGAGCGCGCCATGACGCTCCTGCGCCGGGGCGACCTCAGCGTCACCGCGATCTGCTTCGCGGTCGGCTACGGATCGCTGGGCACGTTCAGCACCCGCTTCGCCGAGCTGGTCGGCATGCCGCCCAGCGTCTACCGGGAGCGGGCCGCGCGAGGGGGCGCGGGCATCCCGCCGTGCCTGGCCAAGCAGGTGACCAGACCGGTCAGGAATCGAGAAGCCCAGGTGGCGGGGCCGCCCCTGGCGTGACCGGCATGAGCCTGGTCATCCACTACGCGTTCCTGCCCCACACCGACCCGGAGGCCTCGCTGGCCTTCTACCGCGACGTCCTCGGCTTCGAGGTGCGCCAGGACGTCGGCTACGGGGACATGCGCTGGTTACCGTCGGGCCGCCCGACCAGCCCGACACCTCGATCGTGCTGCACCCGCCGGCGGCCGACCCCACCATCACCGACGACGAGCGCCGCACGATCCTCGAGCTGATCGCCAAGGGCAACTACACCGCGATCACGCTGGCCAGCGACGACCTCGACGCCACTTCGCGAAGCTCGAGGCGGGCGGGGCAGAGGTGCTGCAGGAGCCGACCGACCAGGACTACGGGGTGCGCGACTGCGCCTTCCGCGACCCCGCCGGCAACCTGGTCCGCATCAACCAGCTGCCCTGAGCCGCGCGGCCGGTCCACCGCCGCCGTCGTCCGCCCGTGACCTCGGCCACCTCCTCCGGTGACGCCCGCTCCGCTCCCGCCGGGAGGCTCCTCCCGTGACCCGCTCCGTGCTCGCCCGCCCGGTCGCCGACGAGCCGGCCCCCGAGCGCGCCGCTGGTCCCCCGCAGCGCCCGGCTCGCACCCTGCGCGCCCGCGCCGCCTCGGTCCTCGACGTCGTGGCCGCCGCCGTGGACGCCACCCGCTCCTACGAGTCGGCCCACTCGGCCGGAGCCCGGCGGCGGGTGCTCACCGAGTTCGCCGGCCGGACCGGCACCACCCCGGCCCGCCGGGACCCCACCGCCCGATCCGCGGCCTCCCCCGGCGGGCGGCCCGTCAGCCCAGGACGAGGCGCCCGTCCACCCGGCGCGGGACCCCGCCCGCGTCGCCGTCCCGCAGCACCTCGTCGAGGAACTCCTGCGGGACGTCCTGGTAGGTGACCGGCCGCAGGAACCGGCGGATGGCCGTCATGCCGACCGACGTGTGCAGCGGCGCGCTGGTCGCCGGCCACGGACCGCCGTGGTGCATCGCCCACGACACCGCGACGCCGGTCGGCCAGCCGTTCCAGACGATCCGGCCCGCGCGGTCGCGCAGGATCCGCAGCAGCGGCCGGACCAGCTCCGCCTCGCCGGGCTCTGCGTGCACCGTCGCGGTGAGGTTGCCCTCGAACGCCCGGGCCGCGGCGAGCAGCTCGTCGGCGCCGTCGTACTCCACGACGACCGACGTGGGCCCGAAGCACTCGACCAGCACGCGCTCCCGCTCGCGCAGCACCGATCCCAGGTCGGTGGCCAGCAGGGTGGCCCCGGCCAGCGCGCCCCCGGTGTCCGCGGGCGCGGCGGCGAGCACCCGCATGCCGGGCAGCCCGAGCAGCTCGGCGCGCGTGGCGTCGTGGCCGGTGCGGATCCGCTCGTGCAGCATCCGCGCCGGCGCCACCTCGGCCACCCGGCGCTCCAGCTCCGCGGCCAGGCCGTGCGCAGCCGGCAGGAACAGCAGCCCCGGCTTGGTGCAGAACTGGCCGACGCCCAGCGAGAACGAGCCGACGAACCCCGCGGCGATCTCCGCTCCGCGCGCCCGCGCCGCGCCGGGCGTGACGAAGGCGGGGTTGAGGCTGCCCATCTCGGCGTAGAACGGGATCGGCGCCGCGCGCTCCGCGGCGATCCGGTACAGCGCCGTCCCCCCGTGCAGCGAGCCGGTGAAGCCGGCGGCGGCGATCCGCGGGTCGCGCAGGGCGGCCACCCCCGCCGCCTCGCCGGCGACCAGGGCGAAGGAGCCGACCGGCATCCCGGCGTCCTCCCACGCCCGGCGGACGACCTCGGCGGTGCGCGCCGAGGTCTCGGGGTGCCCCGGGTGGGCCTTGACGACGACGGGGCAGCCCGCCGCGAGGGCGGAGGCGGTGTCGCCGCCGGCCACGCTGAAGGCGAACGGGAAGTTGCTCGCCGCGAAGACCAGCACCGGGCCGAGCGGGACCTGCACGCGGCGCAGGTCGGGCCGCGGCACCGGCGTCGCCGCGGGATCGGCCCGGTCGATGATGACGTCGAGGTACGAGCCCTCGAGCAGCCCGTCGGCGAACATCCGCAGCTGCCCCGAGGTCCGCGCGACCTCGCCGGTGAGCCGGCCCTCGGGGAGGCCGGTCTCGTCCGCCGCCACCGGGACCAGCCGGTCGGCGGCCGCGTCGAGCGCGTCGGCCACCGCCCGCAGCGCCGCGGACCTGGCCGCGGGCGGCGTGTCGGCCAGTGCCGTCGCACTCCCGGCCAGCCCGCTCAGGACGGCGTCGAGGGCGGCGGCATCGGTGTCGAGCAGGGTGCCGACGGTCATCGAACCACCGCCTCCTCTGCCGCGTGGGCCGCCCGCCGCAGCTCACCGGCGGTGTCGAGGTCGGCCACCGGGTTGGACAGAGTGCCGACCTCCTCGACGGTCACCTCGACGACGTCGCCGACGCGCAGCGTGAAGTCTAGGTCAGGCACGATCCCCGTGCCGGTGCTGAGCACCGCGCCCGCGGGGAAGGCCAGCGCCCGGAACAGGTGGTCGACCAGCTCCGGGACGCTGCGCCGCATCCGCCCGGTCGAGGTGGCGCCCTGGAAGGCCGGCGCCCCGTCACGCGAGATCCGCAGCTCGATGCCCAGCGCCGCCGGGTCGGCCACCTCCCAGGCCGGGCGGATGCCGGTGGCCAGCGCGCAGCTGCCCGCGTAGATCTTCGCCTGGGGCAGGTAGAGCGGGTTCTCGCCCTCGATGTCGCGCGAGGAGACGTCGTCGCACACGGTGTAGCCGAGGACCTCCCCCGTCGTCGTGACCACGGCGGCGAGCTCCGGCTCGGGCACGGTCACCGCGCTGTCGGGCCGCACCGCGATCGGCTCCCCGTCGGTGACCACCCGCCAGGCCACCGACTTGAAGAACAGCTCCGGCCGGTCGGCGGCGTAGACGCGGCTGTAGACGTCCTGGGTGACGCTCTCCTCGACCCGGGCGTCCATCGACCGCTCGTAGGTCACCCCAGACGCCCACACCTCGGTCAGGCCGTCGACCGGCGGCAGGAGCCGGACCTCCGCCACCGGCCGCGCCGTCTCCCCCGCGGCGGCCTCGACGCGGGCGCGGGCGTCGGCCAGCGGCAACGCCAGCAGCGCCGCCATCGAGCCCGGGTCCGGCACGGGTCGCACGGTCCCGCCGTCGAGGACGCCGACCCGCGCGCTGCCGTCGGCGGCGTAGCGGACGAGATGGCTCACCTCGGCCCCCTCCTCCGGTCGCCGCGGCCGAGCGGGGCGGCCGCCGACGCCGTCATCGGCCCCGCCACTCGACGTCGCGCTTCTCGCCGAAGGCCGCCACGGCCGCGTGGAAGTCCGCGCTGCCGAACACGCGGGCGACGATGTCGTCGCCGCCGGGCAGGGTCGACCGCCGGATCCGGCGGACGGCCTCCTTGGCCGCCCACATGCTCAGCGGCGCGTGCCCGAGCAGGGTCTTCGCCACCCCGGCCACCACGCCGTCGAGGTCGTCGTCGTCGCAGAGCTCGGCGACGAACCCGGCGGCCGCCGCCTCCTCGCCGGTGAGCAGCCGGGCGCGCAGCAGCACGTCCAGGGTGACCGCCGGGCCGAGGTGGGCCAGCAGGAGCGAGTAGTTGTTCATCGACAGGCAGTTGCCCAGGGTCCGGGCGATCGGGATGCCGAAGCGCGCCGACCGGGTGGCCACGCGCAGGTCGCAGACCGCGGCCAGGCCCAGCCCGCCCCCCACGCAGTAGCCGCGGACGGCGGCCACCGTCGGCACGTCGACGTCCTCCAGCCGGTTGACGATCCGCGCGATCTTCTCCTCGTAAGCCACACCGTCGAGGCCGCTGGAGAACTCGGCGAACTGGCCGATGTCGGTGCCGGCCACGAACGCCTTGTCGCCGGCCCCGCGCAGCACCATCACCCGGACCTCGTCGTCGGCGTCAGCGCGCTCGCAGGCGGCGTAGAGGCCCTCGTACATGGCCCACGTCATCGCGTTGCGCTGGCGAGGGCGGTTGAAGGTGACGGTCAGGACGCCGCCTTCGACGTCGACGAGCAGTTCAGGGTCGTCCACGGGACTCCTCACGGGTCGGGGCGTCCGCGGCGTCGCGCGGACCGGGGGTGGTGTCGTCGGCGGCGGAGCCGGCCGGCGGCTGCGGGCCGGACCCGGCCGGGACCGCGCCGCCGCGACCCGGACCGCGACCGCCGTCCTGCCGCCGGCGCAGGAAGCGGGCGAACAGGGTCGGGGCGACCACCTGCAGCGCCGCCAGCAGCAGGATGACCAGCGCCAGCGGCCGGCCGAACACGACGAGCAGGTTGCCGTCGCCGATCGCCGAGGTCTGCACCAGCGCCTTCTCGAACAGCGGGCCGAGGACCAGGCCCAGCACCAGCGGCGCCATCGGCAGGTCGAGCCGCTTCATGAAGTAGCCGATGATCCCGAAGATCACGACCACCCAGACGCTGTACATGCTGTTCCCGATCGAGTAGGCCCCGACCAGGCTGGTCAGCAGGATCATCGGGTACATGTAGCCGTAGGGCACCCGCAGCATCTGGGCGAAGACGGGGGCCAGCGGCAGGTTCAGCACCAGCAGGATCACGTTGCCGATGAAGAACGAGGCGAGCAGGCCCCACACCAGTACCGGCTGCTCCTCGAACAGCAGCGGGCCGGGGTCGATGCCGTAGATCATGAAGGCGCCGAGCAGCACGGCGGTGGTCGCGCCGCCCGGGATGCCCAGGGTCAGCGTGGGCACGAAGTTGGCGTTCGCCGCGGCGTTGTTGGCGCTCTCCGGCGCGGCGACGCCCTCGATGGCCCCGGTGCCGAACTCCCCGCCCCGCTTGCTGACCCGCTTCTCGATGCCGTAGGCCATGAACGAGGCCAGGGTCGACCCGGCGCCCGGCAGGATGCCGAAGAGGAAGCCCAGCAAGCTGCCGCGCACGATCGGCAGCCCGGAGCGGCGCAGGTCGTCCGGCTTGATCATCAGCTCGCGGAACCCGGCCCGGATCGGCGCGGCGGCGCCCTGCCGGATCTGGTTGAGCACCTCGCCGACGGCGAACAGCCCGATCATCACCTCGACGAAGGGGACGCCGGAGAGCAGGTAGATCGAGTCGAAGGTGAACCGCGAGGTACCGCTGCCGACGTCGACGCCGACCGAGGCGATGAGCAACCCGACCAGGGCCATGAGCAGGCCCAGCTTCCGGTTGTCGCCGGCGAAGCTGATGATCGTGGCCAGGCCCAGGATCATCACCGCCAGCATCTCCGGCGGCCCGAAGCGCAGCGCGAACTGGGCGAACGGCGGGGCGAGGGTGACCAGCAGCGCCAGCGAGATGATCGCGGCGACGAAGGAGCCGATCGCCGAGATCGCCAGCGCGGCCCCCGCGCGCCCCTGACGGGCCATCTGGTAGCCGTCGAGCGTCGTGACGACGGTGGCCGCCTCGCCGGGCGTCGAGATCAGCACCGAGGTGATCGTCCCGCCGTACTGCGACCCGTAGTAGATGCCGGCCAGCATGATCAGGCCGGTGACCGGCTCCAGGCCCAGCGTGAGCGGCATGAGCACCGCGACGCCGGTGGTCGAGCCCAGGCCGGGCAGCACCCCGATGACCGTGCCGACGAGGACGCCGACGAAGCACCACAGGAGGTTCTCGACCGACAGCGCGGTCGAGAAACCGAGGACGAGGTTGTCGAGCACGTCAGCCACCGATCCCGATCAGCCCGTCGGGCAGGGGCACGTCGAGGAACAGCACGAAGACCGCCCACACGACGACGACCGCCACCAGCGAGATGACCGCCGACGGCAGCCAGCGCCGGCGCTCCACGACGGCGGAGATGAACACCGACAGCAGGAAGAAGGAGCCGAGGAAGCCCAGCAGCGGCACCAGCAGCACGGCGAGGACCAGCCCGCCGAACACCATGACCAGCTGCCGCATCCGGGTGCTCGCCGTCCGGCCGTAGATGTCGACGTCGCCGTCGGCGCCGTCGCCCGGCGTGGCGCTGCCACCGCCGCCGGCGGCGTCGGCGACGGCCTGCTCCCCCGCCGGCGAGGGAGCCGCCGGGGCGGCGGAGGTGACCGAGGCGGCCACCTCCGCCAGCCCGCGGGTGTGGTCGTCCCTCCGGCCGCGGAGCGTGCTCAGGAGCTCCCGGCCGGCGATCAGCGCGATACCGGCGCCGACCACGGTGGGCACCAGGCCGGGGCCGACCTGGTTGCCCTCCTTGAGCAGGCCGTAGCCGAGCGCGACGACGACAGCGAAGATCCCGAGCCCGGTGAGCAGGCCGTAGGCGACGGCGTGCTGGACCGACACGCTCCGCCGGCCGGAGGGCGCGCTCATCCCCCGATCACCTGCTGCAGCAGCTCGTTGTTGCCCTCGAGGTACTCGACGAACTCGTCGCCGGCCGCCGTGTTCGGCTGCAGGTAGTTCTCCTGGATGTAGCTCTCGTACTCCGGCGTGCCGACCGCGGCCTCCAGCGTCTCGATCCAGTACTGGCGGGCCTCCTCGCTGATCCCGCCCGGCGCCAGCACGCCGCGGAACTGGGCGAAGGAGACGTCGATGCCCTGCTCGGCGGCCGTCTCGATGTCGGCGAGCTCCTCGTACTCGTAGCGCTCCTCGGAGTAGGCGCACAGCGCCTTCACGTCGCCGGACTCGAGCTGGCCGATGACCTCGCCCGGGTTGAGCGAGGCGATGTCGATCTGGCCGCCGAGCAGCGCGGCGGTCAGCTCACCGCCGGACTCGAAGGGCACCCGGTCGAACTCCACACCGGTCTCCTGCTCGGTGAGCGAGAAGACGATGTTGTCCAGGCCGGTGACGCCGCTGATCCCGGCGACCACGCGGCCGCTCTGGGCGGCCGCCACGACGTCCGCGCAGGTGTTGTAGGGCGAATCGGCCCGGGTGATCATCAGGGTGAAGTCGTCGCCGAGCTTCATGATGGGCGTGAAGTCGGTGTAGTCGAACTCCACCTCGCCCGAGATCGGCAGGGCCAGCAGCGCGGTCTCGGTGGCCAGCAGCAGGTTCTCGTTGCCGGACTCCCCGAGGAAGTAGGAGTAGCCGACGGCGCCGGAGCCGCCCTCGCGGTTCTCCACGGTGACGGTGAGGTCCTCCTCGGCCGCCTCGATCATCGCCGCGGTGGCCCGGCCGGCCAGGTCGCTGCCGCCGCCGGCGCCGAAGGGCACCAGCATGGTGACGTCGCCGCGCGGCTGGAAGCCGCCGTCGCCGCCGGACCCGCCGCCGCTGTCGCTGCACGCGGTGAGGGCGAGGGCGAGGGCCGATGCCGTCGCCAGGACGGCCGGGGTGCGCTTCACGGGTACTCCTCTGGTGGATGGGTGGAGCCGGGGCGAACTCAGCGGGTGCCTGCGCCGGCCTGCTCGGCCTTGGCGGCCAACCGGTCCTCGAAGGCGGGGAGGTCGATCACGAACCGCTCGTGGGTTCCGGTGCCGACGACCTCGGTGTCGTCCTCGACCCGGATGTCGAAGACGACGCGACGGCGGTCGACCTCGGTGACCGTCGCGGTGGCCGTCACCGTCTGCCCCTTGAGGGTCGGGGCGGTGTGCGCGATCTCCACCCTGCTGCCGACGCTGGCCTGGTCCGGGCGCAGGTACGGGGCGAGCCCCTCGATCGCGGCCTCCTCCAGGAGCAGCACCAGGTTGGGCGTGGAGAAGATGTCGTGCGCGCCGCGGCGGGTGCAGTGCTGCTCCTCGACGGTGCGGGAGAGGACGCCGCGGACGCCGGGCCCGAGTGCGGTGGTGGTCATGGGGGGACTCCTCAGAGGGGTCGGTCGTCGACGGGCTGGGCGGCGGACTCGGGCAGGTGCGGCGGCCGGGGGTGGCGGGGGTCGGCCGCGGCGCCGGCGTCCACGAGTGCGTCGATCGCCGCCGGGTCGAGGCCCGCCCACGCGAGCGCGGCGCGGGTGCCGTCGCCGAGGGCGGGCCCGGCGACCTCCCGGCGCACCGGCGTCCGGGACAGCCGCATCGGCGAGCCCAGCTGGCGGACAGGGCCGAGGGACGGGTGCGGGGCGTCCCAGAAGTAGCCGCGCCGGTTCAGGTGGTCGTCGGTGAAGACCTGGCCGTAGTCGGCGATGGGCGCGCACGGCACCCCCGCCGCGTCGAGCGCCGCGATCAGCTCGTCGGTGCTCCGGGTGGAGGTCACCGCCTCGATCGCCGGGATCAACGTGTCGCGGTGCGCGTGCCGGGAGAAGGAGTCCGCGTAGCGCTCGTCGTCGGCCAGGTCCTCCAGGCCCAGCGCCGAGCACATGCCCTTCCAGGTCTTCGGGGTGACCGCGCCGATCGTGATGTGCCCGTCGGCGCTGCGCACCGCCTGGTAGGGCGCGGTGCTCTGGTGGGCCGAGCCGAGCGGGCGGCCGACCTCGCCGGTGGCGAAGTACTTGCCGGCCTCCCAGATGGCGAAGGAGACGCCCGACTCCAGCAGCGAGACGTCGAGGTACTGGCCCTCCCCCGAGCGGTCCCGCTCCTTGAGCGCCGCGGTCACGCCGAGGGCCACGTACAGGGCGCAGACCAGGTCGCAGATGGGGACGCCGATCTTGACGGGGTCGCCGTCGGGGGTCCCGGTGATGCTCATGAGCCCGCCGCGCGCCTGGGCCATGATGTCCAGCCCCGGCAGCATCGCCAGCGGGCCGTCCTGCCCCCAGCCGGACGCCGAGGCGTAGACCAGCCGCGGGTTCACCTCGCGCAGCCGGTCGTAGCCGAAGCCGAGGCCCGTCATCGCGCCCGGCCGCAGGTTCTCGACCAGCACGTCGGCGCGCTCGACCAGCCGCAGGAACGCCGCCTTGCCCTGCTCGTCCTTGAGGTCGAGGGCGACCGACTCCTTGTTGCGGTTGAGGCGCACGAACGGCGAGCTCTCCCCGTCGAGGAAGGGGCCGGTGGCCCGGACCGGGTCGCCGCCGGCCGGGTTCTCGATCTTCAGCACGCGGGCGCCGAGGTCGGCGAGCTGCATCGTGGCGAACGGGGCGGCCATGAAGGCGCCCACCTCGAGCACCGTGACCCCGGCGAGCGGAGCGGCGGTGGGATCTGGCATGGAGCGGGCCTCTCGTCGAGGGATCGGGGGGCCGGTGAGTGGTGCGCCTCACAGGCGGTGGACTATTGTCTACAAAAGTCAGTAGCGTGTGGCAAGGGCCACATCCCGACTCGTGACCGACAGCCGTGATCCCGCCGCGCGACGCACACTGCGAGGGCGCACGACCGCCCAGAGGAGGCCAGCAGTGAGTTCGTCGCCGGAGTTCGCCGCCCACCACCGCATCACCGCGCCGCCGAGCATGGCCAGCCTGGCCGCCGACGCCTTGCGCTCGATGGTCATCAACGGGGACCTGCGCCCGGGTGACCGGCTGATCGAGAACCGCCTGACCGAGGAGCTCGGGGTCAGCCGCCCGCCGCTGCGCGAGGCGATGCGGGTGCTCGAGCAGGAGGGGCTGATCGTCCAGACCCCGCGCAAGGGCGCGGTCGTGCGGCCGCTGACCGCGCACGACGTCTACGAGATCGTCACGCTGCGCGAGGAGATCGAGCGCATGGCGATCCGGTTGGGCGTCCCGGTCCGCTCACCGGAGCGGCTGGAGCGGCTGCGGACGGCGTTCCGCGACCTGATGGAGGCGGCCGAGGAACCCGGTGCGCCGCGGGCGCTGCAGTGCAATTTCGCGTTCCACCTGGCGATCGTCGGGCTGGCCGGCCACCGCCGGCTGGAGGACGTCTACCGCTCGCTGTCGCTGCAGCTGCAGATGTGCATGGCCATGAACCGTCGCGCCCGGTCCGGCATCGAGACCGCGCGCGGCGACGCCGCCCGGCACCGCCCGCTGCTGGAACTGGTCGAGGCCGGCGACCAGGCGGGCACGGCGCACGCCGTCACCCACCACGGGCAGCGCACCTACCTGCTGACGATCGACCAGGAGCTGGGCGGCCACTCCCCCGAGTCGCGGGCCTGGTTCGACCGCATCAGGGCCGAGGAGACGGCCCAGGACACGGAGGGACCCCTGCAGTGACCGAGGTACGCGAAGCCGGCGCGGCCCTGGCCGCGCTGGAACGAGCCGTGGGCTGGACGGCGCCGCGGCGGGTCGACACCGTCGAACGACGGCACCTGCGCGACTACCGGCGGGCCATGGGCCTGGACCCGGAGGGCGACGAGGTGCCGGCGACCCTGTGCGCCTGCTTCCTGACCGAGCCACCGACGCTGCCGGAGGCCGAGGCCTACGGGCTGGGCTGGATCAACGGCGGCGACCGCTTCGAGGTGCGCCGGGAGCTGCGGCTCGGCGACGAGCTCACCTCGCAGCTGACCTTCACCGGCGTCACCGAGAAGAGCGGCCGCACCGGCACGCTGGCGCTGCTCACCTTCGTGACCGAGTTCCGCCTCCCCGACGGCACGCTCGCCGTCCGGCACGTCGGCACCCGGGTCCGGCGGTGAGCCCGGTGGAGACGACGAAGGTCCGGACGGCGTCGCTGCGGACTCTGGTGCAGTACGCCGGGGCGAGCGGCGACTTCTACGAGATGCACTACGACCTGCCCTTCGCCCACGAGCGCGGCCACCGGGAGCTCGCCGTCCACGGGCTGCTGAAGGCCGCCTGGCTGGGCGACCTCGTGCGCGAGGCCTACGCCGGCCGGGGCCGGCTCGCGGTCCTCGACATCTCCTACCGGGGGATGGACTACCGCGACGAACCGGTCACCTGCGGCGCCCGCGAGACCGGCCGCGACGGCGACCGCGTCGCGCTCGAGGTGTGGACCGCCTCGGCCGACGGCACCCGCACCACCGTGGGCACCGCCGAGGTGCTCCTCACCGCACCCGACGCCCCAGGAGCACCCGCATGACCCGTGACGAGCTGACCGCCCTCTGCGCCCGACTCGGGCACCCGCTGGGCCCCGGGACCGCTGGCGGCTCGGCCGCACGCTTCCCCGACGGCTCGCGGTACAAGGTGGAGATCCCCAGCTGCGAGGGGCCGGCCGCCATGGAGGCGGTGGTCGACGAGGCCACCGCCCGCGGCGTGCCGGTGCACCGGGTGTCGCAGGGCAGCGGGGTGATGATGCTGACCGACCGCGAGATCGAGCAGATGGTGGCGCTCGGCGCCGAGCACGACATCGAGGTGTGCCTGTTCCTCGGCCCGCGCGGGGCGTGGGACACCGGCGGGCAGGCGAAGGTGTCGGCCGCGGTCGGCGCGTCCGCGCGCGGCAACGAGGCGGTGGCCGCGTCGCTGGCCGACGCGCTGCGCGCCTGCCGGCTCGGGGTGCGCAGCCTGCTGGTCGGCGACGCGGGCGTGCTCGAGCTGCTCGGCCGGCTCAAGCGCGACGGCGAGCTGCCCGCCGACCTGGTGCTCAAGACCTCGGTGCTGATGCCGCTGCCCAACGGGCCCACCGCGGCCCTGTACGAGCGGCTGGGCGCGACCAGCCTCAACGTCTCCACCGACCTGTCGATCCAGCACCTGGCCGAGATCCGCGCCGCGACGTCCGCGCCGATCGACGTGTACGTCGAGGTGCCCGACGACCAGGGCGGCTTCGTCCGCTTCTACGACGTCCCGGAGATCGTCCGGGTGGCCGCGCCGGTGTGGCTGAAGCTCGGGCTGCGCAACGCACCGAACATCTACCCCGTCGGCGGGCACCTGGGGGCCACCGCGCAGCTGCTCGCCCGCGAGCGCGTCCGCCGCGCCGAACTCGTGCTGCGCCTGCTCGCCGAGCTCGCCCCCGACCTGACCACCCCGGCCAGCCCCGCGCTCGCCGGCCTCTGACCACTCCCGAGGAGGGCCCGTGTCCGCTCTGTTCCGCGGCGTCGGCGTCGCGCTGGTATCGCTGTTCGACGACGACGCCGTGCTCGACGTCCGCGCCACCGCCGACCTCGCCACCCGGCTCGTCGACCTCGGCATGCGCGCGGTCCTCGTCGCCGGCACCACCGGTGAGGCGATGTCGCTGTCGGCCGAGGAGCGCAGCTCCCTCGTCCGCGCCGTCCGCGAGGCCGTGCCGGCCGGCGTCCCGGTGCTGGCCGGCACCGGGGCGCCCACCGGTGCGCAGGCCGCCGAGCTGACCACCCGCGCGTTCGACGCCGGCGCGGACGCCGCGCTGGTGCTCTCCCCGCAGGCGGTCGCCGACCCCCGGCCGTACTTCGACCGGGTCGCGCGGGCCGCGGCCGATCGGCCGCTCCTGGCGTACCACTTCCCGTTCGCCTCCGCGCCGGGCATCCCGGTCGAGGTGCTCCCCGACCTGCCCGTGACCGGGTTGAAGGACTCCTCCGGCGACGCCGGCCGGCTGCTCGACGAGCTGGAGGTCTTCGACCGCGACATCTACGTCGGCTCCACCACCGTGCTCACCATGGGCGGCGCCGTCGGCGCGACCGGTGCCATCCTCGTGCTGGCCAACGCGGAGCCCGAGCGCTGCATCGCCGCCTTCGAGGGCGACGGCAAGGCCCAGGTGGAGCTGGCCGCGCCGCACCGGGCCTCGCTGGCCGGCTTCCCGGCCGGCATCAAACGGCTGGTCGCCGACCGGTTCGGTGTCTCCGCGGTGGCGCGGATCGGCAGCTGACGACGCCGTCCGCGCGGGTGGCCGCCGCCGGCGGACCCCGTCGAGCACCACGGGGTCGGCGGCGACGCCGGCGAGGACGCGGCTGGAGGAGGAATCGTGGACGCAACGGTCCAGGAGCTGATCGACCGGCTGCCCGAAGGTGTGCTGGTCACCGACGAGGTCACCACCGAGGGCTACCGGTTCGACAGCGCCAGCTTCTGCCCGGCGGGCAGACCGCTGGGCGTGGCCCGGCCGACCAGCACCGAGCAGGTGCAGGAGGTGCTGCGCTGGGCGACGCGGCACCGGGTGCCGGTGGTCCCGCAGGGCGCCCGGACCGGCCTCTCGGGCGGGGCCAACGCGGTCGACGGCGCCCTGCTGGTCTCCATGGTGCGCATGGACCGGATCGTGGCCGTCGACGAGATCGACCAGGTCGCCGTCGTGCAGCCGGGCGTGGTCAACGCCGACCTGTCCCGGGCGGTGGCCGAGGTCGGGCTGTTCTACCCGCCGGACCCGTCGTCCTGGGAGATGTCCACGATCGGCGGCAACCTGGCCACCAACGCCGGTGGGCTGTGCTGCGTGAAGTACGGCGTCACCGCCGACTTCGTGCGCGGGCTCGAGGTGGTGCTCGCCGACGGCGAGGTGGTGCGCACCGGCCGCCGCACCGCCAAGGGCGTCGCCGGCTACGACCTGACCCGGCTGATGGTCGGCTCCGAGGGCACGCTCGGGATCATCACCGAGGCCACGCTCGCGCTGCGCCCCGCGCCGGAGCCGGCCCTGACCATGGCCGCGCTGTTCGACCGCACCGCCGACGCGATGGTCGCGGTCGCGCGGATCATGGCCTCGGGGATGCGCCCGTCGCTCATGGAGTTCCTCGACCGGGCCTGCATCCGGGCCGTGCAGGCCTACCGGGACATGGGCCTGCCCGAGGACGCCGAGGCCATGCTCATCACCCAGTCCGACCGCGGGTCCCTGGCCCCTGCCGACGTCGCCGCCATGGGCGCGATCTGCGCGGAGACGGGCGCGGCCGACGTGGCGGTCGCCGACGACGCCGCCGAGTCGGCCATGCTGCTGCAGGCCCGCCGCCTGGTGAACCCCGCCGTGGAGGAGCTCGGCGTCACGCTGGTGGACGACGTCGCCGTCCCGCGGGCCCGGCTGGTCGACCTGCTGGCCGGCATGGAGAAGATCGCCGCCGGCTCCGGCGTGCAGATCGTGTGCCCGGGCCACATCGGCGACGGCAACATGCACCCGACCGTCGTCTTCGAGCGCGGCGACGAGGCCGCCGCCGCCCGCGCCCAGGAGGCGTTCTCGGCGATCATGCGGCTGGCCCTCGACCTGGGCGGCACGATCACCGGCGAGCACGGGGTCGGGGTGCTGAAGAAGGCGTGGCTGCGGGAGGAGCTGGGCGAGACGTCCTACGCGCTGCAGCGGCGGATCAAGGAGCTGTTCGACCCGCTGGGCATCCTCAACCCGGGCAAGGTGCTCTGAGCCGCAGCGGCGCGCCGTCCCCGCGTTCGCGCGGGCCCGTCAGGGGCGCAGGCGGGCGTTGAGCCGGGCGGCCTGCCGCGTCAGGTGGTCGCGCTCGGCCGTGTTGGCCGCCGTGGCGGCCGCCTCGGCGTACAGCCGCGCGGCCGTCGTCAGGTCACCGGCGCGCTCGTGGAGGTACGCCGCCGCCGCGGTGCGGCGGGGCAGCGACCCGTCGAGCTCGGCGAGCGCCGCCAGCCCGGCGCGGGGCCCGTCGGCCTCGCCGACGGCGACCGCGCGGTTGAGCCGGACGACCGGGCTGCCGGTGAGCCGGACGAGCTCGTCGTACCACTCGACGATCTGCACCCAGTCGGTCTCCTCGGCGGTGCGGGCGTCGGCGTGCAGTGCCGCGATGGCCGCCTGGGCCTGGAACTCGCCGAGCCGGTCGCGCGCCAGGGCCGCCTGCAGGATCTCCACGCCCTCGGCGATCATCCCGGTGTCCCACCGGCCGCGGTCCTGCTCGGCGAGCGGCACCAGGCTGCCGTCGGGCGCGGTCCGCGCGGCCCGCCGGGCGGAGTGGAGCAGCATGAGCGCGAGCAGGCCCGCCACCTCGGGGTGGTCGATCGCGGCGGCGAGCTGCCGGGTCAGCCGGATGGCCTCGGCGGTGAGGTCGACGTCGCCGGAGTAGCCCTCGTTGAAGACCAGGTAGAGCACGCGCAGCACGGTGGCGACGTCGCCGGGCCGGTCGAACCGGACGCCGGAGACGGTGCGCTTGGCCCGGCTGATGCGCTGCGCCATCGTCGCCTCGGGCACCAGGTAGGCCTGGGCGATCTGCCGGGTGGTCAGCCCGCCGACGGCGCGCAGCGTGAGCGCCACGGCGGAGGACGGCGTCAGGGACGGGTGGGCGCACAGGAAGTACAGCCGGAGCGTGTCGTCGGTCCCCGGCACCGGGCCGGGCGCCGGCTGCTCGTCGACGAGGTCCTCGCGCCGGCGACGGGCGGTGTCGGCACGGGTGGCGTCGAGGAACCGGCGCCAGGCCACGGTGACCAGCCAGCCCTTGGGGTCGCGCGGCGGGTCGGCCGGCCAGACGCGGACCGCCTCGACCAGCGCGTCCTGCACGGCGTCCTCGGCCGCCGCGAAGTCGGCTCCGCGGCGGACGAGGACGCCGAGGACCTCCGGCGTGAGCGTCCGGAGCAGGACCTCGTCCAACGGGGTCGTCACTCCGTGATGGTGGGCGGCGCGGTGAGGAAGGGACGCACCTCGAGCCACTCGTGGATCGGCTCGCCACCCGCGCCGGGCGCCGCCGACAGCTCGCCGGCCAGCTCGACGGCGCGCTCGTGGCTGTCGACGTCGACGACCATCCAGCCGGCGATGAGGTCCTTGGTCTCGGCGAACGGCCCGTCGGTCACCGGCGGGCGGCCCTCGCCGTCGTACCGGACCCAGGTCCCCTCGGGCGCGAGCGCCTGGCCGTCGACGAACTCCCCGGTCGCCTCGAGCTTGGCCGCGAAGTCGGTCATGTACCGGACGTGGGCCGAGATCTCCTCCGGCGTCCACTTCTCCATCGGGACGTCGTTCACCGCGGCCGGGGCGCCGCGGTAGTGCTTGAGCAGCAGGTACTTGGCCATCGTGCTCCTCCTCTGCGCTGGTCGCGGCCCATCCTGGCCGCATGCACCCCGGGGACGGAGCCGGTCGCGCGTTCTCGACACCGCCGTCCGGGGTTTCTTCCCGCCTCTCGCCCGCGGTCCCGGTCGGCCCGCTGGGTCGGCGCCGGCGTCGCGTGCCGGTGGCAGACCGTGCCGGGCATGGAGGCGCCGGACCGGAGGAGGACGACGATGCCCCCGTCGCACCCTTCGTCCTCGCGTGACCGACCGCGAGACGACCAGGCTCGTCGCCTGGAGCCGTGAGCTGCGTGGGGTGCACGAGCGCCTGCGCGCGGCCCTGGCGCTGACCCGGAGGTCCCTCGAGGGCGGCGTGCCCGGGGAGGCGGCGACCCGCGACCTGCTGCTGTACTGCCACGGGTTCTGCGCCGCCCTCGACGGCCACCACCGCGGCGAGGACCGGACCTCGTTCCCGGCCGTCGCGGCCGCCCGCCCCGAGCTGGCCCCGGTGCTGCGGTCGCTGTCGCAGGACCACTCGATGATCGCCCACCTCCTGGCGGGCCTGCGGGCGGCGGCCGGGCGTGCGGCACCCCGCGGAGCTGGACCGGCACCTCGAGGGGATCGCCGCCGTGGTGGAGAACCACTTCCGCTACGAGGAGCGCGCGCTGCTCACGGTGCTCGAGACCGTGGACCTGTCCGCCGACCCGGGTGCGGCGCTGGGACCGCTGTGACGCGATCGACGACGGCGCCAGGGGGGTGCTCGTCGACGAGGCGCCGCCTCCCCGCGGGATGGACGTACGCTGGGCGCGATCGCTGTCGTGCCTCTGCCTCGTTCTCGAACGTCCGCAGTCGTCTCTGCCCGACGTTCCTCTCGGTTCTCCCGGTGGTGCGGCGATCCCCGGGTCGGCGCTCCGTCGGCCGGGACACCTCCTGAAGGAAGCGAGATCGACATGGCTCAGGGCACTGTGAAGTGGTTCAACGCGGAGAAGGGCTTCGGCTTCATCGAGCAGGACGGCGGCGGTCCCGACGTGTTCTGCCACTACTCCGCGATCAGCGGCAACGGGTACCGGTCGCTGGACGACGCGCAGCGGGTGGAGTTCGACATCACGCAGGGCCAGAAGGGCCCGCAGGCGGAGAACGTCCGCGCGGTCTGAGTGCGAGGGGGCCGCGGCCGGTGCGGCCGTGGCCCCCTCCGCCGCACCGGGCGCGGTCGTCGAACCGCGTCTACCGTCGAGGCCGGACGTCTCGGCCGCACGAGACCCGTCCCCTCTTCCCAGCGCCCCGTCGCGGGCGCGACGCGCTGCAGCCCCCGGCGTGCCTCACCCTTCCGAAGGACTCCCCGTGAGCAGCACGGTCGCCCCTGCGCCGCCCCGCCGAACCCGGTCCGACTACGCCGAGCTGTCCTCGCGCATCCGCGCCGCAGGGCTGCTGGAGCGCCGCCCGGCCTACTACACCGCCAAGTTCGCCCTCACGCTCGCCGCCTTCGCGGCGGGCTGGGTGGCCTTCGTCCTCATCGGCGAGACGTGGTGGCAGCTCGCCACGGCTGCCGCCCTGGGCGTCCTCTCCACGCAGGTCGCCTTCCTGGGCCACGACGCCGGGCACAAGCAGGTCGCCCGCACCGGGCGGCTGAGCTACGCGATGGGCCTGCTGCTCGGCAACCTCGCGGTCGGGCTCAGCTTCGGCTGGTGGCTGGACAAGCACAACCGCCACCACGCCCACCCCAACCACGCCGAGCTGGACCCCGACGTCGAGCCGGCCGGCCCCCTCGTGTTCCTCCGCGGCCAGGACGCCGGTCGCCGCGGCGTGCTGGCGTGGTTCACCCGCCACCAGGCGGTGTTCTTCCTCCCCATCCTGATGCTGGAGGGCCTGAACCTGCACGTCAGCAGCGTCCGGGCGCTGCGCGACGGGACCGTGCGCGCCCGCTGGAGGGAGGGCGCCCTGCTCGGCGTCCACCTCACCGCCTTCGCGGTGGCGCCGTTCCTCGTGCTCACCCCCTGGCAGGCGCTGGCGTTCCTCGCCGTCCACCAGGCCGTGTTCGGCTTCTACATGGGCTGCTCGTTCGCCCCGAACCACAAGGGGATGCCGCCGCTCACCGACGCCGAGGAGCGCGACTACCTGCGCCGCCAGGTACTCACCTCGCGCAACGTCCGCGGGGGGCGGTTCGTCGACCTGCTCCTGGGTGGGCTGAACTACCAGGTGGAGCACCACCTCTTCCCGAGCATGCCGCGCCCCAACCTGCGCCGGGCCCAACGGCTGGTCGCCGAGTTCTGCGCCGAGCGCGGGGTCCGCTACGTCGAGACGGGGCTGCTCGACTCCTACCGCCAGGTGCTGCGGCACCTGCACGAGATCCCGCAGCCCGGTCCTCGTCCCGCGAGCACCTCCACCTGACCCGCGCGCCGGCGCGAGCGGCGTCCGGCGTCTCCGAGGCCGTGCGACCGGTCCGGCTCCGCGGGGGAGAACAGGGTTGCCGACCGGTGGCCGTGGGTAGCACCACGCCGCCCCGGGAAGTCGACCCGGCCCCCGAGCCGGAGGTGGCCCGGGTGGTCGCGTGCCCGGCGACGAGTCGCGACCCGGGAGAGCGCATGGCCAGCGAACGGGTGACCTGGGAGAACTGCCCCCTCTGCGGTCGGGCGGCCGCCGTCGGCTGGGTCGACGGCGTGGTCGTCGCGGTCGACTGCCCCGGTGGGTGCCGGCCGTCCCAGCAGGAGGTCGCCGACCGCAGCCGGCCGTCGACCGCCCTCCCGCCCGGACGCCGGGGGACCTCCGTCCACCGCTGGTGAGCGGACCTCGACCCCCGTTCCGCGCCGGACGCCCACCCCCGGACCGATCCCGCCGAGGAGGACCACCGCGCCGTGGACCTCGCCAACCGGTTCACCCGGGTGCTCACCGCCGACACCGGCGATGATCCCGGGGATCCCGCGCTGCTGCCGGTGCGCCTCGCCCGGGCGGCGGCCGCGGTGCTCGCGGTCGACGGCCTGGGCCTGAGCGTGCACGGCGACGGGGAGCTGCGAACGCCCCTGGCGTCCAGCAGCGACACCGCCGCGCTGGCCGAGAGGCTGCAGTTCACCGCCGGCTCGGGCCCCTGCCTGACCGCCGCCCGGGTCGGGCTGCCGGTGTTCGGCACCGAGGACCTGCTCGCCCGCCGGTGGCCGGCCTTCCACGACCTGCTGCGCACCAAGACGCCGTACAGCAGCGTGCTGACCCTCGCCCTGCCCGGGTACCTGCGCGGGCTGGGGGCGCTGGACTGCTACTTCACCGACCCGACCGGTCCCGTCGTCATCGACGTCGACGACGCCCGCTGCGTCGCGGGGTTGCTCTCCACGCACCTGGGCGGCGCCGCCGACTGGTCGGTCTGGACGGCGACCGAGGGCCCGGGCTGGCTCCGCTCCCCCGCCGCGCGGGAGCGGGGACGGTTGTGGATGGCCGTCGGCATGGTCGTCCTGGCCCTCCGGCTCTCCGCCGAGGACGCGCTCGAGCTGCTCCGCGGCCGCGCCTACGCCGGCGACCGGACCGTCGACGACCTCGCCGCCGACATCGTCGCGCGACGGATCCCGGTCGACCGGTTGCGCACGGGCACGGCCGGCGACTGACGCCGGACGCGACGGCCCTGCGCGGTGCCGGTGCGCCCGACGCGGGCCCGTGCGCGCGGCCCTGCTGGAGTGCCTCCCGCGGGCCTACCGTGCCGTCGTGGAGGACCGGGTCGCGGCTGCCCTCGCCGCCTCAAGCCTCGGCCGGCTGCCGGGCCGGGCGCTGGGCGACCTGCTGACGGCGGCGCGCCTCGTGCGGGTGCCGGCCGGCTCGGTGACCCACCGGGAGGGGGAGGCGGCCGAGCACCTGGAGCTGGTGGTCGACGGTCTCGTCCGCGCCTACGTGACCGCTCCGGACGGCCGCAGCCTGACCGTGCGCTACGCCCGGCGGGGCGCCCTCCTCGGCGTCGTGTCGATGTACGCGACGGACTTCCGCCTGCCGGTGGGCATCCAGACCGTCGTGGACGCGGACGTGCTGCTGCTCCGGCCGGACGTCGTCCGGCGGTCCGCCGCGGCGGACCCGCGGGTGGCGGACGCGCTGCTGCGCGAGCTGGCCGACCGCGTGGTCAGCTTCCTCGCCGAGATCCCGGGGCGCGCGTTCACCAGCGTGCGGCAGCGGGTGGCCCGCCACCTCCTCGACCTGGCGTCCCAGGAGTCGAGGGTCACCGCCGGAGCGCGTCCGTCGCCGTCCGTCCCGGTCACCCAGCGGGAGCTCGCCGAGGCGGTCGGCACGGCGCGGGAGGTGGTCGTGCGGGTGCTGCGCGACCTCCGCGCGGCCGGGGTCGTCGCCACCCACCGCGACCACATCGAGATCCTCGACCCCGTCCGGCTGAGCCGGGAGCAGGGTGGAACCTGGGTTCCTGCCCGGCCACCGCGCTGACGCCACACTCCCGGGATGGCCGTTCCGATCGCGCGGGACGACGTCCGGGCCCGCCCGGCGCCGGTCCCCGACGCCGACGTCGCCGCCTTCCGGGCCGCCCTCGCCGGTGAGGTGGTGGCCCCGTCCGACGACGGGTACGAGGAGCACCGCCGGGTGTGGAACGGGTCGATCGACCGCCGCCCCGCCCTGATCGCCCGGTGCGCCGGGGTGGACGACGTGCGCACCGCCCTCCGCTTCGCCCGGGACCGGGACCTGCTGGTCGCCGTGCGCAGCGGGGGCCACAGCTTCCCGGGGTTGTCCACCTGCGACGGCGGCCTGGTGATCGACCTGCGGCCGATGAACGCCATCCGGGTCGACCCCGACGCCCGGCGGGTCGGCGTGCAGGCCGGCGTCCTGCTCGGGGAGCTCGACCGGGAGACCCAGGCGCACGGGCTCGCGGTGCCGGCCGGCATCGTGTCGCACACCGGCCTGGCCGGGTTGACCCTGGGCGGCGGCATCGGCTGGGTCATGCGCCGGTACGGGCTGACCGTCGACTCGCTGGAGTCGGCGGACCTGGTCACCGCCGACGGCGAGCTCGTGCGCGCCGACGAGGACCACGACGCCGAGCTGTTCTGGGGACTCCGCGGCGGCGGGGGCAACTTCGGCGTGGTGACCGACTTCCGGTTCCGGCTGCACCCCGTCGGCCCGCAGGTGGTGGCCGGCGCCGTGTTCTGGCCGATGGACCAGGCGGACCGGGTCCTGCGCTTCTACCGCGACTGGCTCGCCGACTGCCCCGACGAGCTGATGACCCTGGTCGTGCAGCGGCTCGCGCCGGCGCTGCCCGTCGTCCCTCCCGATCTGGTCGGCCGGCCGGTCGTCGCGGTCGCCGCCTGCCACGTCGGCGACGTCGAGGAGGGCGAGCGGGTGCTGCGGCCGATGCGCGGCTTCGGCTCCCCGGTGCTGGACCTGTTCGCCCCCAAGCCGTTCGTGGCCCACCAGCAGATGTTCGACCCGTCCTTCCGGCACGGCTGCTGGTACTACGTGCGCTCCTGCGACGTCGCCGCGCTGACCGACGAGGTGATCGACGTCGTGGTCGAGCACGGCCGGCGCATCAGCTCGCCGCTGAGCAGCATCGCGCTGTGGCAGAAGGGCGGCGCCGTCGCCCGGGTCCCGGAGGAGGCGACGGCGTTCAGCGGCCGCGGCGCCGGGTTCACCTTCAACATCAACGGCAACACGCCGACGGCGGACGGGTTCGAGGAGCAACGCCGGTGGGCCCGCGACTACTGGTCGGCCCTGGCCCGGTTCCACACCGGCGTCTACGTCAACTTCCTCATGGAGGAGGGTGACGGGCGCGTCCGCCAGGCCTACGGCGAGGCCAAGTACCGGCGGCTGACCGCGCTCAAGCAGGCCTACGACCCGACCAACGTCTTCCGGCTCAACCAGAACATCCCTCCCGCATGAGGAGGGGGCCGCGCCCCGACGACGCACCACCCGGCCGGTCCGGGGATGACGCAGGATGGGGGCGTGCTGTCGATCGCCCTGGCCCGCGCCCTGCGTGACGCCGGGCTGCAGTGGACACCGGCCCGCGGCGACAGCTTCGTCATGCCCGACCGCGACATGGACTCCGACGTCTTCGTGCTCTCGGACATGACGATCGAGGTCCACCAGTTCCCCGCGGGGCCGGTGATCGGCTTCAACGGCACGACCGAGTGGGCGCTGGACTCGATCGAGCAGTCGGAGGCGCTGTGGGTGCCGGCCGAGCACCAGCTGCGCGAGCTGCTCGGCGACGCGTTCGCCGGGCTGGCGCCCACCGGCGACGGTTACCGGGTCACCCTCCGAATCGACGGCGCGACGAGCGGGTACGACGGCCCTGATGCGGCCGAGGCGTACGCCCTGGCGCTGCTGCACCTGCTCAGGTCGCGGCGCGCCTGATCAACGGGATCGTCCTGCGACGAGCTCGACGCTCACCGGCCCGGCCGACGGGTCAGCTCCAGGTCGGCGACCGGCGCGGGTGCGGGTGTGCCCCACGCGTCACCGCACCCGTCCGCGCAGCCGCAGCCGGCCGGGGCGGCATCGCCGGCGCAGCCGGCCTCGGCGGCATCGCCGGCGCAGCCGGCCTCGGCGGCATCTCCGGCGGAGCGGCCCGGGGCGCAGCAGCCGTCGCCGCGCCAGGCCTCGACGCCCTCCTTGACGGCGACCGCGGCGATGACCAGGCCGGCGATCGGGTCGGCCCACCCCCAGCCCACGGTCGTGTTGAGCACCAGCCCCACCAGCAGCACCGCCGAGAGGTACGTGCACAGCAAGGTCTGCGTGGAGTCGGCGACCACCGTCGCCGAGCCGAGCGCCCGGCCGGTGCGGCGCTGCGCCCAGGACAGGAACGGCATGACCACGAGCGAGGCGGCCGCCAGACCGATGCCGACCGGGGAGGACTCCGGCTCGCCGCCGAGGAGCAGCGCGCGCACCGACTCGACGGTGACGTAGGCGGCCAGGGCGAAGAACGCCAGCGCCATCAGGCGCAGCGCCTGCCTCTCCCGGGTCTCGGGCACCCGGTGCCGGAACTGCCACAGGACGACCAGGCCGCTGGAGACCTCGACGACGGAGTCCAGCCCGAAGCCGATCAGCGCCACCGAACCGGCGACGAGGCCCGCGGCGACCGCCACGACGGCCTCGAGGACGTTGTAGGCGACGCTCGCGCCGGCCAGCCACCGGGCCCGCCGGCCCAGTCGCGCGCGGTCGGCCGGGTCCGGTGGCGTGCGCGTCGTGCTCACCGGTCCACCGCCGCGCCGTAGGTCGGGCACAGCGCCACCGCGTCGCCGGTGGCCGCCAGCAGCCGCTCCGCCGCGGCCAGCACCCCGAGCACCTCCGGGGTCGCCGCCAGCGACCACATCGACGCCCGGCCCCGCGGGCGCGAGGTGGCCACGCCGCAGCAGCGCAGGCAGTCCAGGTGCCCGCTCACCGTCGACTGGGCGAGGCCCAGGTGGGCCGTCAGGTCGACCACCCGGTGCTCGCCCAGCGCCAGGTGCCGGACGATGGCCAACCGGGTCGGGTCGCCCAGGCTGCGGAACAGGGCCGCGGCGGTGGACAGGGCCGTCGACTCGTCGACCTGCGCCTCGAGAACGGGTGTGTCGGCGACCTCCGGTGACATCGGCACCGACCGATGCTAGCCGGGCCGGTACGCGTCCCGCACCGGGACGCGGCCGCGCCGGCCGCTGGCAGGCTGCGTCGCATGACGGTCACCCGCTCCATCGTGCTGTTCGTCCTGGCCGCGGTCGCCGAGATCGGCGGGGCGTGGCTGGTGTGGCAGGGCGTGCGCGAGCACCGCGGCTGGCTGTGGATGGGGCTGGGCGTCGCCGCGCTCGGCGCGTACGGGTTCGTCGCTACCCTCCAGCCGGACGCGCACTTCGGGCGGATCCTCGCCGCCTACGGCGGCGTGTTCGTCGCCGGCAGCCTGGTGTGGGGCATGGTCGCGGACGGGTTCCGGCCCGACCGGTTCGACGTCATCGGCGCGCTCATCTGCCTGGTCGGCGTCGCCGTCATCATGTACGCCCCGCGCTCGGCCTAGTCGGCGCCGTCCCCGGCACCACGGCGGGCGACCCGCCGCCCCGAGGTCCTCAGGTGGGGGTCGGGAGGCGCACTCCGACGCTCCCGGCCACGCCTCCGCCGATGTCGCTCGCCGGTGACGGCCCTGATCGGCGCCCCGGTCGGCCGGCAGCGGCGGACGACGGCCGAGCGGGGACGCTCGGCAGCTCGCCGGTGTGCACGACGTCCTCGGCCAGCGCCGCCAGCTTGACGTTCCGGCGGTTGCTGCACTGCCGCAGCAGGTCGAAGGCCCGGGCCTCCGTCAGCCGGTGCCGGGCCATGAGGATGCCGATCGCCATGCCGATGCGCCGGTTGCTGGTCAGCGCCACCTCGAGGTTCCCCGCCCTGCGCTCGGCCACCGCCAGCCTGCGGCGCAGCGCCGGGGTGTCGACCACCGCAGCCCGCCGGCTCCGGAGCGCCAGCCGGGTGACGGCCGTGCGGGCGCGCATCTGCTCTGCCTGCTCCCGGATCGTCCGGGCCACCACCCGCCGCTCCAGCGCCCACTCGCGCACCGCGCCGTCGTCACCCTTCGGCCCTCGCGGCCGCGTCGTCCCGTCGTGCTCCCCGGTCATGGTCTCTCACCCGCTCCGTTCGGCGGTGGCCCGGAAGCACGTGGTCGGACGACCGGGGGGTCGCCCGATTCTGCTGGCTCGGCACGCAGCGTGCCACCGGCCCACCGAGGTGGGCGGCGGGCGGGCGTCCGGGTCCGACGGCCCTCGCCGCACGCCGGTGTGCCGGCGGTCCCGCCACCCCGGGCGCGTACTGTCGCGTCCAGCGTCGACGTGGACATGCGTCGGCGGTGCGTCCAGCAGCGGCGCACCCGCGATGCGGTGCCCTCGATCGGGGTGCCGCCGCCGAGGCCCCCGCCCCCGGTGCAGATCCGACCGGAGGCCGCGCCGTGGACGGCGACCGGAGAGCCCGCCCCACCAGCACCGTCGAGGCGCTGGAGCAGCTCGGGCGGCTGTCGCTGCGCGAGCTGTCGATGGACGGTCTGCTGCAGACGGTGGCCGACCTGACCAGGACGGTCATGCCCGGCAACTCGGAGACCTCGGTGCTGCTGCTGGTCGAGGACCGCCCGACCACGACGGCGCACACCAGCCGGCTGGCCGTCGACCTGGACGAGACGCAGTACGAGCGCGGCCACGGTCCCTGCCTGCACGCCGCTCGCACCGGGCAGCTGACCGAGGTCGCCGACACCCGCACCGAGACCCGCTGGTCGGGCTACGGGCAGCACGCCGCCGGGCTCGGCGTCCTCAGCTCGCTGTCGATCCCGCTGGTCATCGACGAGGAGGCGCGGGTGACCGGAGCGCTGAACATCTACGCCCGCCGTGCCCACGCCTTCGACGAGGAGTGCCGGGCGGCCGCCACCCGGTTCGGCCCGTACGCCGCGGTCGCGGCCGGCAACCTGCACGCCTACCGGAGCGCCCGGGACATGGCCGACGACCTGCAGGCCGCGCTGGAGTCCCGGGCGGTCATCGACCAGGCGGAGGGCGTGCTCGTCGAGCGCTGCAAGGTGACCCCAGACCAGGCCTTCCATCTGCTGGCCGGGGCGTCGATGCACAGCAACCGCAAGGTCCGCGACGTCGCCGACCACCTCGTGCGCACCGGCGAACTCCTCGGCGCGCCACGGGGCGACGTGCGCGGTCGTCACCGGCCCGGGAACGGGCACGGTCGCTCCGGCCCGGGGAAACGTATCTCCTGATCAGCCACCGGCGTCGTCCCCGGGGCGACCCCGGCGGTCACGTCGTGAGGGGGTCCTGTGATCACCACTGCCTCCGCATGGCCCTCGGCCGTCGTCGCCTGGTGGGCGGGGGGCCTGTCCCCCGACGTGCTGCGGTCGGCCTTGCCCCCGCTGTGGAGCCCACCCCTGCGGCCGGTCGGCCGAGCACCCGGGCGCGGCCGCTCCGCGGCCCGTTCTCCGAGCACAGCGCCCTGTCCCGTCCTCGGACGAGACCCTGCGGGACGTCGGTGGGCCGGGCCTCGTGTGCTCGCGTCCCGACCGCCTCCGGGAGCTCGCCCCCTGCCCCTAGCCGCGAAGGATCCACGTGCCCACCACGACCACTCCTGCCCCCGCGTGCGCGCTGACCGTGATCGCCTGGCGCCTGGGCGGTCTGACGCCGAGCGCCCTGTGGTGGCGCTTCGTCGAGCTCGGCGGCGACCGCGGCAGCGCCGAGCTGGCCGCCTACCTCGAGGGCGCCGCCGACTGGCCCGCACCCGACCACAACTCCCTCGCGCACACCCTCAACGAGGCCCTGTGGGAGCTGACCTGCCCCAGCCTGGCCCCGTACCGCGACGTCCCCGACGGCCGGCAACCGCTTCCGGTCGGGCCGGGCCGGGGCCGCCCCGGGCCTCCCCACCCCACCCCGGAGTCCCGGTACGGCTCGTCCGGCGATCACGGGTACCGCGCCGGGCTCCACGGCCGACCATCCCGTGAGCCACGAGGGCACCTCGGTCCAGGCGAGCGGCCGATCCCCTCGGTCCGGCCCTCGTCGCCGGGATCGGGGACGTGGGCCCGCATGGACGAGTGGATCACCTGGGCGACGTGCCTGGCCTGTGGCCGGCTGGCAGCCGCCGGCTGGGTGCCCGACGAACCGGTGGAGTTCGACTGCCCGAACGGTTGCGCCGTGTCCGCGGACCGGCTGGGCGGTCTCCCATGGGCCACCGGGGAGCGCGCCGGCGCCGGTGCCTCCGAACGCCGACGCCGACTGGCCCGGTGGTCCGACCAGCTCCGGCGTCAGTCGACGTGGTTGGGCCTGCGGGCCGCATGGGTGCGCGAGAGCGCCGCGGTCACGGTCGCGGCCAGCCAGGACCGCCGCGCAGGACCGGCCGCCTAGCTGTACTGCTCGGTGCACCGGTCGGACCGACGCCCCACCCCTCCGCACCTGACGCCGGGCACTCCTCGCTGCGCCCGGCCGCGGCTCCTAGCCCCCGTCCTGACGTTCCCGCCCGCCCCTGGGCGCCGGGTCGGCATCACCACGGCGGCGCCGGGCGCTCTCGAGGGCGCCGGTGCGCGTGAGGTACTCGGCCACCTCGGACAGCTTCCGGTTGGTGTCCTGACTGGTTCGCGCCAGCAGCGCGAACGCCTGCTCGGCGGTGATCTTGTACCGCTCCATGAGGACGCCCTTGGCCTGCCCGATCACGTCCCGGCTGACCAGTGCGGTGTCCAGGTTGCCCAGCTTCTGGGCCTGGGCGACCGCCACGGCGGCGTGGCTGGCGTAGAGCAACCCGACGCGTTCGGACTCGTCGGTGAACGCTCCCCGTTGCCGGGCGAGCAGGTTGAGGGCTCCGAGGTCCTCGCCGGCGACGAACAACTGGAAGCACAGCGCGCTGGCCACGCCGATCTCCGCAGCTCGGCGCCCCAACAGCGGCCAGCGTCCGTCGCCGGTCAGGTCGTCGACCCGGATGGTCTCGTGCTCGTACATCGCATCCAGCGCCGGCCCCTGGCCGGTCTCCTGCTGCAGGTCGTCGAAGCGTCTCGCCAGCTCGCTGGTGGCCACCGAGGAGACCACGCGCCGCCGACCCTGCGTCAGGCTGATCGAGGCTTCCTCGGCACCAGGGATCGCGCCTCTCACGGCCGCCACGATGATGCCCATGACCGAGGCGTTGTCGCCTTGTCGTTGCATCTCCCGCGCGAGGTCGGCCAGCCGCTGCGAGAGGTCCTCGTGCACCGCGGCGCTGCCGGTCGCCTGCTCCGAGGGCCGCCCTCGCCGCTCCACGACCTCATCGCGCTCCGGCCCCATGGCGCACTCTGGCACAGGGAACGCCGTCAGCACACGCCGTTGCGGGGCGGCCGCTCACGTCCGGCACCGCCGACGGCGGCCGGGCGAGCCCTCCCCGTGCCCATCGTGGTTCCGCCACCACCGGTCGCCCGCGGCGATCGCCGACCTCGCCGACGCCGGGCCGCACGCCCCGGATCGACGACGACCCGCACCGGCGAGGCCGCGGTGCGCCCGCGATCTCGGCCGGTCCTCGCCGCGCGGCGCTCAGGCCCGCTGACGCTCCTCCCGCCGCCGGATCAGCTCCGCGACGGCGCTCGGCAGGGTCGTCTCGAAGTCGATCAGCTTCGCCCAGGTCGGGGTCACGACGATCCGGACCATGCCGTCGTGGTAGAGCGAACGCACCTCCGCCTCCCACCCGACCCGTTGCCCGGGTGTCATCTCGTAGGTGCTGGTCGACCGGAGGTACTGGTCCGGGATGCCGTCGACGGGGTCCAGCTCGGCCCGACCGCGGATGAGCAGGATCTTGGGCGGGTGCACCTCGGTGTCGATGGTCAGGGCGACCATCGGGTTCCGGCTCAGGGGCCGGAGCTTGGGAGCGTTCTTCGACGTGCACATGACGATCTGCGAGCCGTTCCAGCTGAAGATGATCGGGACGTTGCGGGGCGTGCCGTCCGTGGCGACGTAGGCCAGGCGGGTGACGTCGCGGGCCAGCAGTTCCCGGCTGACCGGTCGGTCCAGAACCCCGGTGATCTCGCCAGGTCGCACGGCTGGTCCTCCTGTCGTCGTGGGTTGCGCGGCCGTGGGTGGCCACCGCTGCACCTGGGACGGAGTCCGGAGCACGTCCTCGACACCCGGAGGTGACGGAGCACGTCGTCGCAGGAGCGCGGCGAGGAGTGCGTCGGGGCGGTGGTGCCCGGCGCGGCTCGCCAGACCTGTGGTGGTTATTTTGGTTGCGCACAACCGTTGGTGGGCAGTACGTAGGTACCGCGGAACGGGACGACGGGGGCGCCGGCATGACGATCGACGAGATCAACCGAAGGCTGGACGGCCCGCGGCCGACGACGCTCGGGGAGCTGACGGAGCTGCTGTCGGCGACGCGGTCCCAGGTGGGCAGCGGTGATCCCCGGGTCCACGCAGCACGTCTTCGCATCGCCTTCGAGATCGAGCGGCTGGAACGGCTCTGACCCACGACCGTGCCGCCCCGGGCCCCCGTCCTCGACACCGGTAGCCGCAGCCGGCGCCCCCTCGACCCCAGCCGTCGGCCGTGCACGCGGAACGGTGGTCCAGGCGTCAGCGCCAGAACCCGCCGAGCCGCGCGGCGAGGGCTCGGCCCTGGTCGTGACCGGCTCGAGCGGCGGGCGGACGCAGCGACAGGTCCATCGCGTCGACGCCGAACAGGTGCTCGGAGCTGTTGTCGGGGACGATCGTCTCGACCCTGCTGCCACCCGCGCGCAGTTCGTCGACCTGGGCTGCCAGATGGGTGCCCCACTCCCGCGGGTGCCGCGATCTGCCGCCCAGCGGTGCGAGCACCAGCACCCGGCCGTAGCCGGCTGCCAGGTCGGCGTTCTCGACGGATCGGTACCCGCCGTCGAGGTACCGGTGGTCGCCGATCGCGTAGGGGTGGACACCGGCGCAGCTGGCGGCGACGGCGTCGGCCAGGTCCACCCCGCTGTGGCGGTCGAACACGACCGGTTCGCCGGTACGGGCATCGACCGCCGTGATGAGCACCGTTCGTCGCGGCCAGTGCTGGCTGGGCAGCCGGGCGGCGACGGTGGCGCGCCACCGCGTCTGCCCGGAGCCGTCCGACGCCGCCTCCACGTCGAGCGCCGCTGCGCCCATCCTGCGGCGCATGTCGGCCGCATCGTCGGCGGCGGCGATGATCTCGCTCATCCGCTGCAGGTGGTCGGTCACCGACCCACCCGGACCGCGTCCCCCGTCGGGTCCGACCGGACCCGTCCGGTGCCGGGGCGCAGCGCTGAGGACGGCGGCCAGCAGGTCGGCCGGGCTCGCGCTGGTGATCTGGGCCGCGGCCGTCGCTCCGGCCGACGTCCCGATGACCAGGTCGGCTCCGGTCACGTCCGGCCCGGCATCGAGCAGGCCGGCGATGACGCCGATCAACCACGCGTTGCCCGTCGATCCACCACCGCCGAGGACCAGCGCCCGCTCCCCCGCAGCGGGCGCCCTCTTCCTGGCGTACACGTGCGGCTGGGCCTGGTCGGACCTCGGCCGGTCGGAGGGAGCCGAGGTGACGTGCCGGGGTGGAGCAGGTGTCGTGCTCATGGGAGCCGCCTCTCGCGAATTGCCTGGCGGGGCGCTCCCGGTGGCGACTACGTCGGTCGCGCGATCGTGGACTGCAGGAGAGCACCCACTGCGGACACTGCGTTCACGGGTCTCACCTCCTGCCGATGATCACGATCGCCGGGACGATCACACACCGACGACGCCCCGCGCAACCGGGATGACGCCGGTCGTGGTGTCGCCGTCACGAGCCGCCGGCCGCCCGAGCAGCTCGATCGCGAGGTCGAGCGCGGCTGATGAAACACGCCGCCTCGGAAGCGATCATGGGCCGCTCCGGAACCGCCTGTGAGCTGCGGTTCCCCGATGTCGGCTCCGGCACGTCGCGCACGCCGTGGCGTGACCTGGCCTGGTTCAACCGCCCCGGAAAGCGCTCAGGGGCCGTTCCGGACTCCTCCGGACACGGCCCCCGACCTGCGGACTTCCGATGTCGGGCTGACAGGATTTGAACCTGCGACCCCTTGACCCCCAGTCAAGTGCGCTACCAAGCTGCGCCACAGCCCGCGCGCCGTCCGTCCGCCCGGGAGCCCCGGGCCGGTCGACGACCGCCCGAGAAGGTTACCGCACCGCCCGGCGCGACCTGCCGCCGGTCGGCCGTCGCGCGTCCGCATCTCTGCCGACTCGGGCGCGATCGGGGTGACAGCACTCCCCTGCTGTGCCAGCGTGCGTGCCGCACGGGGAACCGCCGTCGTCGAGCAAGGGCTCCGTCATGGGCAGGTCGTTCGCGTCCCGGGTCAGCCACCGCCGCTTCAAGTGGGTCATCCTCGTCTTCTGGCTCGTCCTCGCCGCCGCCGCGGCGCCGCTGGCCGGCCGGCTGACCGGCGAGCAGGACAACGACATCGCGTCGTGGCTGCCCGGTGACGCGGAATCGACCATCGCGCTGCGGCAGCAGGCCGCGCTGGGGTCGGATCCCGACACCTTCCCCGCCGTCGTCGTCTACGAGCGGAGCGGCGGGCTCACGGCCGCCGACGCCGAGGCCGTCGCCGAGGACGCCGTCGCCTTCGCGGAGATCGACATCGTCGCCGGCGAGGTCGTCGGCCCGGTCCCGGCCGAGGACGGCGAGGCGGTGCAGCTGGTCGTGCCGCTGAACGCGGGCGCGGGCGGCTGGGAGGCGCTCGCCCCGGCGGTCGACGCGATGCGCGCCGAGACCGCCGACGGCCCGGACGGGCTGTCGGCCTGGGTGACCGGCCCGGCCGGCAACGCGGCCGACTCGTCGGAGGCCTTCGCCGGCATCGACGGCACCCTGCTGTTCGCGGCGCTCGGCGTCGTCGTCCTGATCCTGCTGCTGACCTACCGCAGCCCGGTCCTGTGGATCCTGCCGATCTTCTGCGCGGTCATCGCGCTGTTCTGCGCGCAGGCCATCGTCTACCTGCTCGCCCGATACGCCGATCTCACGGTCAACGCCCAGAGCGCCAGCATCCTCACCGTCCTGGTCGTCGGCGCCGGCACCGACTACGCCCTGCTGCTCGTGGCCCGCTACCGCGAGGAGCTGCGGCTGCACGGCGACCGGCACGAGGCCATGACCGAGGCGGTGCACCGGGCCGGCCCCGCCGTGCTGGCCAGCGCGGGCACGGTGGTCCTCGGCATGCTCTGCCTGCTCGCCGCGGACATGAACTCGACCGCGAGCCTCGGACCGGTCGCCGCGATCGGCGTGGCCGTCTCCCTCGCGGTGCTGATGACCCTGCTGCCGGCGCTGCTGGTCATCTGCGGTCGCTGGGTGTTCTGGCCGGTCAAGCCCACCTTCGGCAGCGCCGAACCGAGCGCGACCGGCTTCTGGGCGCGGGTCGGCGGGCTGATCCGGCCCCGCCCCCGGGTGGTGTGGCTGGTCACCAGCGCGCTGCTCGCGGTCGCCGCCCTCGGCCTGTTCCGGCTCGACCCCAGCGGGCTGACCCAGGCCGAGGCCTTCCGCGGCACCCCCGAGTCGGTCGAGGGCGAGCAGGTGGCCGCCGAGCACTTCCCCGCCGCCGCGGGCAACCCGGTGTTCGTGCTCACCACCGCCGGCACCGCCGACGAGGTGGCGCAGGCCGTGGCGGGCACCGACGGCGTCAGCGCGGTCGCGGCCCCGACGGTGGTCGGGGACGACGCCCTCGTCGAGGTGACGCTGGCCGACGCCGCAGACAGCCCGGCCGCCTACGCCACCGTCGAGGAGCTCCGCACCACCCTGGACGACGTCGGCGACGGCCAGGCGCTGGTGGGCGGCAACACCGCGCTCAACCTCGACGTGCAGGACGCCGCCCAGCGCGACAACCGGGTGATCATCCCGCTGGTCCTGCTCGTGGTGCTGGTCGTGCTGGCCGTGCTGCTGCGGGCGGTGGTCGCGCCGCTGGTCCTGGTCGCGACGGTGGTGCTCTCCTTCGCCGCCGCGCTGGGCCTGAGCGCGCTGATCTTCGACTGGGTGCTGGGGGTCACCTCGACCGACAGCTCGTTCCCGCTGTTCGTCTTCGTGTTCCTGGTCGCCCTCGGCATCGACTACAACATCTTCCTGATGACCCGGGTGCGCGAGGAGGCCGCCGACCACGGCACCCGGCGGGCGGCGCTGATCGGCCTGTCGGCCACCGGCGGCGTGATCACCTCCGCCGGGCTGGTGCTCGCCGCGACCTTCGCGGTGCTCGCCACGCTGCCGCTGACCTTCACCACCCAGCTCGGCATCGCGGTCGCGCTCGGCGTGCTGCTCGACACGCTGATCGTGCGGTCGGTGCTCGTCACCGCGCTCAACCTCGACCTGGGCCGGCGGATGTGGTGGCCGAGCCGGCTGGGGCAGCGGCTCGACGAACCGGAGGGGCCCGCCGGGAGCGGGGCGGCGCTCGTGCCCACCCCCCGCGGGGAGCCCGACGTCGCCCCGCGCGTCCGCCCCGGGCGGTGAGGAAGGCCGGGCTCAGCCCCTGCCGCGGTCGCGGCCCTCGCGCACCTTCACCGAGATCTCGACCGGCGTGCCGCCGAAGCCCCACTTCTCGCGCAGCTTGCGCTCCATGAAGCGCCGGTAGCCGGCCTCGAGGAAGCCGGTGGAGAAGACGACGAACCGCGGCGGGCGGACGTCGGCCTGCGTCACGTACTTGATCTTCGGTGCGCGGCCGCCGCGGGCCGGCGGCGGTGTCTCCTGCACCAGCGCGCGGACGTAGGTGTTGAGCTCCGCGGTGGGGATGCGGGTCTCCCAGGAGGCCAGCGCGGCCCGCAGGTGCTGGGCCAGCTTCTCGACACCCCGGCCGGTCTTGGCCGAGATGTTGACCCGCGACGCCCACCGCACCCTCGCCAGCTCCCGCTCGACCTCCTTCTCCAGCTCGGCGTGGCGGTCCTCGTCGAGGGTGTCCCACTTGTTGACCGCCAGCACCAGCGCCCGCCCGGCCTCGACGACCTGGCTGATCACCCGCTGGTCCTGCTCGCTGATCACCTCGTCGGCGGCGAGCAGCACCACGGCGACCTCGGCGGCCTGGATCGCCGCCTCGGTGCGCAGGCTGGCGTAGTACTCCATGCCGCTGGCGGTGTTGACCTTGCGGCGCAGCCCCGCGGTGTCGACGAACCGCCACTCCTCGCCGCCGAGCACGACGATCGAGTCGACCGGGTCCACCGTCGTCCCGGCGACCGAGTCGACCACCGACCGCTCGTCGCGGGCCAGCCGGTTGAGCAGGCTGGACTTGCCCACGTTGGGCCGGCCGACGAGCGCGACCCGGCGCGGGCCGCCCTCCTCGAGCTGCTCGCGCGGCGCCTCGGGCATCGCGTCCAGGACCAGGTCGAGCAGGTCGCCGCTCCCCCGCCCGTGCAGCGCGCTGACCGGCTGCGGCTCGCCCAGGCCCAGCGACCAGAGCTCGGCGGCGTTGGCCTCGCTGCGCTCGTCGTCGACCTTGTTGGCCACCAGGAGCACCGGGCGGTCCGACCGGCGCAGGATGCGGGCGGCGGCCAGGTCGGTGTCGGTGGCGCCCACCGAGCTGTCGACGACGAAGACGATGACGTCCGCCGTCCGCATGGCGTACTCCGCCTGCCGGGTGATCGACGCCCCCAGCCCGGCCGCCTTCGGGTCCCAGCCGCCGGTGTCGACGACGGTGAACCGCTTGCCGTTCCACAGCGCCTCGTAGGCGATGCGGTCGCGGGTCACGCCCGGGGTGTCCTGCACGACCGCCGCGCGGCGGCCGAGGATCCGGTTGACCAGCGTCGACTTGCCGACGTTGGGCCGGCCGACGATCGCCACGACGGGCAGCGGTCCGCCGTTCTGCTGCGTCATGCCCTGTGTCCTGCCCCGACGGCGTCGAGCGCCAACGCGACGATCCGCGCCACCGTCTGCTCCTGCACCAGGTCGGTGCTGTCGACCGTCACCGCGTCCGCGGCCGGCCGCAGCGGGCTGTCCTCCCGGCTGCTGTCGTACTCGTCGCGGCGCCGCAGGTCGGCGGCGAGCTCGGCGACCTCCTCGGGCGTGGTCAGGCCGAGCTGCAGGGCCCGCCGCTCGGCCCGGGCCTCGGGCGCGGCGGTCAGGTACACCTTGAGCGTCGCCTCGGGCAGGACGACGGTGCCGATGTCGCGGCCCTCGACCACGACGGCGTCGGCGCCGGCCACCAGCGCGCGCTGCTGGTCGACCAGCTGCCGGCGCACGGCCGGCACCGCGGAGACGGCGGACACCGCCCGGGTCACCTCGGCGCTGCGGATGCGCCGGGCCACGTCGACGCCGTCCACCCGCACCAGCTCGGTGTCGGCCGCCGTCCCCACCTCGATCGTCGTCCGGGCGACGACGTCGGCGACGGCCTGCGCGTCCTCCGGGTCGACGCCGGCGTCGAGGACGGCGACCGTCGCCGCGCGGTACATGGCGCCGGTGTCGAGGTAGGACGCCCCGAGCCGGGCGGCGACCGACCGGCCGACGCTCGACTTGCCCGTGCCCGACGGCCCGTCGAGGGTCACGCAGCCCCGGAAGTCGCTCACTGGGCGATGTCCCGTCGCAGGGCGACCGCGCCGCGCAGGTACACGTGCTGGATCTCCGACCGCGGCTTCTCCACCTCGACGTGGGCCATGAGCCGCAGCACCCTCGGCAGCGCGTGCGGCACGTCCATCTCGGTGGCGCACATCAGCGGCACGTCGCCGAAGCCGAGCTCGCGGGCGGCCAGCGCCGGGAACTCCGACACCAAATCGGGGGTGGCGGTGAACAGGATGCTGATGACGTCGTCGTGCTGCAGCTGGTTGCGCTCCATGACGGCGGTGACCAGCTCGCGGGTGGCCTCGAGCACCTGCTCCCGGTCGTCGGCGTCCACCTGGGTGGCGCCCCGGATGGCTCGGACGGCCATGCACTCTCCTCGTTCGCTCCCCGGCGCCCCGCCCTCCGGGAAGCCCCGTCGAGTCTAGAAGGACCGCGCTGCCCCCCTCGCCTCGCACGCTCGGCGCGGGTCCCCGCAGCGGGGCCGTCCCAGCCACCTCGGACGCCGACGACCCGCCGTCGAGCCGTCCCGTGATCACCTCGGGTGCGGCGTCGTCTCGGCGGCGCGGAGGCACCGCTGCCCCCGAGGTGATCACCCGCCGGCGTTCCCGCGGGAACGTCTACAGGCCGACGAGCTCCTTGAGCGCGCCGAGCTCCTGCCGGTTGAGCCTGCGGATCGAGCCGACGCGCATGCGCTGCAGCTGCACCGGGCCGATCGCGGTGCGGGTCAGCCGGTTGACCGGCAGCCCGACGTGCGCCAGCAGCCGCCGGACGATGTGCTTGCGCCCCTCGTGCAGCACCACCTCGACCACCGACTGCCCGGCGTGGGTGTCGACGACGCGGAACGCGTCGACCGCGACCGGGCCGTCCTCCAGCTCGACGCCCGCGCGCAGCCGGCGGGCCAGGTTGCGCGGCACCGAGCCCGACACCTGCGCCAGGTAGGTCTTGCGCACCTCGTAGGAGGGGTGGGCCAGCCGGTGGGCGAGCTCGCCGTCGTTGGTGACCAGCAGCAGGCCCTCGGTGTCCTGGTCGAGGCGGCCGACGTGCACCAGCCCGGGCGCGAGGTCCCCCAGGATGTCGCCGACGGTGGGCCGCGCGCGGTCGTCGCTCATCGCGGTGATCACGCCGGCCGGCTTGTTGAGCGCGTAGGTGACGCGGTCGTCGCGCAGCTCGATCCGGGCGCCGTCGACGGCGATCTTGTCGGTGTGCGGGTCGACCCGCATGCCCTGCACCGCGACGGTGCGCCCGTTCACGCTGATCCGGCCCTGGTCGATCATGTCCTCGACCACCCGGCGGGAGCCGACGCCGGCCCGGGCGAGCACCTTCTGCAGCCGCTCGCCCTGGCGCTGCTCGCCGGGGGCGTCGTCGCGGTCGCCGGGGTGCGCCGGCGCGAGCTCCATGTCCTCCGACCAGCCCTCGCCGCCGCCGGTCGTGGGGTCCTCGTCAGGCAGGGCGGTGTTCATCCCGTCCAGTCTCCCACCGCTGCCGCCGTCCCTCCCGGGCGACCGCCGACCGGGCTAGCGTCCGGCCATGGCGCCCCGCACCGAGGGCACGCTGCACCTGTCGACGGGCCTGCGCACCGGCTTCACCGAGGCCGGCGATCCCGACGGCCGCCCCGCGCTGCTCCTGCTGCACTCCTGGGCCGCCTCGCGCCGCGAGTTCGCCCGCCTGCAGCCGCTGCTGCCGTCGTGGCTGCGCTCGGTCGCGGTCGACCTGCGGGGGCACGGGGACGCCGACAAGCCGGCGTCGGGCTACGACGTCCCCACCCTCGCCCGGGACGTCGTCGCGGTGCTGGACGCCCTCGACCTGCCGGCCGCCGTGCTGGTCGGCGCCTCCAGCGGCGGTTACGTCGCGCAGCAGGTGGCCGTGGACGCCCCCGGCCGGGTCGACGGGCTGCTGCTGGCCGGCGCGCCGCGGGACCTGCACCGCCGCCGCGCCCCGTTCGCCGACGAGGTGGACCGGCTGCGCGACCCGGTGGACCCGGCCTGGGTCCGGGCGTTCACCCGCGGGTTCACCGACCGGCCGCTGCCCGACTGGTACGTGGAGCTGTGCGTCGAGGACGCGCTGCGGATCCCGGCCGCCGTCTGGCGGGCGAGCCTGCGCGGCCTCGGCGAGGCACCGGCACCGACGGACTCCGGGGCGATCCGGGCGCCCACGCTGGTCGTCAGCGGCGACCGCGACCACCTGCTCGCCGACCAGGCCGCGCAGCTCCTCGCCGCGATCCCGCACGCGCGCCCCGTCCGGTACCGCGACGCGGGGCACGTCGTCCTGTGGGACGAGCCCGAACGGCTCGCCGCCGACATCGCGGCCTTCCTGCCCACCGTGGCGCCGTCCGGTCCGTGAGCGGTCGCGCCGCTCGCCCCGCCCCGGTCGCCTGCCGTGCTCGGCTCCCTCGCGCTCCCGGCGCCGGGAGAGGGGGAAGGGGAAGACGCCGAGGGCACGGTGAGATCGCAGAGTCGCCGGAGCAGCGCCGCCGACCTCAGGCGTCGGGGTGCTCCTGCAGGACGGCGGCGGTCTCCGGGAGCAGCGGCGCCAGCTCGGGCAGCTCGTCGAGGCCGGTCAGGCCGAGCCGCTCGAGGAACAGCGGCGTCGTCCCGTACAGCCCGCCGCCGCTGTCGGGGTCGGTGCCCACCTCGTGCACCAGCCCGCGGGCGAGGAGGGTGCGCATGACGCCGTCGACGCCGACACCGCGGATCGCCGACACCCGGGCGCGGGTCACCGGCTGCCGGTAGGCGATGACGGCGAGGGTCTCCAGCGCCGCCTGGGTCAGCCGGCTGCGCTGGCCGCCGACGAGGTAGCGCTCGACCACCTCGGCGTGGTCCTCGCGGGTGTAGAGCCGCCAGCCCTCCCCCACCCGGCGCAGCGTGATGCCGGCGCCGCGCGCGTCGTAGTCCGCCGCCAGCGCCCGCAGCCCCCCGGCCACCTGCCCCGGCGGGCAGCGCAGCGCCGCGGCCAGCGTCTCCTCGTCGACCGGGTTGTCCACGACGAACAGCAGCGCCTCCAGCCCGCCCCGCAACCGCGCGGGGTCGAGGACGGCGATCTCCAGCTGCTCCGGCTCGTCCTCCGCGTCGGGCTCGGGAGGGGCCGGCGGCGTGCGGACGGCGACCGGCGGCGGCAGCGGCGCCGGCTCCTCGACCGGCCGCAGCCGCTCCTCCACCGCGTCGTCCGGGCGCTCGGCCACCCGCGCGGCCAGCTCGGCGGCGACGGCGTCCCAGGTGGCCGGGTCCTCGTCGCCGCGGGCCTCGGCCTCCTCGCGGGTGGCGGCCAGCTCAGCGGCGAGCGCCTCCCACGAGATGGGACCGCGCTCCTCGCTCACCGGCTCCTCGCTCGTCACGCCCCGATGATCCCCGGCCCCGGGTCAGGGCCGGGAACGGGGCAGGGTCACCTCGTCCCCGCCCGCGTGCACCACGGTGATCGAGGAGATCTGGGGCAGGTCGGCGAGGATCAGCTGCGCCTCGATGTACACGGTGCCGCACGAGTCCTCGTCGCGGGCGAGCTCGGCGAGCTCTTCCGGGCCGGTCATCTCGTGGATGCCCCGGTCGAACAGCAGGTTCAGGTACCCCCGGACGCTGGTGTTGGTGGCCAGCGTGGCGCAGCTGAGGTCGATCTCCTCGCGGGCCTGGTCGACCACCGTCCGGTTGTGCCGGTCGGCCTCGGTCCAGACCTGGTAGCCGGCGGAGTCGGCGCGGTCCGCGGCCACGCCCAGCAGCGCCGCCGCGCAGACGGCCACGGCCGCGGCGGCGACCCCGCGCCGGGTGAGCCGGCCGATGGCCAGCCCGGTCAGCAGCGCCAGCGGGACGCCGAGCTTGAGCCGGTCGAAGGTGAACTGGCTGGCGTGCTGGAGCAGGACCACGTTCTCGACGACGGCGGTCAGCGAGAAGGCGACGATCGCCAGCGAGACGGCGTCGCGGCGGGCGCGCGGCGAGGGCCGCAGCATCGCCAGCCCCGTCACCGCGAGCGCGGCCAGCAGCGCCGCCCCGAAGGAGAGCGCGTAGCCGTAGAACAGGCCCAGGTACGTCGCGCCCGACCCGGAGCGGGCGACGAACCGCATCCGCCACGCCTCGACCGCGCCGTCGAAGCCGATCGCCAGCACGAAGTGCAGGGACAGCAGGACGGCGGTGGCGGCCGCGACCGCCACGAGGACGACGCCCGCCGCGGCCGCCCGCCGGCGCAGCGCGGGCACGGCCAGCAGCAGGGCGCCGGTGAGGAAGGCGAAAACGTAGGCCGTCCACTCGGTGTAGCAGGCCACGAGGGTCAGCAGGCCCAGGCCCCACAGCAGCCGGCGCCGCGCGGCCGTCGAGGCCGAGGGCAGCAGCAGGCGCTCGAGCAGGACCAGCTGGCCCACCAGCAGCGGCTGCAGCATCGAGTGCGGCCAGTACACGGTGCCGTGGGACTGCAGCGCCTCGGCGCTGAAGAGGTACACGACCGCCGCGGCCACGCCGGCCCCGCGCGCCAGCCACACCGACCGGTCCATGCGGACGACGGCGCGCTGGACGAGCACGTACAGCAGGACCCCGGTGACGGCCGCCAGCACCCCGTTGAGCAGCACCAGCCCCGCCATGCCGAGCTCGCCGCCCCGGACGGCGGCGGCGAGGGTGGGCAGCCAGAAGCCGGCCGGCGGGAAGGACGTGTAGACGTAGTCGCCGTGGGACGTCGCCACGGTGGCGCCCCAGGAGATCCACTTGTCGTTGTCCTCGCCGAGCGTGACGATCGGCAGCCCCCACGTCCGGCTCAGCGGGGTGCGCAGCAGCGACTCGGCCGTGAGCAGGGCGTGGTAGGAGGCCTCGAGGTTGCGGGCCCCGTAGCCGCCGCGCACCTGGACGACGCGCAGCACCGTCACGACGAGCTGCAGCGCCACGATCAGCGCCGGCGCCGCCCAGCGAAGGGCGCGCTCGCGCACCGCGGATCCGGTGGTCTCCACCCGTCTCGCCTCCATGGTCGCGCGCATCCCCCAACCGGCCGGGGGCCATCGCCGGAGCCGTGCAGACGCGCAGAGTCACCGGCAATGTACGTACCGGAGCGGATCGGCGTCGTCGGAGCCCGCGCGGGCGTGACGGAGGGGGCGCGAGGAGCCCGTGTGGCCCCAGCCGTCACTCGTCCGCGGCGCCGCCGAGGTCGGCGAGGGCGGTCTCGTCGACCTCCTCGCCACCGATCCACCGCACGGTGAGGTCGCCCAGCGGGGTCACCTGCTCGAACACCACCCGCTGCTGCCGGTACAGCTCCAGCAGGGCGAGGAAGCGGGCCACCACCTCGAGGGTGTGCGCGCAGTCGGCGGTCAGCGCGCGGAAGCTGGCGGTGCCGTGCCGGATCAGCTGGTTGCGGACGGCAAGCAGCTGCTCGGCGACGCTGACCGGTGGGGCGTGCAGGTGCGCGACGCTCACCGTCTGCGGCGCCTTCGGGGCCAGCGCCCGGGCGGCGAGCGCGGCCAGCTGCTGCGGGGTGACCCCGAGCAGCACCTCCGGCACCAGGTCGGCGAAGCGCGGCTCGAGGCCGACGTCGCGCGGGAACCGGCGGGCGGCCCGGGCCTCGCGCTCCTTGAGGAAGGCCGCGGCCTCCTTGTAGGCCTTGTACTGCAGCAGCCGCGCGAAGAGCAGGTCGCGTGCCTCGAGCAGCTCGAGGTCCTCCTCGTCCTCCACGTCCGCGGCCGGCAGCAGCCGGGCGGCCTTGAGGTCGAGCAGGGTGGCGGCGACGACGAGGAACTCGCTGGCCTGGTCGAGGTCGAGCTCGTCGCCGAGCGCGCGCAGGTGCGCGATGAACTCGTCGGTGACCTTCGACAGCGCGATCTCGGTGACGTCGAGCTTGTGCTTGCCGATCAGCTGCAGCAGCAGGTCGAACGGGCCCTCGAAGTTGGTCAGCCGGACCGTGAACCGCGACGGCCTGTCGCCGTCCGGTGCGGCGACGTCCGGGGTGCCCACGCGGGCGAGGGTAGTGCTCAGGCGCCGCGCAGCCGCTTCACCAGCACCGAGTCGGCGCCCCGCTCCTCGAGGTCGGCGAGCAGCACGGCGACCGCCTCGCGGACGATGCGGCCGCGGTCGGCGGCGACGCCGTGGTGGGCGCGCAGCGTCAGCCGGGCGCTCTCCAGCGCCAGCAGCTCCTCGGCGGAGAGGTAGACGGTGATCTTCTCGTCGTGCTTGGTCCGCTCGGCCCGCACCGACCTCTGCGGGCGGCCCCGGGTCGGGATGGACGGCGTCGCCACCGGCGCCCGGAGACCGGCGAGCTCGTCGGAGGCCCCGCCGGGGACCAGCGTGAGCGGCTGGCCGGCCGGCTCCTCCTTGCGCACGGCGGTGCGCAGCGCCGGCGAGCTCACGGTGGAGCTCAGGCTGGGCAGCTCGGTGACCTCGGCCTCGACGGCCGGGGCGTCGGTGCGGCGGAACAGCTCGTTCGCGCCGGGGAGCACGGGCCGCCGGGTCACAGGGCCAGCACCTCCTTGGCGAGGTCGCGGTAGGCCGAGGCCCCCGACGACGTCGGCGCCCAGGTGGTGATCGGCTGGCCGGCGACGGTCGTCTCGGGGAAGCGCACGGTGCGGGTGATGACGGTCTGGAACACGGTGTCGCCGAAGGCCTCGACCACCCGGCTGAACACCTCGCGGCAGTGCACGGTCCGCGAGTCGTACATCGTGGCGAGGATGCCGGAGATCTCCAGCTGCGGGTTGAGCCGCTCCTTGACCTTGTCGATGGTGTCGACCAGCAGCGCGACGCCGCGCAGCGAGAAGAACTCGCACTCCAGCGGGATGATCACGCCCTGGGCGGCGGTGAGCGCGTTGACCGTCAGCAGGCCCAGCGACGGCTGGCAGTCGATGAGGATGTAGTCGTACTCGCGGCGGGCGTCGGCCAGCACGCGCAGCAGGGTCTGCTCGCGCGCGACCTCGCTGACCAGCTGCACCTCGGCGGCCGACAGGTCGATGTTGCTGGGGACCAGGTCCAGGCCGGGGATGTCGGTGGGCACGGTGACGTCGGCCAGCGTGGTCCGCCGCTCCATGAGGGCGTTGTAGACCGTGCGGTCGAGGTTCTGCGCCGGCACCCCGAGGCCCACCGAGAGCGCGCCCTGCGGGTCGAGGTCGATGAGCAGCACCTTGCGGCCGTACTCCACCAGCGCGGCGCCCAAGTTGATCGTCGACGTCGTCTTGCCGACGCCGCCCTTCTGGTTGCACATCGCGATGACGCGGGCGGGGCCGTGCTCGGTGAGGGGAGGTGGCTCGGGCAGCTTCCGCTGACGGGCTCGGGCGGGGTCGCCCGACCGCAGCGCGGCCGCCCCCATCTCCGACGTCGCTTCCCGTCCCGCGTCGATGTCGTGCGGGCGCGCGACGGCAGCGCTTGCCGCGTCCGCTCGGATCGCCATGTGTCCGTTGCCTCCACGAAGCTGCCCGATCCCGGGATCGCCGGGGTGCGGTCAGCCGTCCTGCCCGCTCGGGTGTCCCCGACGGTAGGGAGGGTGGCGCGCTTTCCCGAGGAGGCACGCCGCGCGTCGGCCATGGCGTGGCGAACGATGCCAAGCACGGTGCGTGGTCGAGCCGAAAGCTCTGGCGAGATCTACCGATACGGCCTGTGGGCGGCTGTCACTTCAGCGCCCGCGGGTGGCTGCTCGCGTAGACCTCGCGCAGCCGGTCGACGGTGACGAGCGTGTACACCTGCGTGGTGGTCACCGAGGCGTGGCCGAGCAGCTCCTGCACCACGCGGACGTCGGCGCCGCCGTCGAGCAGGTGCGTGGCGAACGAGTGCCGCAGGGTGTGCGGCGAGACCTCCGCCGTGAGCCCGGCCCGCTCGGCCGCCGTGCGCAGGATCGCCCACGCGCTCTGCCGCGACAGCGGCCCGCCGCGCACGTTGAGGAACAGCGCGCCGCCGCGCACCCCGCCCCGCCCGGCCGCGGCCAGCGCCGGCCGGGCGCGCACCAGGTAGTCCTCCACGGCCCTGACCGCGTACGACCCGACGGGGACGACGCGCTCCTTGCCTCCCTTGCCGGCCAGGCGGACGGCGGCCTGCCCGCGGTCGAGGTCGTCGACGGCCAGGCCCACCGCCTCGGAGATGCGGGCGCCGGTGCCGTACAGCAGCTCGAGCAGCGCCCGGTCGCGCAGGCCGCGCGGGCCCTCGACCGCGCCCGCCGCCTCGATCAGCGCCACCACCGACTCGACGGGGATCGCCTTCGGCAGGCGCCGCGCCGGCGTCGGCGGGCGCACCTCGTGCGCCACGTCGTCGGGGACCAGCCCGTCGAGCAGCGCGAAACGGTGCAGGCCGCGGACGGCGACGACGGCCCGCGCCGCCGACGTCGCCGACAGCGGGGGGTGCTCGTCGTCGCCACGGCGCAGCGCGGCCAGGAACCCGGCGACGTCGGACTCGGTGATCTCCCCGAGGGCGGTGACCCCCGCGCCGGCGAGGTACTCGGTGTAGCGCCGCAGGTCGCGCCGGTAGGAGGCGATGGTGTTGGCCGCGAGCCCGCGCTCGACGGCCAGGTGGTCCAGGTAGCCGGAGACCACGCGCTCGATCGGGCTGGTCGTCGAGCCGGTGGCGGCCCGGGTGGCGGTGGCGGTCAGACGAGCACCTCCTCCCACGGCACGGCGCCCATCCCGTGCGCCTCGGCGACCTCGGGCAGCACGACCTGCCCCGCGACGACGTTGAGGCCGTGCGCGAGGTCGGCGTGCGCGCGGACGGCCGCCGCCGTCCCCTCGTTGGCCAGTGCCATGACGTAGGGCAGCGTCACGTTGGTCAGCGCGTGGGTGGAGGTGTTGGGCACCGCGCCGGGCATGTTGGCGACGCAGTAGAAGACCGACCCGTGCACCCGGAAGGTGGGGTCGTCGTGGGTCGTCGGCCGGGTGTCCTCGAAGCAGCCGCCCTGGTCGACGGCGATGTCGACCAGCACCGATCCCGGCTTCATGCGGCTCACCAGCTCGTTGCTGATCAGCGTCGGCGCCTTGGCGCCCGGCACGAGCACCGCGCCGATGACCAGGTCGGCGTCGAGCACGGCGCGCTCGACCTCGTAGGCGTTCGAGGTGACCGTCTGCATGTGCCCCTGGTAGATGCGGTCGGCGGCGCGGAGCTTGTCGACGTCCTTGTCCAGCACGATGACCTCGGCCTGCATGCCGAGGGCGATCGCGGCGGCGTTCATCCCCGAGACGCCGGCGCCGATGACGACGACCTTCGCCGCGTAGACGCCCGAGACGCCGCCGAGCAGCACCCCGCGCCCCCCGTGCGCCCGCTCCAGGGCGTGCGCGCCGACCTGCGGGGCCATGCGGCCGGCCACCTCCGACATCGGGGCCAGCAGCGGCAGCGTGCCGTCGGGCTTCTGCACCGTCTCGTAGGCGATGGCGGTGGTGCCGGAGGTGACCAGCGCGTCGGTGCACTCCTTGGACGCGGCCAGGTGCAGGTAGGTGAACAGCGTCTGGTCGGCGCGCAGCCGGCCGTACTCCTCGGTGACCGGCTCCTTGACCTTCAGCAGCAGGTCGGCCGCGCCCCAGACGTCGTCGGCCGTGGGCACGGTGCGGGCGCCCGCGGCGACGTAGTCGGCGTCCGGGATGGACGAGCCCTCCCCCGCGCCCTGCTCGACGAGCACCTCGTGCCCCGCGCGGACCAGCTCGGTCACCCCGGCAGGGGTGAGCGCGACCCGGTACTCGCGGTTCTTGACCTCTCGGGGGACCCCGACGCGCATGAAGACTCCTTCGTCCGGCGCGGGCCGCGCCCCCGCGGGTGACCGGGGACGCGCACCGCGATCGGGGCCGGCCCGGTCGGGGCCCGCCCTCGGCCGGAGTCTAGGCAGGTGGCGTGCCGATCCCCGAGTGCCGCCGGCGGCGTGCCGGTCAGGAGTAGCCGCCGCGCGCCGCGGGAAGGGTCCGCGGATGCGCCTCTACGCCGACCGCCCGGACCTGCGCGCCCGGCAGCTCGCCGGGGACCTCGGGCTGCTCGCCTGGATCGTGCTGTGGGTGCTGGTCGCCCGGGCCGTGCACGGCGCCGTCCTGGTGCTGGCCGAGCCGGGGCGCGCCGTCGAGGACCTCGGCGGCTCGGTGGCGCGGAACATGGAGTCCGCCGCCGAGACCGCCGGGCGGGTGCCGGTCGCCGGCGACGCGCTGGCCGAGCCGTTCTCGGCGCTCGGCGACGCCGGCAGCTCGGTCAGCGGCGCCGGCCGGTCGGCGCAGGACGCCGTCGGCACGCTGGCCTTCTGGCTCGCCGTCCTCCTGGTGCTGCTGCCGGTCGGCTGGTTGCTGCTGCGCTGGCTGCCCGCGCGGCTGGCCTACGCCCGCGAGGCCGGCGCCGCCGCCCGCCTGCTGCGCGGCGACCCCGATCTCGAGCTGCTCGCCGCCCGGGCGCTGGCCTCCGCTCCCCTGCCCCGGCTGGCCGCCCTGCCGGCCGGCACGGGGGCCCGCTGGCGGGACGGCGACCCGGCGACCGTGCGGGCGCTCGCCGGCCTCGAGCTGGCCCGCCTCGGCCTCCGGTTGCCCGAGCCGAGCCTCGAGGCATCCCCGCGATCATGAAGGTCGGGAGGCGACACGCCGATCCCGAGCGGCGTGTCGCTCCCGGAACTTCATGATCGGCGCGAGGCGACGACGTCGAGGTAGTGCTGGTTGAACATGACGCCGAGCACGTTGCCGAACGGGTCGACCACGGAGGCGGTGACGTAGCCGGGCCCCCGCTCGGTCGGCGGGTCGTGCGGGGTGGCGCCGAGGGCGAGCAGCCGGTCGTGGGCGGCGTGCACGTCGTCGACGGCCCAGTAGGCGACGACGCCGCCGACGCCGGGCCCGTGCGGGGCGAACCGCCGGTCGAGGACGCCGAGCTCGTGCAGGGAGTCGCCGAGCCGGAACTCCACGTACGCCGGCGGGCCGTCGACTGGGCGGGCGAAGTAGGGCTCGGCGCCGGTCACCTCGGTGTACCAGCGGACCGCGGCGGGGACGTCGTCGGCGAAGTAGGTGATGGTGGTCAGGCCGCGCAGCACGGGAGCTCCTCTGGTCGGGGTGCGGTTCCGGCTCTAGCCTCGTCCCGAAAGCGCTCACCTCCTGAGCACTTTCCCGAGGAGTTGACGCGTGCGAGCCGACCGGCTGGTGGCCGTCCTGCTGCTGATGCAGGCGCGCGGCCGGGTGACCGCGGCCCAGCTGGCCGAGGAGCTCGAGGTCTCGGTCGCCACGGCCCGGCGCGACCTCGAGGCGCTGTCGGCGGCGGGCGTCCCGGTCTACCCGCAGCCCGGGCGCGGGGGCGGCTGGTCGCTGGTGGGCGGTGCGCGCACCGACCTGAGCGGGCTGTCGGCGCGCGAGGCCCAGGCGCTGTTCCTGCTCGTCGGCCCCGCCGCGGCGGTCTCCGACGAGGCCCGGGCCGCGCTGCGCAAGCTGGTCCGCGCGCTGCCGACACCGTTCCGGGCCGAGGCGCAGGCCGCCGCCGCGGCGACCCTGGTCGACCCGACCCGGTGGGGCGAGCGGGACCGCGCGCGACCCGGCACGGTCGACGCGCTGCAGACCGCCGTCGTCCGCCGGCGCCGGGTGCGCCTGGTCTACCGCGACGGCGCCCGCCGGCGGAGCGAGCGGCTGGTCGACCCGTGGGGCCTGGTCGACAAGGACGACGTCTGGTACCTCGTCGCCGGCACCGACCGCGGGCAGCGCACCTTCCGCGTCGACCGGATCGTGGCCGCCGAGCCCACCGACCAGCCCGCCGAGCGACCCGACGGCTTCGCGCTCCCCGACGCGTGGCGCCAGGTCGTCGGCGAGGTGGAGCAGCGCCGCGCGCGCACCGAGGCGACCCTGCTCATCCCGGCCCGCTTCGTGCCGATCCTGCAGGACCACTTCGGGCGGCACTGCGCGGTCGAGGCCGAGCAGCCCGACGGGCGGGCGCGGGTCCGGGTCGCCGCGCCCACGCCGCTGGACATCGCGCGCACCCTCGCCGGGTGGGGGTCGACGGTCGAGGTGCTCTCGCCGCCGGCGGTGCGCGCCGAGCTGGCCCGGATCGGCGCCGAGCTGGCGGCGACCTACGCCTGAGCGCCGTCCCCGGCGGGCCGGGCTACGCCGCGTCGCCGGGGCGCAGCGGCGCGGACGTCGCCCGCGCCCGGGCGGCGGCGAGGATGCCGATCACCGCCGACGCGTTCCGGATGCCGCCGCCGAGGACCCGCGCGACGGCCTCGTCGAGCGGCACCCGCTCGACGGTCATGTCCAGCTCCTCGTGCTCGACGGTGAACCCCTCCGGCCGGTCCACCTCCGACAGCCCCTCGGCCAGGTAGATGAGCACCTGCTCGTCGCAGAACCCGGGGGTGCTGAACGAGTTGACGAGCAGCGACCACCGCTCGGCGGCCAGCCCGGCCTCCTCGGCCAGCTCGCGCTTGGCCGTCTCCAGCGGCGGCTCGCCGTCGGCGTCGCGCAGGCCGGCCGGCAGCTCCCAGAGGTAGCCGCGCACGGGGTGGCGGTACTGGCGCACCATCACCACGCGGTCCTCGTCGTCGACCGCGGCGACGCAGACGGCACCGATGTGCCGGACGACCTCGCGGACGCTGTCGCCGCCCCCGGGCATGGCGACCGTGTCACGGGCCAGCCGGAAGATCCGCCCCTCGTACACCGACTCGGTCCCGAGGACCTCGTACTCGCCCGGCCGTGCGGGCTCCACCATCAGATGCCGACCTTCTCGGCCTCGTCGACGGGCACCGGCAGACGGGCGGACTCGGCGTAGTCGATGGCGGCGCGGACGAAGGCGCGGAACAGCGGGTGCGGCCGGGTCGGCCGGCTCTTCAGCTCCGGGTGCGCCTGGGTGCCCACGAAGAACGGGTGCACCTCGCGCGGAAGCTCGGCGAACTCGACGAGCAGGCCGTCCGGCGAGGTGCCGGAGAAGACCAGCCCGGCCTCCGACAGCCGCTCCCGGTAGTCGTTGTTGACCTCGTAGCGGTGCCGGTGCCGCTCGGTGACGTCGGTGGCGCCGTAGGCCTCGGCGGCGACCGAGCCGCGCTGCAGCGCCGCCGGGTAGCTGCCCAGCCGCATGGTGCCGCCCATCCCCCGCTCGCCGGCGATCACGTCGACCTGGCTGGCCATGGTGGCGATGACGGCGTCGGGGGTCTCGGGGTCGAACTCGGCGGAGTTGGCCTTCTCCAGCCCGGCGACGTGGCGGGCGTACTCGATGACCATGCACTGCAGGCCGAGGCACAGGCCCAGCGTGGGGATGCCGTTGACCCGGGTGTGGCGGATCGCGCCCAGCTTGCCCTCGATGCCGCGCACCCCGAACCCGCCCGGGATGCACACGCCGTCGACGCCGGCCAGCGCCTTCTCGGCGCCCTCGGGGGTCTCGCAGTCGTCGGAGGGCACCCAGCGGATCTCCACCCGGTTGCGGTGGGCGAACCCGCCGGCGCGCAGCGCCTCGGTGACCGACAGGTAGGCGTCGGGCAGGTCGATGTACTTGCCGACCAGGGCGATGGTGACCGTCTGCTTGGGCTTGTGGACCCGGTCGAGCAGGTCGCCCCAGACGGTCCAGTCGACGTCGCGGAACGGCAGCCCCAGCCGGCGGACGACGTAGGCGTCGAGGCCCTCGCGGTGCAGCACCTTCGGGATGTCGTAGATCGACGGGGCGTCGGCGCAGGAGATGACGCCCTCGGCGTCGACGTCGCACATCAGGCTGATCTTGCGCTTGAGGCCGGTGCCGATCTCCCGGTCGGAGCGGCAGACCAGCGCGTCGGGCTGGATGCCGATGCTGCGCAGCGCGGCGACCGAGTGCTGGGTCGGCTTGGTCTTCAGCTCGCCCGACGGCGCGATGTAGGGCACCAGCGAGATGTGCAGGAAGAAGCAGTTGTCGCGGCCGATCTCGTGGCGGACCTGCCGCGCGGCCTCGAGGAACGGCAGCGACTCGATGTCGCCGACCGTGCCGCCGATCTCGGTGATGACGACGTCGACCCGCTCGCCGTCGGGCCCCCAGCTGTTGGCGCCGGCGAGGATGCGGGCCTTGATCTCGTTGGTGATGTGCGGGATGACCTGCACGGTGTCGCCGAGGTACTCGCCGCGGCGCTCCTTGGCGATCACGTCGGAGTAGACCTGGCCGGTGGTGACGTTGGCCCGGCCCGACAGGTCGGTGTCGAGGAACCGCTCGTAGTGGCCGATGTCGAGGTCGGTCTCGGCGCCGTCCTCGGTGACGAACACCTCGCCGTGCTGGAACGGGTTCATCGTCCCGGGATCGACGTTGAGGTACGGGTCCAGCTTCTGCATGGTGACCCGCAGGCCACGGCTGGACAGCAGCGCGCCGAGCGAGCTGGCGGTCAGCCCCTTGCCGAGCGAGGAGACGACACCGCCGGTGACGAAGACGAACTTCGTCGGCTGGGAGTTGTGCAGGAGGCCCTGCGAATACGACTGGTCACGCATTCCATGCGGTCGATCCACGGGAGACCACCGTAACACGGTCGGCCCCCTCGGCTCCCCCGTCGGGGGCGGTGCCGTCCGCGCCGCGCGGGCCCGCGGCCAGCCACACCAGCAGCGGCACGAGCAGCGCCGCGGCGGTGGCCGGCACGGCGACGCCGGAGTCGTTGACCGCGGCGCCCAGGGCCAGGCTGAGGGCGACGGCCAGCAGCCCCGCCCTCAGCGCGGCGGCGTCGGCCGGCGGCAGCCCGGACCGGCCGCCCCGCAGCAGCCCGCGGCGGCGGACCAGCCACGCCGCCGCCACCAGCGCCACCGGCAGCATCCAGGCCAGCGAGCTGCCGAGCAGGATGTCGAGGTTGGCCTGCGCCTTGCGGCTGATCACGGTCCACGCCTCGCCGGTGAGCACCTGGTCGACGAACCGGCCCAGGTGGCTGCGCTCGTCGGCCGGCCGCAGCCAGTCGAGGAACGCCACGGAGCCGACGACGACGACCGCCGCGCCCAGGACGGCCAGCAACCGCAGGACGGTGACCCGGGTGCGGGTGAGCAGCATGGCCAGCAGCAGGAACCCCGGCACCGAGGCGAGCACGCCGCCGAAGTCGCGGCCGAGCTGCGGCGCCCCGATCAGGCCGACGACGACGACCGTGCTCGCCAGCACCGTCGCGGCGACCACGAGCCGGGCCCGCTCCGGCCGCGCCCGCCGACCGGCGGCGGTGGCCACCGCCGCCGTCGCCAGCAGCGCTGTCGTCGAGACCAGCCCGAAGGTGAGGTTGCCGAAGCCGGTGAACCGGCCGGCCACGATCGCGTCGTAGCCGAGCAGTCCGTTCTGCTCCAGGTTCGACCCGGTGAGGACGTCGCCGACCAGGGTGGCCAGGGTGACGGCGACGACGACCAGGCCCGGGCCGAGCCGCCGGCGGTGCCAGGGGCCCACGGCGGCCAGCGCCACCACCAGCAGGTCGGCGGCGAGCACCGCCCCGAGCAGGGCCCAGCGCGGCGAGCCCGCGCGCTCCCACGGCGCGAGGTCGGCCAGGTAGGTGGCCACGGGCAGGGCGGCCGCGGCGAGGGCCAGGCCGCGCAGCAGCCGCCGCGCCCCGCCCCGCCGGGCCCCGCCGGCCGCGGCCGCGGGCACGGCGGCGGGGCGGCGCAGCCGGCCGACCCGCCAGCCGCCGAGCACGGCCAGCCCGAGGGCGACGAGGACGCCGTTGACCGCCACCAGCGACCAGAAGAACGCGCTGGTGCTGCGGTAGTGGACGCTCGCGGCGGTGCTCATCCGGTCCAGCTGCTCGACCGCCTCGGCCAGCGCCGGCCGCTCCCCCGCCGCCTGCATCGGCCGGCCGTTCACCGAGGCGGGCAGGTCGAGGCCGAGGGCCCGCAGCACGGTCGGGGCGACGTCGATGAGCTGCACGTACGGGGTGCGGCCGGTGCTGGCCGAGGTCAGCCAGGCCGGCTCGTCGAAGCCGGGCCCCGACACGATGGCCACGTGGAGCTGCGGGCGCCCGTCGTTGACCTCGGAGATGCCGGCGACGACCAGCAGGGTGGGCTCCTCCGACGCCTCCGCCGCCGCCCGCAGCTGCCCGACCGCGGCGTCGACGACGCCGAGGGCCTCGGCCCGGGGCACCGGGTCGGTGCCGGTGTCGGTGAGCTCGACGCCCGGTTCGCCGGCGTCGGTGAGCTCGTCGAGGCTGACGAGGGTGAGCGGGCAGGCGCTCAGCAGACCGGCGAGGGCGGCGGGATCGGCCGGCAGCTCGTCGGTGGTGCCCAGCGGGGTGTCCGGCGTGGCCACGGCCACCGTCGCGGCGCGGCCGACCACCGAGGCGCAGCCGACCTGCTCGCCCAGCAGCCCCGCCTCGGCGCCGAAGCGGGCGGTCGCCTCGTCCTCGGCGATCCGCCCCACCGTCGCCACCGGGTCGGCCAGCCCGAGGCCGGCCACCTGCTCCTGCAGGCCGCAGTGCGACAGCCGGGCGTCCACGGGCGGGTCGGCGGGCGCCCCCTCGTCGGGTGCGGCGTCGTCGGGCGCGGGTGCGCCGTCGGCGCCGTCGGGCAGCGGCGCGCTGGGCAGCGGGACCGGCGGGATCTCCTCGTCGGCGCCGGGGAACCGGGCGCGGTTGCCGGCGCCGAGGGTGGCCCAGCCGTCGAGCAGGCAGCTGGTGCCCCGGGCGGCGCGCACCGACAGCGCCCCGACCGACGACCCCCCGGCCAGCTCCCACAGCTGCGGGGTCCGCTCGGGGTCCAGGTCGCTCCACACCAGGCCGGGCACGCCGATGACGACCGCCCGCGCGGCCGGCGCGCCGGTCTCGTCCGCGGCGGCGGCCGGCCCGGCCGGCAGCCCCGGCAGCGCCCCCAGGACTGCGGCCAGGACTGCGGCCAGGACGGCAGCCAGGACGGCGAGGCGTCGGGCGGCGGCCCTCACGGCGCGGGGTCTCCGAGCAGCTCCCGGTAGACGGCCACGACCTGCCGGGCGGTGGCCGCCTCGTCGGGCCAGGTGGCCGCCTGCCGGGGCCCGGCGTCGGCCAGCTCCTTCGCGCGGACGGGGTCGGTGAGCACGCGCACGACCGCGTCGGCGAGCGCGCCGGCGTCGCCGACCGGCACGAACTCGGTGGCGGCGCCGAACAGCTCCGGCATGCCGCCGGCCCGGGTCGCGACCAGCGGCGTCCCGGCCCGCAGCGCCTCCTGCCCGGTGAACGGGCTGCCCTCCCAGCGCGAGGGCAGCACGCACAGGTCGGCGGCGGCGAGCAGGTCGGCGACGTCGTCGCGGCGGCCGAGCAGCCGGACCGGCAGCTGCCCGGCGGCGATCCGGCCGGCGAGCTCGTCGTGCAGCGGCCCGTCGCCGGCGACGGCCACCAGCGGGTCGACCCGGCCGCGCCAGCGCGCGGCGGCGTCCAGCAGGACGTCGTAGCCCTTCTGCGGGTGCAGCCGCCCGATGGCGACGACGAGCGGGCGGTCGTCGGCGACGCCGAGCTCGGCGCGCACCTCGGCGCGGGAGCGCTGCGCCGGCGGCCGCGGCGGGGCGATGGCCGGCGCCAGGCGCACGTCGCGGGCGCCCAGCCGGCGGGCGTTGGCGGCCAGGTCGCCGGAGACGGCGAGGACCAGGTCGGCGGCGCGCACGGTCACGCCCTCGAGCCGGCGCAGCAGCGCCTGCTTGGGGCCGGCGCCCTCCTGCAGGGCGTTGTGCAGCGTGAGCACCAGCGGGCGGCGGTCGCGGGCGGTGCGGCGGGCCAGCGCGGCCACCAGCCCGGCGCGCAGCCCGTGTGCGTGCACCAGGTCGGCGCCGGCGGCCGCGGCGCGCAGCTGCAGCACCGCGCGGGCGTCGGCGACCGGGTCGAGCCCCGCCGTGATGCCGACCGGCCGGAAGTCGGCGCCGGCCGCGGTGAAGCCGAACAGCTCCTCGGTGGCCGGTGCGCCGCAGACCCGCACGGCGGCGCCGGCCGCGACCAGCGGGCCGATCACCGCGCGCACGTGCGCGCCCACGCCGCCGGCGCTGGTGGCCAGGACCTCCACGAGGGAGCGGCCCGCCAGGGGCGAGCGGTCAGCCACCCTGCACCTCCGAACGACCCGGCACCTCCGGACGGACCGGCGCGCGCAACCCTCGCAGGGCGGCCGTGAGCGGCCCGCGTGCCGTACCCATGATGACCGCCCCGGCCACGAGCGCCACCACCGCGGCCACGACCACCCCGGCGCCCACGGCGGCCAGCAGCCCGCCGGTGGGCGCCGGGTCGACGTCGAGCAGCCGCGCGACCCCCAGCCCCGCCGCGCCGCCGAGGGCGGCCGCGAGCACGGCGGGCCCGCCGGTGCGCAGCACACCGGCGAGGGCCGGTCCCCCGGCCCGGCGCGCCACCACCACCAGCAGCGCCAGCCCGGCCACGGTCACCCCGACGCTGTGCCCGGCGGCCAGCGCCGGGCCGCGGTCCTCGGCCGGCAGCGCCCCCGCCAGGACGACGTCGGCGGCGACCGCGAGCAGCCAGCCGCCGACCACGCAGACGGTCGGCGCCTGCCACAGGCCGCGGGCGTAGAGGGCCCGGGTGAGCAGCGCGACCAGGCCGTAGCCCACGAGCCCGGGCGCGAAGGCCACGATCGTGTCCCGCAGGGCGGCGACGTCGGCCGGCGGGTCGTCGCTGAGGAAGACCCGGGCCATCGGCCCGGAGGCGGCGACCAGCACCGCGGCGGCCACCGCCGAGGCGACCACGACCAGCACCGCCACCGGCGCCAGCGACCGGCGGAAGCCCTCCTCGTCGCCGAGCTCGGCCCGCTCGGCCAGCCCGGGGTAGGCCGAGGTGGCCAGGGGGACGGCGAGCGCCGCCCACGGCACGAGGAAGACCGTCAGCCCGGCCGCGTACACGACCTGGGTGCCGTCGGGCGCGCCGTCGTTGGCCAGCCGGATCGCCACGGCGGCGACCAGCTGCTGACCGGCCAGGGTGAGCACGCCGGCCACCGCCAGCCGGCGCACCCGCGGCGCGGCACCGACCGGGAACCGCAGCGACGGGCGCAGGCCCAGCCGCAGCCGGCGGACCGGCACGAGCAGGCTGAGGCTGAGCGCGACGACGCCGAGCGTCGTCCCCACGCCGAGGACGAGCTCGGCCGGCGTGGACAGGTCGGCCGCCCGGGGGCTGCCGCCCATCCCGGCGAAGACCAGGTACGCGGTCGCGACGACGAGGCTGGACAGCAGCGGCGCCAGCGCCGGGCCGGCGAAGCGGCGGTGCGCCTGCAGCACGCCGGTGAGCACGATGCCGATGCCGTAGAGCACGACCTGCGGGGCGAACACCAGCAGGAAACGGGCGGCCAGGTCGACCTTGACCGCGTCGCCGTCCCCGCCGAGCAGCAGCCGGGCGATCGGCTCGGCGAGCACCGCGACCAGCACGGCCAGCGGGGTGAGCACCAGCAGCGTCCAGCCCAGCAGCGCCGACGCCGTGCGCCGGACCTGCTCGGCGTCGCCGGCGGCGATGCCGCCGGCGAGCATCGGCACCACCAGGCTGGCCAGCGCGCCGCCGGCGACGACCTCGAAGACGATGTTGGGCACGGTGTTGGCGGCCGTGTAGGTGTCGCCTGTGCTGTCGGCGCCGACGGCGTTGGTGAACACCAGCGTGCGGACGAAGCCGGCCAGCCGGGAGAGCACGGTGAGGACGGCGATCAGCGCCGCCGCCCCGGCGACCCCCTGCGCGACGCGGCGCGCGGTCACGGTGCCCGGCGGCCGAGCCGGTCCAGCTCCCGCAGCCCGGGGGTGGCCTCGATGACCTTCGTGAAGCTGACCTTCTCGCTGGCCAGGGTGAGCGCGACGACGGCGCCGAGCAGCCCGGCCCGGGTCCCGCGGCCCGGCAGCGCGGCCAGCCGCAGCCCCACGAGCGCGCCCAGGGCGTTGGCGCCGCAGTCGCCGAGCATCACCCGCTCGCCGAGGTCCTCCGGCAGCACCGCCAGCGTCGCCCCCAGCGGGCCGGCGACCAGCCCGCCGGCGGGGCCGCCCAGGGTCGCCGCGGTCGCCAGCGCGCCCGCCTTGCCGGCGCGGCCGGGCCGCAGGTCCAGCAGGTTGACCAGGTTCGCCGTCCCGGCGACCAGGCCGGTGGTGAGCACGGCGTCGGCCAGCGCGCCGCCCCCGCGCCCCCGCGACGTGAGCAGGGCGGCGACCGCGGCGGCCGCGCCGATGCCGGCCACCTTGACCGCGCCGGCGGAGACCCGTCCCTCCCGCAGCGCGCGCAGGTGCCCGGCCAGCCCCTTGTCCCGTGCCTGCTCCGGGCGCGCCCCGGCGAGGTCGTCGTAGCCGCCCACCGCCCCGGACACTCCGCCGACCAGCGCGGCGGCGGCCCGGTAGCCGGGCGGCGCGCCGAGCGCCGCCGTCGCCGTGGCGGCGGCGGCCAGGGCCGGGCCGCCGAGCAGGGTGACCGGGCGCCCGGCGTAGTTGGTGCGGCGCCACCCGGCGCCGGCCGGCCGGGCCGTCAGCGCCGCGGCGCCGGCCAGGGCGGCCCGGGCCGCCGCGGCGCCGGCCAGCGCCAGCGCCGTCCGCCGACGGGCCGTCACGGGGTGTCGGCCGGGACCGGCGGCACCGGCTGGGTGTCCTCCCCGGTGCCGTACTTGCCCGACGTGCCCTCGCCCTCGCGGCCGAGGGCGAGCACGGTGCTGACCTGGCCCTCGATGGTGTCGACGTTGTCGACTGTGGAGACCGCGGCCGAGGTCACGGGGTCGGCGCGCAGCACGCCGACCAGGCCGTTCTCGGCCGCGGCGGCGGTGTCCCCGGCGACGACGGCGCCGGACCCGGCCGCGTCGAGCGCGGCGGCGAGCTGGGTGAGGGTGGCGTTGCGCTGCTCGGCGTCCTCGCCCGCGAAGCCGCCCGCGGTGAGCACGACGGCGTAGTTGGCGGGGGTGACCGACGCGCTGTCCAGGGCGAGCACCTCGAGCGCCGACAGGCCGGCGAGCACCGAGGAGAGGTCGGCGGTGCTGGGGGCGGCCCCGGACGCCGGGACCATCAGCACCTGGCCGAGGACGGCCGCCACCAGCTGCCCGGCGTCGCCGTTGTCGGGCAGCTGGACCCCCGCCGGCAGTCCGCCGCCGGTCACGTAGTTCTCCAGGCTCGAGGCGGTGGACGGGTCGGTGTACTCCGGCAGCAGCCGCAGCGTGCCGCTGACGCTGCCGCCGGCCTCGCCGATGAGCGCGGTGACCTCCTCGACGGTGTCGGTGGGGACCTGCTCGTTGGTGACGACCAGGACGACGCTGCGGCCGGCGAGGGCGCCGTCGACCAGGGACGGCGCGACGGCGGCGGTGAAGGCGTCGCCGGTCTCCTGCTGGGCCTGCAGCTGCTGGGTGGAGTCCTCGAGTGCGCGCTTGTCCTGCTCGAGGGCGGAGACCTGGCCGCGGAGGTCGTCGAGGATCGGGCCGTTGAGCTGCGTCGTGCCGATGACGATCCCGAGCGCGATGGCGAGGAAGACCGCGATCAGCGAGACGAGGTGGTAACGGAAGTCGATCACGAGAAGAGGTTCTCCAGCCAGAACACGAAGCTGTTCCATTGGTCGACCAGCAGGTCGATGTACACGCGGCCGGCCGAGGACACCCACAGGGCCGAGCCGATGGCGATGAACGCGGCGAGCACCAGCACGACGAGGGCGGCGGTGGAGATGCGGCTGCGGTAGAGCCGGCTCACGCCCTTGGCGTCCACGAGCTTGCCGCCGAGCCGCAGGCGGGTGAGGAAGGTCGAGGCCATGCCGCCGCGGCCCTTGTCGAGGAACTCGACCAGCGTGGCGTGGGTGCCGACGGCGACGATGAGCTTGGCGCCCTTCTCGTCGGCCAGGAGCATCGCGATGTCCTCGCTGGTGGCCGCCGCCGGGAAGGTGATCGCGTCGACGCCGAGGTCCTGCACGCGGGCCAGCCCCGGCGCCCGGCCGTCGGCGTAGGCGTGCACGACGACCTCGGCGCCGGAGCGCAGCACGTCGTCGCTCACCGAGTCCATGTCGCCGATGATCATGTCCGGCTGGTAGCCGGCCTCCTTGAGCGCGTCGGCGCCGCCGTCGACGCCGATGAGCACCGGCCGGTAGTCGCGGATGTAGGACCGCAGCGCCGCGAGGTCCTCCTTGTAGTCGTAGCCGCGGACGACGACCAGCACGTGCCGGCCCTCGATCTGCGTCTCGACGTCGGGGACGCCGACCCCGTCGAGCAGGAGCGCCCGCTCCCGCTTCATGTACTCCATGGTGTTGGCGGCGAAGGCCTCCAGCTGCGTCGACAGCCCGGCCTTGGCCTCGGCCATCGCCCGCGCCACGGAGTCGGCGTCGTGGGCGGCGCCCTTGGCCAGGACGTCGCCGTCGTCGGTGTAGAGGGTGTCGCCGTCGAGGCGGACCCGCGCGCCCTCCTTGACCTTCGCGAACACCTCCTTGCCGACCGAGTCGACGAGGGGGATGCCGGCCGAGACCAGGATCTCGGGGCCGAGGTTCGGGTAGCGGCCGGAGATGCTGGGCGCGGCGTTGACCACCGCGGCCACCTTGGCGGCGACCAGCGAGTCGGCGCTGACGCGGTCGATGTCCTGGTGGTCGATGACCGCGATGTCGCCGGGCCGCAGCCGCTTGGTGAGGTTCTTCGTGCGGCGGTCCAGGCGGACGGTCCCGGTCACCCCAGGCGCCGCCTCCTGGGCCCGGCCGCGTCGCAGGGTGCCGATGCGCATGACCTTCATGCTGTCACGCGGCGGGCGGCGGGCCTCCGTCCGACGCGCGTTGGCGATCTCTCAGTTACCCACCGTGCGCGACACCGGGGAAGTGCGACACGCCAGCGACGCTGCTTCCTCAGGACCGTTACCGAACTGTGTCTAGCGTGGCCCGCGTGACTCCTGGGACGTCAGCGGTGAGCCCTGCAGCGACCGTCCCCGGCCCCCGGGCCGACGTGGGGCCGCCTCCGGCGGAGGCGGTCGTCCGCGCGGTCCCGGACGGACCACGGCGCGCCGGAGCGGGCGCGGCCGGCGATCCCGCGTCAGCGGCCCCTGCCCCCGGCGCCGACGCGGGACCTCCGGACAGGCCCGCCGCACCGGACGGCCCGGCGCCCGAGGGCGTGTCCGCCCCCCGCGGTAGGCGGAGACTGCGGGGGGCGGGCATCCGGGAGCGCCGCCGGCAGCAGACCCGGGCCCGGATCGTCGACGCCGCCGCCGAGCTGTTCGCCGAGCGCGGCTTCGACGCGGTCAGCGTGGTGGAGATCGCCCAGCGCGCCGGCGTGGTCGAGAAGACGGTGTTCAACCACTTCCCGGTCAAGGAGGGGCTGGTCTTCGAGGCCGACCCGCCGATGCGCGCGGCCCTGCTCGACGCCGTCCGCGGCCGGCCGGCCGGCGAGTCGGTGGCCGCGGCCGCCGGCAGCTTCGTCGTCGCCGCGGTGAGCGTGCTCGGTTCCCCGGAGGCCGCCGCCGGGGTGGCGGAGATGGCGCGGATCATCCGCGGCAGCCGCACGCTGCAGGTGCGCGAGCGCGAGATCCTCGACTCGCTGACCACCGCGCTGGGCGACCTCGTGGCCGAGGAGACCCGCGCGGCGCCCGGCGCGCTCGAGCCGTGGCTGACCGCGCACGCCGTCGTCGGCCTCTACGCCGCGCTGCTGGACCTGGCCCGCGACCGCGTGCTGGCCGGGGTGTCCGGCCCGCAGCTGACCGCCGAGCTGCGGGCCCGCGGCGAGCGCGGGCTGGCGCTGCTGCAGTTCGGCCTGGCCGGCTACGCCAAGCGCCGGTAGCCGCCCACCCGGCGCTCAGCCGGGGATCTGCAGGGCGCGCAGCAGCTGGGTGGCCCGGTCGCCGGGGATGTCGGGGTCCTGCGTGAACAGGGCGACGGCGACCATGTACTCGTCCTCGCCGCTCCAGCCGCGGCCGTCGGCGCAGATCCGCCGGATGTGCTCGCGCACCTTCGGCTCGCCGCTGTAGGGGCCGTAGTCCAGCCCCATGGCGAGGAAGTTGGCCACCCGGTAGCCGAGGTCGCCGGCGGTCGTGACGGTGCCGACGGGGTCGGAGTAGCTGGGGACGGCGACGACGAGGTTCTCGTAGCCGGCCTTGAGCAGCTGCAGCACGAGGTCGTTGCCGTGCACGCCGCCCCAGAGCTCGGGCATGAGGATGTCGCCGTCGGGCGCCGGGATGTACGGCGGGTTGGCGATCACGGTGCTCACCCGGGGCGCGCCGCCCGAGCCGGCGAGCTCGAAGAAGTCGCCGAGCTCGACGGTGTACCGGTCGGCGACGCCGCGCTCGGCGATGTTGCGCCGGGCCTTCTCCAGCGACTCCGCGCTGATGTCGTAGCTGCGCACCCGCAGTCGGGGCAGGGAGCGGACGACGTCGGCGATCGCCGAGGCGTCCCCGGTGCCCAGCTCGACGACGCCCTCCTGCTCCCAGCGCAGCTGCTCGCGGTACTGGTCGAGGAGCATGCAGACGGAGAACCCGTAGTGCGCCGACTCGTCGGCCGAGGAGAAGCAGCTCACCGGGCGGCGCCCGGGGCCCGGCAGGACCCTGCCGCGGGGACGGGAGCGGGGGCGGGCCCGACGGTGGGCCGGTCGAGGAGACGCACGAGGTCGGCCCTACCCCGCAGGTCAGCGCTTTACGCGGCGCGTCACCCGGTGGTGCGCGGTGTTTCCCCGGTGATCACCCGCGAGCCTGAGCCGCGACGGCCAGCAGTTCCCGCGCGTGCGCCTGCCCGGTGTCGCTGTCGGCCAGGCCCGAGAGCATGCGGGCGAGCTCGCGCACCCGGTCCTCGCCCTCGACGGCGCGGATGTCGGTGGCGGTGACCCCGGCGCCGGTGTCGGGCGACTTGTCGACCACCAGGTGGGTGTCGGCGAACGCCGCGACCTGCGCCAGGTGGGTGACGACGACGACCTGGTGGTCGCCGGCGAGGCGGGCCAGCCGGCGGCCGATCTCGCCGGCCGCCTGCCCGCCGACGCCGGCGTCGACCTCGTCGAAGACCATGACCGGCACCGGGTCGGCGCCGGCGAAGACCACCTCGATGGCGAGCATGACGCGGGAGAGCTCACCGCCGGAGGCGCCCTTGTGCACCGGCCGGGGTGGCGCGCCGGGGTGCGGGGCGAGCAGGAGGGCGACCTCGTCGAGGCCCTCGGGCCCGGGCTCGTCGGCGTCGGTCTCGATGGAGAAGGAGACGCGGGCGCTCTTCATGGCCAGGCCGGCCAGCTCCCGGCCCACCTCGGCGGCGAACCCCTCGGCCGCGGAGCGGCGACCGTCGCTGACCTGCCGGCCGAGCTCGTCGACCTCGGCGCGGGCGGCGTCGCGCTCGGCGGCCAGCTTGTCGAGGGCCTCGTCGGAGACGTCGAGCTCGGACAGCCGCTGCCGGGCGTCCTCCGCCCACGCCAGCACGCCGGCCACGCCCTGGCCGACGTCGGCGTACTTGCGGACGAGGGCGGTGATCGCCGCCCGCCGGTCGAGGACCTCGGCCAGCCGGGCGGGGTCGGCGTCGAGGTCGGCGACGTACCCGGCCAGCTGCACGGAGACGTCGGAGACCACGGCGACGGCGTCGGCGAGGTCCTGCGCGAGCACGACGAGCGCGGGGTCGTCGGAGGCGGCGAGGGCGCGCTCGGCGATCGAGAGCGCGGCGGTGGCGTCCTGCGGCGCCTCTCCCCCGCCGAAGTCGCCGGTGACGTCGCCGACGAGGGCCAGCCGGGCCTCGTCCGCGGCGGCCCGGAGCGCGTCGGCGTCGCCGAGCCGCTTGGCCTGGGCGTCGAGCGCCTCGTCCTCCCCCGGCTCGGGGGCGACCGCGGCGATCTCCTCCAGCCCGTGGCGCAGCACGTCGGCGGCCTGGGCCAGCTCCCGGGCCTGGGTGCGCCGGCGCTCGAGGTCGGCGGCGAGCTCGCGCCAGCGGGCGTAGGCGGCGCGGTAGCGCTCCAGCAGCTCGAGGTGGGCCGGGCCGGCGTAGCGGTCGAGCGCCCGGCGCTGCTCGGCGGGGCGGGACAGCCGCAGCTGGTCGGTCTGGCCGTGCACGGCCAGCAGCCCCTCGGACAGCTCGGCGACGAGGCCGACCGGCACGCTGCGGCCGCCCAGGTGGGCCCGGGAGCGGCCCTCGGCGCTGACGGTGCGGGCGAGGATCAGGCTGCCGTCGTCGTCGGGCTCGGCGCCGGCCTCGGCGGCGCGCTCCCAGACCGGCGAGTCGGGCGGCAGCACCAGCCGGCCCTCGACGCCGGCCCGGCCGCCGGCGCGGACCCGGCCGGGGTCGGCCCGGCCGCCGAAGAGCAGGGTCAGGCCGGTCACCACCATGGTCTTGCCGGCGCCGGTCTCGCCGGTGACGACGGTGAGCCCCGGGCCGAGGTCGAGGGTGGCCTCGTCGATGGCGCCGAGGCCGCGGATGCGCAGCTCGGTCAGCGCGCCCAGCCGCCGGGCCGGCGCGGGGGCCGGCTCAGTCGTCCTCGTGCGCGGCACCGCCCACCTCCCCCGAGGCCGAGACGATGTCACGGGCGAGCACGTTGCGGGCGGGCGGCAGCTCGTGGCCGGGCCCCTCGTGGTGCTGGCGCGGCCGGGCGTCGCGGAAGCCGCGCACCGGCAGCCCGAACTTGGCCACCAGCCGGTCGCCGAAGCTGGCGGAGTGCACCCGGGCGATGCGCACCGACCGCTCGGCCCGGCGGACGTCGACCCGGCCGCCCTCGGGGACGTCGAGCACCCGGCGGCCGTCGGCGGAGACCCGGGCCCGGTTGCCGTCGACCGGGATGGACACGGTCAGCACCGAGTCGGGCGAGGTGACCAGCGGGCGGGCGAACAGCGCGTGCGCGTTGGTGGGCACCAGCAGCAGCGCCTCGACGTCGGGCCAGACCACCGGGCCGCCGGCCGAGAAGGCGTAGGCGGTGGACCCGGTCGGCGTGGAGCAGAGGACGCCGTCGCAGCCGAAGCTGGTGAGCGGCCGGCCGTCGATGGAGATGACGACGTCGAGCACGCGGGAGCGCACCGACTTCTCGATGGAGGCCTCGTTGAGCGCCCAGGTGCCGCCGACGGTGGTGCCGTCGCGGTCGAAGACGTCGACCTCGAGGGCCAGCCGCTTCTCGACGGCGTACTCGCAGCGCTCGATGGCCAGCAGCGTCTCCTCGACCGCCTCGGGCTCGGTCTCGGCGAGGAAGCCGACCCGGCCCAGGTTGACGCCCATCAGCGCGGCGTGGGTGTAGCGGGCCAGCTCGGCGGCGCGCAGGAAGGTGCCGTCGCCGCCGAAGACCATGACGATCTCGGCGCCGCGGGCGGCCTCGGCGTCGGCGGGCACGACCTCGGCGCCGTCGATGGCCAGGGCCTCGGCCTCGTCGTCGAGGACGCGGACGGTGATGCCGCCCTTCTGCAGCCGGGCGGCGGAGCGCTGGGCGAGCTCGAGGATGTCCTGCCGGCCGGTGTGGACGGCGAACAGCACGTGCCGCCCCCGGGCGGGGGTCCAGCCGGTCTCGGTCACTGCGGGCCCTCCTGGACGGCTCGTCGGACGTCGTCCTCCCCGATCGGTCCGGCCCCGATCGATCCGGCATCGCGGCGCAGCCAGAGGAAGAACTCCACGTTGCCCGCCGGGCCGGGCAGCGGGCTGGCGACCACGCCGGCCGTTCCCCAGCCGAGCGCGGCGGCGGCGCCGGCCACGTCGACGACGGCGGCGACGCGGTGCTCCGGGTCGCGGACGACGCCGCCGGCGCCGAGCCGCTCGCGGCCGACCTCGAACTGCGGCTTGACCATGGGCAGCAGGTCGGCGTCGGGGCGGGCGCAGGCGGTGAGCGCCGGCAGGACCAGGCGCAGCGAGATGAACGACAGGTCGGCGACGACGAGGTCGACGGTGCCGCCGATCGCCTCGGGCGTGAGCGTGCGGACGTTGGTGCGCTCGTGCACGTGGACCCGCTCGTCGGTGCGCAGCGACCAGGCCAGCTCGCCGTAGCCGACGTCGACGGCCACGACCTCGGCGGCGCCGCGGCGCAGCAGGACCTCGGTGAAGCCGCCGGTGGAGGCGCCGGCGTCGAGGGCGCGGCGGCCCGCGACCGGCACCGGGAAGACGTCGAGGGCGCCGAGCAGCTTGTGCGCGCCGCGGGAGACCCAGGTGGGGGTGTCGGGGTCGGTGCGCACGACGACCGGGGTGCCCGCCTCCACGCCGGTGGCCGGCTTGGTGGCGGCGCGCCCGGCGACGGCGACCCGGCCCTCGGCGATGAGCGCGACGGCGTGCTCGCGCGAGCGGGCCAGGCCCCGGCGCACCAGCTCGGCGTCGAGTCGGCTGCGGCGCGGCATCAGAGCTGGTCGATCGTGCCGAGCTCGCGCGCGAGGCGGTCGTGCTCGGCCTCGAAGACCCCGACGTGCTCGGCCACCGGGCGCTCCGCCAGCTCGGCGAACCGGCCGGCGCCGCTCCCCTGGTCCGGCGTCGGGCGTTCCGCCCGGTCGTCGGGCGGGGTGGGCTCGGTCATGCCAGCGAGGTTACCGGCCGGGGACGACGGGCACCGGTGCCCAGCAGGGGGATACCGTGCCCCGACCCGGGCCGCCCGGGGACGACGTCGAGGGAGGGGCACCGCCGCGTGGCCACCATGGAGCAGTCGCTCGAGGCGCTGGACAAGATCCTCGGGCCGCTGGCGGCGAACCCGGCCGCCGCCGACCTGGACCGCAGCCTGTCCTGCCGGCTCACCGACCTGCAGCAGGTCGTCCTCGGCCGGCTCCGCGACCGGGAGGTGCAGGACGTGCGCCCCGTGCCGGACGGCCCGTCGGTGCCCAAGGCCGACATCCGCCTGACCATGACCAGCGACGACCTGGTCGCCCTGACCGACGGCCGGCTGTCCTTCGGCCCGGCGTGGGCGTCGGGCCGGGTGAAGCTCGAGGCGGGGTTCCGCGACCTGCTGCGGCTGCGCAAGCTGCTCTGAACCCGTCAGGCCGGCGGCAGGCGCCAGCCGGCCAGCGCCCGGCGGGCCGCCTCGTCGGCCCCGACCACCCGCGGCGCGCCGCCGACGTCCGGGGCGGCCGCCCAGCGGGCCACGCACAGCGCCCGCAGCCCGTCGAGGCCGTCGTCGGAGCCGTCGTCGCCCGGGGCCGGCGGCGCGGTTCGCCGGAGCACCAGGCTGCCGCCGTCGTCGTGCGCCGCCGCCCAGGCGCCGCACCGCCACCCCGCGCCGTCCGCGGTCACCGGCGGGTGGGCGACCAGCAGGCCGGCGACGTCGTGCGCGATGAGATCGGGCCGCTGGTCGGGGCGGGCGGCGAGCAGCGTGGCCGCGTCGGTGACGCCGGTGAACACCAGCAGGCTCGCGGCGCCGGCCCGGCGGGCGCCCTCGATGTCGGTGTCGAGCCGGTCGCCGACCACCAGGGGGCGTCCGGCATTCGTGCGGCGGACGCACTCGGCGTGCATGGCCGGATCGGGCTTCCCGGTGACCAGCGGCTCCTGGCCGGTCACGCCGCGGACCACGCCGACCATGGCGCCGTTGCCGGGCAGCGGCCCGCGGGGCGACGGGATGGTGGCGTCGGTGTTGGTGGCCACGTGCCGCGCCCCGTTGCGGATCGCGACGACGGCCTCGGCCAGCTGGCCCCAGCCGACCTCGCGGCCGTAGCCCTGCACGACCGCCTCCGGGGCGTCCTCGGCGCCCGACACGACGGTGAGCCCCGCGGCGCGCAGGGCGGTCGCGACGCCCGGCCCGCCGACGGGCAGCACGCGGGCACCGGGGCCGAACCGCTCGGCGACCACGCTGGCCGCCGCCTGGGAGCTCGTGATCACGTCGGCCGGCTCGGCCGGGACCCCCAGCTCGGTGAGGTGGTCGGCCACCTCGGCCGGTGGTCGGGCGGCGTTGTTGGTGACGAAGCCCAGCCGCATGCCCGCCCGGCGGGCCGCGGCGAGCGCGTCGGGGACGCCGGGGACCGCGTCGGGGCCGACGTACACCACGCCGTCGAGATCGAGCAGCGCGACGTCGAAGGCGGTGGCCGGGGGCCGCACGCATCCCCGGGCCAGGGACGGCACCTCGCGGCCGCTCACGCCGACTCCCCGGCGCGGCGGGCGCGGACTCCGCGCAGCGCCCGCGAGTAGTGCCCGAGGTCGGGGCGCATGGCCACGGCCAGCGCGAGGTGCTCGGCGGCCAGCGTCAGGTTGCCGGCACGGCTGGCGGCCAGCCCGAGCCCGAAGTGCGCGTAGTCGTCGGTCGGGTTGACCGCGATGATCTCGGTGAACGAGGCGATCGCCTCGTCGTACCGACCGGCGTCGTACTGCGCCCGGGCCAGCGCCTCCAGCACGCTGCGGGAGGCGGGCTCGGCCTCCGCGGCGCGGCCGAGGATCGTGGCCGCGGCCGCCGGGTCGCCGTTGTTGAGCAGCTGCAGCCCACGCTGGTACCACTCGTAGACGCCGCCCTCCGGGGAGCCTTCCTCGGACACCGCTGCCCCTTCCGCGTCGCCCTCCCCTCCGCGGCGCGCCGCGGCCGGTGCCCGTGCGGGACCGGTGGCGGCGGCGAGCCGGTGGCGGGGCGCTCCTACGATCACCGTCGTGTTCTCGTCGTCGGCGCAGGCCTCGTCGCTGCCGGCGACGGGGCTGGAGGTGCGGCCCTTCCGAGCCCTCACCTACCGGCGTCGAGACCCCGGGCACCTGGCCCGGGTGAGCTCGCCAGCCTACGACCTGGTCACCCCCAGTCGCCGGGAGCGCCTGGCCGAGACCGACCCGCACAACATCGTGCGCCTCATCCTCCCCCGCGTCGAACCCGGCAGCCCGGGCGCCGGCGGACCGCACCCGTCGGCGGAGCTGTCGGCCCGGACGCTGCGCGACTGGCGGGCCGCCGGCGTGCTCGAGCGCGACGAGCGACCCGCCCTCTGGCGCTACGAGATGCGGCCGGCGAGCGGCGCACCGGCCACCGTGGGCTGGCTCGGCGCGGTCGCCCTCCCGGAGCCCGGCTCGCGGGCGGTCCTGCCGCACGAGGACACCTACCCCGTGGCCGTCGAGGGCCGGCGTGCCCTGCTGGCCGCGACCCGGACCGACCTCGAGCCGATCGTGCTCGCCCACGACCCCGACACGGCCATCGCCGCGCTCACGCAGGCGGCGCAGCAGGGCGAGCCGACCCTGCGGCTCGACGACTCCGACGGCGTGTCGCACCGGCTGTGGCGGGTGTCGGACCCGGCGGCGCTCGCCGCGCTGGCGGCCGCCTTCGCCGGCGTGGGCGCCGTCATCGCCGACGGGCACCACCGGTTCGCCGCGGCCCAGGCGCACGCCCGCGGCGCCGGCGGGGGCGACGACGCGATCCTGGCGCTGCTGACGCCGATGGGCCCGGGCGGGCTGCGCGTGGAGGCGATCCACCGCGTCCTCCCCGACCTGCCGCTGGAGGCGGCTGCGGAACGGGCGGCCGCCGGCTTCCGGGTCACCGAGCTGCCGACCGACGGCGGATCGGCCGAGCCGCCCGCCCGTCGGTGGCTGGCCGACCCCGCCGCCGAGGGGTTCCTGCTCAGCGACGGGCAGCGGCTGGTGGAACTGCGGGACCCGTCGGAGCCCGTCCGGCGGGCGGTGCCGTCCGAGGCGCCCGCGGCGTGGCGGGGCCTGGACGTCGTCCTGGCGCACCACGGCCTGTTCGAGCGCCTCTGGGGGCGCCGGGACGACCCCGCGTCGGTCCTCGTGGCCCACGACGTGCCCGAGGCGCTGCGGACGGCCGGCGAACGCCGGGGCACCGCCGTCCTGCTCCGCGCGCCCTCGCCCGCGGACGTCGCCGCCGTGGCCCGGGCGGGTGCGCGGATGCCGCGGAAGTCGACGCTGTTCGTGCCGAAGCCCCGCACCGGGCTGGTCCTGCGACCGCACGCCGGCTGATCCTCAGGCGGTCCGGACGTCGGCCGCGGCCGTCGCCCGCGGCACCTTGCGCCCCTTGCGGCAGTTGACCTCGCACACGGAGGTCTTCGTGCCGCCGCCGGTGCGCCAGAACCGGCGCTGCAGCGCGCCCTCGACCTCCACCACGTCGCCGGGCTGCCACAGCGCCACGCGGCGCTGCAGGGCCCGGTCGTAGGTCACGCAGTTGAGGACGTCGACCGACCGCCCGCGGGCCCGGGGTTCGGGCCGGCGGACGATCAGCCGGAAGGTCACCAGCGCGTCCCCGCTGGGCAGGGTGCGCATCTCCGCGGGGGCGGACAGCCGACCCCGCAGCAGCACGTCGTTCCGATCGATCACAGCCACGCTCATGCCACAGAGCCTGGCCACCGGTCGGGCCGCGGCCCCGGCACGGCGGTGATCTGTGGACGCGCAGCGGTGCTGTGGACGTCCGACGCCGGTCCTGTCGGTGGTCAGTCCCCCGAGTCGCGGTCGGGCCGGGCCAGCGGGTGGTCCTCGCCGAGCAGCTCGGCGACCTCGGCCTCGATGTCGTCGCCGAGGTCGAGCTCGTCGTCCTCGTCGAGAGCCGGCAGCGGGACCGACAGCTCCTCCGCCGACGGTTCCTCGACCGCCGGCTCCTCGACCGCCGGCTCCTCGACCGCCGGCTCCTCGACCGGTTCCTCGGAGAACACGACCGCGGGGCCGTCGCCGAGGCCGGCGACGTCGTCGGGGTCGGCCTCGGCCACGGCCTCCCGCCAGACCGCGGCGCGCCCCTCGTCGCCCTGGTCGGCGAGCAGGTCGGCATAGGCGGCGGCCACCCGCAGGCGGCCCGGGTCGGCTCCGGTCAGCGATGCCGGGTCGGGACGACCGCCGAGCGCGTCCTCCAGCACCAGCCGGGCGGCGGCCGCCTCACCGAGATCACGTCGGGCGCCGGCCTCCACCAGGCGCAGCTCCACCCGCTCCTCGGCGTCCGGCGCGCCGGCGAGGGCCTCGGCCACCAGGCGCAGGGCCACCTCCGGTCGGCCGAGGGCTCGCTCGCAGTCGGCGAGGACGGCGCGGTACCCCTCGTCCCCGCTCATCCGCCGGTAGGCCCGCAGCTCACGGGCCGCCTCGGCGAAGTCTCCGGCGTGGTAGGCGGCCACGCCCACGGCCTCGCGCACGGCGGCGACGCGCGATGCCCGGTCGCGGGCGGCACGGGCGTGCTCGAGGGCCAGTTCGGGCTCCTCGTCGACGAGCGTCCCCGCCACGACGAGGTGGCGGGCGACGCGATCGGCGTTGCGGGGGTCGAGCCCGCGCAGCGCGGCGCGTACCGAGCCGTCCAGTTCCTTGGGGTCGGCCCAGTCCGGCACCTCGGGACCAGCCGGACGGGGCGGCTGGTCGGTGGGTCGCTGGGCACGACGGTCGTCCCCGGGACGCCGGTCGCGCCAGTCCTGCCGGCCTCGTCCACCGGCCGGGCGGTCGGTGCGGGACGACGGGGACCGCCGCCCCTCCCACTGCGGGCGGTCACCGGATCCCTGCTGCTCACCGCGGGGGCCGCCGGAGCGGCGCGGCCGGTCCTCTCCTGCCCGCCGGTCACGCCAGGAGTCCGCGCCGTCGCGAGGCCCAGCAGCGGGACGCCGGTCACGCCCCGCTCGCTCCCCCTCGGGACGGCGGTCGCGCCACGACGACCCCTCGCCGGGACGCCGGTCGCGCCACGACGACCCCTCGCCGGGACGCCGGTCGCGCCACGACGACCCCTCGCCGGGACGCCGGTCGCGCCACGACGATTCCTCGCCGGGACGCCGGTCCTGCCATGACGCCCGGCCGCTGCCGGCGCGCCGGTCCTGCCACTCGCTGCGCTGCGGTCGCTCGCCCCCGCGGGGACCACTGCCCCGCTCCCGTCCGCGCCCTTCGCCGGGACCGCCGGCGTTCCGCCGGTCGCCGCCGACGTCGCCGTCCGGCCGTCCCCGGTAGCCCCCGGCGGGCCGCTGCGGCCGGTCGCCCGCGCTCCACCGCGGCCGTTCGGTCCGCCCGCCGCGGCCCTCGGCGCCACCGGCCCGGCGACCGGACCCGCCGGAGCCGCTACCGCGGACCGGGCCGCCCCGTTGCTGGCGGCCGGCTCCGCCGCGGGATCCCCCAGCGGAGCCGCCACCGCGCGCCGGCCCTCCCCGCCGGGACGAGCCGCCGGATCCGCCTCGCGGAGCTGTCATGACGTCTGGGTACCTCACGCATCGGGGGCCTATTCGGGCTCGAGCCCATGGAGCCGGACACAAAGAGAACGGGGGCCGGAGCACCTGGCTCCGACCCCCGTTCTGGAAGGTATGTCCGGCGGCGTCCTACTCTCCCACCCCGTCTCCGGGGCAGTACCATCGGCGCTGAGAGGCTTAGCTTCCGGGTTCGGAATGGAACCGGGCGTTTCCCTCTCGCCATGGCCGCCGTAACGCTGTGA